>NZ_CP155828.1:352262-704525 GCF_040126175.1 Candidatus Phytoplasma solani
ATAAATAAAAAGGTAAAAATTTTAATTTAAATTAGACTTTAAAAGTCTATAGTGGGGGCTATTTATAATAAACCAGAAAAAAAAGATAAAAACGGTAACATTCCAAAAGAAAAAAACCGACACCAGACCAAAAAAACAGCAACTACCTAAAAACAAAAAATATTATTAATATTAAAGCTAAATTGTTTATTAAAAATCCAAACTGCTTATTTTTTAATAATAAACAATTTGGATTTAATGTTATTCTTTTTTTTGGTTCAGTTTTTTTGGGCACTCTACAACAATTTTGAAATTTAATAAAATATGTTAAAAATCTTTAACAACTATTTTTTTTAAATTGTAAAAATTAGTATATATAAAATACAATTTTAATTGTTAATTTTTAAACCTAACCAAAAGGTAAATTTCGTTTTTGTTCTTACCGGTTTTTTTCTTAAAATATTGCAATTTCATTATTTTATAATAAATTAGCAAAACGATCAAAAAAAATGAAAGAGTCTTGTTGGATTTTAGAAGTGACAATAAATTCTAAATTTAAAGGCCAATGATGATATTTTAAGGTTAACAAAAAGCGATAATAATTATTTTTTTTTGGAATCATTGACAAAACAGGACCTAAAACTTTAAATTTTGGAGAGCAAGTAGTTTCTAAAATAACTTTAATTTGACAAGCAATATCAAAAGTTTTTTTAAAGTTTTTATGAGCAATCAAAATTTTACTCAGATAACCAAAAGGTGGTGTTTGAGTCATTAATCTTTCTTGTAATAGTTGTTTTAAAAAATTAACCTCATCATAAAGAACAGCTTTTTTAATAGCAAAATGTTCTAAATTATAACTTTGAACAATTACTTGACCTTCTTTTTTTCTGGCACAACGTCCAGCGGCTTGAATTAATAATTGAAATGTTTTTTCAGCAGCTTTAAAAGTAGGAATTTTTAAAAGAGTATCTGCCATCAATATTCCTACTAAGGTAACTTGGTGAAAATCAAGCCCTTTGGCAATCATTTGCGTTCCTAACAAAATATCGGCTTTTTGCTCTTGAAAATCATACCACAATTTTTCATATTGAGCTAAATGGGTGACATTATCTGAATCAAGTGTAATTATTTTAGTTTTAGGAAAATTTTTTTGCAAATGATTTTGAATATATTCAATCCCCACTCCTAAAGCTTTAACGGTTTTTTTGTGACAATTACTACATTGAATAGTGAAATCTTTTTGATAGCCGCAATAATTACATTTTAAAATTTGTTTTTGATTATAAAAAGTTAGGCTATTATTACAATTTTGACATTTAGGAACAAAACCACAAAAACGACATAAAACAAAAGGCGCAAACCCTTTAGTATTGATAAATAAAATAGCTTGTTCACCTTTGATTAAAGTTTGTTGTAAGGCATGTTTCAAATCCATGGAAAATGGTTCTAAATTACCGCTTTTTAATTCTTCTTTCATGTCAACTAATTTAATAGGTGGCAAAATGTTGATTAAAGCTCTTTTATTTAACTTTAAAAGTTTGTATTTCTTTTGAAAAACTTGATAATAACTTTCTAAAGAGGGGGTGGCACTTCCAAGTATTAAAGGAATTTGATGATAATTGGCTCTTATTTGGGCTAATTCTTTAACATCATAAGGAGTTTTTATTTTTTCTATTAATGATTCATCATGTTCTTCATCAATAATGATAATACCTAAATGATGCAGAGGCGCAAAAATAGCACTTCTCGTTCCTAAAACAATTTGAGCTTCTTGGGATGTAATTTTTGTGAATTGATCTTGTTTTTGTAAAGGGGTTAAATAACTATGCAAAACAACTATTTTAATCTTTTCAAATTTAGCTTCTAAACGTTGGATTAAAGGAGCAATTAAGATAACTTCAGGAACTAAAAACAACACTTGTTCTTTTTTTTTAAAAATTTTTGCGATCAAATTTAAATAAATTTCTGTTTTACCAGAACCCGTTTTTCCGTGCAAAAGATAAGTTTTGTATTTGTTAACATTAATGCTTTTTATCACTTTGACTTGTTCTTTATTTAATATGATTTTTTTGTCATGTTTTAGAGGTTTAAAATGATGTTTCAAAACAATAATTCTTTTTTGGAAAACCTGTAAAATAATTTTTTTTTGAAGGAGACTTTTGATAATGTTGGGTGAAGTCAGACTTAAAGCTTCTTTTCTATCGATAGCAATTATTTCTTTAGTATTTTTATTTTTGTTCCAATTTATTAATCTTTGTAGAAAGTCTTGTTCTTTTAATGTTAAATTCGATAATATTTTTAATTCCGAATTCAAAAGATAACCAATAGAGTTTTTTGTACTTTTGTTAGCTTTAACAATGTCTTTTATCAAAATAACGCCTTGTTGTGATAGTTTTTGTAAAGATTTTACAATTTTATTATTAGCGTTAATCAAAAATTTATTTTTTTTAGGAATATGATTTCGAATTGTTTCAGGGATCAATTTTGGTTTAAGAATGACAATTTCTTTTAAGTGAGTTATTAAAAAAGCTTTAGGGATAATAGTTTGATAAATCAAAGCTTTAATGCTAAAAGGAGTTTTTAACATTTCTTCTGCTAATAAAAATAATTCTTCATTAAAATAAGGTTTTTCATCTAAGATATCGATTAACTCTTTATTAGCGAAAGGACTTTCATTTTTAAAATCAATGATATAACCTAAACGATGACAATTTTTAGGGCCAAAAGGAATAATAACTCGCATCCCTTTTTGAACCAAAGGAAGAAATGTTTGAGGAATTAAATAATCAAAACATTGATTTAAAGAAGAAGTTTTAAGATCTATAATTACTTGAGCTATCAATTTGTTTGATCCTTTTCTTTCTTTAGAATTGTTATGGTATTAGAAACAACACCTAATATTTTAATTATAACAAAAAAAAGAATTTTTAATGAATTTATTTTTAAACATCTTGGCGCTATACCAAAAAACGGCAATCACCCGAAAACAAAAAATATCCAAACTAAATTGTTTATTAAAAATAAAAAGTTGGTACCGATTGTAATTTTTTAATAAATTTTTTTTCTAAATATTTTTTTTGTTACGTTGTAATTATCATTATTCATATTAAGTTATTTTATTTTCCTTTTTTTATCAAATATTCTTTATTAACTGATGTTATCTTGAAAAAAAGTACTATTTTTTAATAAAAGATATTTATTTTTAATTTAATTAAATAGTCATTTTAGAAAAAAAACAATCACCATTAATTATAATTATACATCAAAGTGTTCAAAAATATTATTTTACTAAGTTTTTTTAATTTAATCAACCATTTGAGGATTTTGTTCTTTTTAACTAGTTTACTTTTTCGGGAACAATCTACTTCAATAAATACTTTTGAAGTATTAAAATATCCCTTTTTTAATAAAAAAGAATTATAATATTTATTAGTTATTAAATATTGAAAATTATTTTTTTAATTTAACTTAAAAAAATAATTTTAATAACATATTGGATTTTTATGTAGTTAATTTTTGATATTACTTTAATTTATAAGCGATGAAATGGTATTTTGATTTCTCGAAAAAAATAAAAAAATCAATTTAAAAAGTTTATCTTAATATTTTTTATATTTAATTGTTTGTAGGGTTTGGAAAATAATTTAGATTATTTTTATTTAATTAAAATAAAAAAAGGTTGAAAAATTAGGAGTTATTTTTTTTAATAAACAATTTTTATTTTAAAAAAAGTTGTTTATTTGGTAGTTCATCATCAGTTTTTTTTATAAAGATAAAAAATACAAAAAAAGGTTCAGTTATGTTAAAAAAACAAGCTAAAGAACAAAAAATTCGTAAAATGTTGAAAAAAGTTAATCTTGATAAATTAAAAATCATTGTTTTAAAAAACTGCAGTAAAAAAACTAATTTTGAAACGAAAAATCATATTCTTTTTGTAAATCCTCAAGTTAAAGTTATTGTTGATAAAGTTTTAAAAGAAATTTTATTAAAAAAGAAACAATGATATTATTTGATTTAATTTAAATGGTTTTTTTAGCCGAAATAATTTTGATTTTTTTTAATCTCATTATTATAATTTTAATATTGCTATTGTTTTATAATAAGAAAAGATTACCAATATATCATTAACAAAATTGGTTTTGAAATAAAAAAAAGCCATCTTTGATTGAGAGCTTTTTATTGTTTTGAGTAATAATTATCTTAATTAAATGATAGGAAAAATTGTTTTATTTATTTTGAAAGCAATCTTTTTGAAATTATTGGCGGAGGAAAAGGGATTCGAACCCTTGCATCTTTTGGATCTACACGCTTTCCAAGCGTGCCTCTTTAGCCACTTGAGTATTCCTCCGATAAAGTCTTAAAAAAAGACTTTGTTATTTATTAAGAAAAATTATTTTTCTCGTTGTTATAAATTCTTAAAACATCACAAGCGATTGCTAGTTCTTCGTTGGTAGGAACAACAAAAGCCTGAATAAGTGATTGAGTAGTAGTAATTAAACCCTCTTTGCTTTGAAGTTGGTTTTTTTCGACGTCTAGTTTAAACCCTAAAATGGATAAAGAATTAATGATTTTTGATCTAAAAAAAACTGAATTTTCGCCAATACCGGCAGTAAAAACTAAAGCATCAATCCCTTTTAATAAAACGTAGTAACTAGCAATATAATCAACTATCCGTTTTACTTGAATATCAAAAGACAAACAAGATTGGAGATTGCCTTTTTTTATTTCTGCGATAATATCTCGTGCATCATTAGAAATGCCAGATACCCCAAGGTAACCTGATTTTTTATTTAAATCATCAATTACAGCAGCAATACTTTTGTTTTCTTTGTCAGCAATAAATTTGATTACTGCTGGATCAATATTGCCACTGCGAGTGCCCATAGGAACACCTTCTAAAGGGGTAAAACCCATAGAAGTATCTAAAGATTTCCCCGAATCAACCGCACACAAAGAAACTCCATTACCAGCATGACAAATAATTAGTTTCGCATCTTTTTTCTTTAAAATATGTTGCATTTTTTCAGTGATATATTTATAAGAGATTCCATGAAAACCATATTTTCTCACTTGATATTTTTGATACCAAGAATAAGGAGTGGCATATAAAAAATTAACTGCTGGAATAGTTTGGTGAAAAGTAGTATCAAAAACTCCTACTTGAAATAAAGACGGTAAAACTTTTTTAAAAGCTTTAATACTTACAAGATTAGCTGGATTGTGTAAAGGCGCCAAATCACAAAGACTTTCTATTTTGGCAATTGCTTCGTTAGTTAAAATAGTTGCATCTTGAAATAATTCTCCTCCTTGAACAATCCTATGTCCGATGCCTTCAATTTCTTCTAATTGATTGATGATTTTGTTTTGAATTAAAATGTCTAATAACAATGCGATCGCTTGTTGGTGGTTTTTAATTTCTAATGTTTTTGTTTCTTTATTGTTTTTGGTTTTAAGGGTAAAAATGGCATTAGAAAAACCAATTCTTTCGATTAAACCAGAAGCAATTAAATCTTTTTGAGGCATTTCTAATAATTGAAATTTTAAAGAAGAACTACCTGAATTGACCGACATAATTTTCATATATTTTTCTCTTTTCTCTTTTGATATCTTTTTTTCTTATAGATATTTTAATTTAACGGTTGCTTGACACAAAATTGAAAGTTATTTTTATTAATAATTAGCATTTTGATATTTTTTCTTTATTTTCATTTAGTCTACAATTTTTTTAATAAAAGATAAATCCCTACAGCATGGAAACAAGTGCCTAAGATAACAAAAAGATGCCAAATAAAATGAAAATATTTTTTATGATCTTTGATAAAAAACCAAATACCCCCACTATAAAAACAACCACCCAAAAAAATACAAATAAATAAATTTTTATTATTTGGCTTTATTAATTCATCAACAAACAATAAACCACTCCATCCTAACAAAACATAAAGGACAAGGTGTACATATTTTCCTTTTTCAAACCATAGTATTTTAGCAAGAATACCTAAAAAAACTAAAAGACATTGACAAATAAAAAGAAAATTTCCTTTGGTAATCTTACAATCTTCAATTAAAGGGACTTGTAATTCTTTTAAAAGTAACAAAATAGGAACAAAAGTTCCCCAAATAAGTAAATAAACACTAATATGATCGCTTTTTTGAAAAAATTTATGAGCTTTGGTAAAAGATAAGGAGTGATTTAAAGTACTCATCAAATAAAGAATAATAATGGAGATACTAAAAATTAAAAAAATAAATTTATTAGAAGGATTAATTTTGTTAATTTTGATGGTAAAAAAAACAAGGGTAAAAATTCCTAAAAGAATCATTAAACCATGAGAAATAGCGTTAGCAATTTCTTCGCCATAAGTTTGTTTGTCGCTTGTTTTTGTAGGCCATTTCATAATAATTTATCTCCTCCTTTGTTTAATTTGTTACCTTTTTAAGACTATTTATTTAATTTTGTCAAAGAGCTAACCAATAAAATAAAAAAAGACTCTTTTATATTTTAGCATATATTATCATATAAAAAACTAAGTTTCAAATATTTTTTATCTTTTGGGTGTTGAAATTAAAAATATTTTATTTTTTTGGGGTGATATTTTTTATAAGTAAACGATTAATAAGATAATAAAAGTAAAGCCAAAAAAATAGTCACTGCATTGTTTAATTTTTAATAAACAATTTAACTTTGATATTTTTTTTCATTTTTAGGTGGTTACCATTTTTGGTCCAGTATCCATTTATATAATTTAATTATACATCAAAAAAACAACTTAGTTTGCTCAAGTATTTGATTTTTTATTTGTTTTTTCTGAAAAATTTAAATAAAAAAATAATGAATATTAATTATTTTACTTTTAGTAAGGCTTTAATTTAATCAAAAAAGAGACTTCAAAAAGTCTCTTATAAAAAAGTTGTTACTTTGTCAAAAGGTAATCTAAAAGTAGGTGGTAGTGTTTGTGTTTCTATTGATTTACCTAGAGCTATCAGTAAAACAGGGACTAGATTTTCATCAATATTAAAAGTTGGATTAATAATTTTAGAATTAAAGCCTCCCACAGGACAACTATCGTAACCATAACTTTTAGCCACTAACATTAATTGTAAAGAAACAATACCACATTCTAAAAAAAGTTCATTTTTGATTTCTTCCTGATCTTTGTTTCGATATAAAAGATCAACTTGAGCTAATACTTGTTCTTGAATGATTAATGGCATTTGTGCCTCCGTAAAAGATTGTCTTAAGATAGGTTCTTTTGTTTCGTTTTTTTTTATGTTGCCACAAACCAAAATTACAGCTGAACTAGTTTCTAATTGGCTATTATTGCCATATAAACAAGGTTTTAGTTTGGCTTTACTTGCTTCATTTTCTATCACGAAAAAATGCCAAGGTTGTAAATTAAAAGAAGAAGGAGCTCTCATTGTATCTGTCAAAATTTGTTCTAAAATATTTTTTGGGATAAGGTGATTTTTTTGAAAAACTTTAATAGATCTTCTTAATGTTAAGATGTTCACGATAAAACTCTTTCTTTTTATCTTTAATTTCTTAATTTTAATTTTTTTACTTAATAAATTTTCAAGTTATTAATTGCTTTAAAAAAAATAAAATTTTACCCCTCCTTGAAACCTTAATTTTAATTAAAAGAATTTTGATTATTGTTAAAAAATAAAATTATTTAAAAGCAATAAAGATAAAAAAACTAAAAAAATATATTTAACTAACAATATTATTATAGCATAATAAAAGTAAAAAAAATAATCACTTTTGTAGTTTAAACCAAGTTTTTGAGCTAATAAAAAATTTTATTTGGGTATTTATATTTTTATAACAAACCTTTATCAATTAACATTTGACGCAAAAAATCTGCTTGCTTAAATTCTTTGTTTTGTCTTGCCATTTGCCATAAATGATAAGTTTGTAAATCTGTTTTTGTAGCGCGCACAAACTGAGGATTAATTCCTAAATCAGTTAAAATCCATAATAAAGTGTTGTGTGTTTGAGCTAAAAAGGATAAATTTTTGTTTTTATGAGTTGTTTTGATGCTCGTTTCAATTAAATCTATCACTTTATGAGTAGCAAAATCATCTTGCATCAATCGATGAAAAGAATTGACAATATTTGGTTCTAAGTCCGTTATTAAACTTTTTTTTATTTGTAAATAAAAATATTTTTTAGTTAAAAAAACGATGATTTTATGATATCTTTTTTGAGCTTGTTCCATTATCTCATAAGAAAAATTAATAGGTTTACGATAATGAGTACTTAAGATAAAAAATTTAATCACTGAAGGAGGAAATTGTTTTAATAAATCTTTGCACCAAACAATATTCCCTAAAGATTTAGACATTTTTTGGTTTTGATAATCTAACCTTGCAACATGCATAAAAAAATTTGCTAAAGGATAATTACTGCAAGCTTGGGTTTGTGCTATTTCATTTTGGTGATGAGGAAATTTAAGGTCAGTCCCTCCCCCATGAATATCTAATGAAATTTTAAAAATTTGCTGAATCATGGTTGCACATTCGGTATGCCATCCTGGGCGTCCCAAAAACCAAGGACTTTGATATTGAACCCCTTGAAAAGTTTTTTTCCATAAAATAAAATCACTTGGATTTTCTTTGTCAGGGTCTAATTGTTTTCTTGCGTTTTTTTTTAATTGATTTAAATCTTGCTTTTTTAATTGACCGTAATCAGTTATTTTAGATATTCTAAAATAAATACCTTGTTCGGTAAAATAAGCAAAACCCTTCTTTAAAAGATTTTGAATATAATTAATCATTGATGGAATATAATCAGTTGCTTGAGGGTAAAAATTAATTGTTTTAATTTCTAAATCTTTTAATAATTGAAAAAAAGCTAGGATATATATTTTAGCTAAAAGCTCTTCTTTAATTTCTTGTTGTAAAGAAGATGCAATGATTTTATCATCAATATCGGTAATATTAACAACATAAAAAACTTGAAAACCAATTGTTTCTAAATATTTTTTAACTGTATCAAAAAAAATTAATGGTCTTGTGTTTCCTAAATGCAAATGATTATAAACAGTCGGTCCGCAAACATACATATTAACGGTAGGAGTGTGCAAAGGAGTAAAAATTTCTTTTTGATTGGTTAAGGAATTATAAATTTTTAACATTTTCAAGCAATCCTTTTAATTTTAGAAAAATAGTTTAAAAAAAAGAAGTAATAAAATAAATATGATGATCAAAAAAATAAAACAAAAAACTATTTGAAAATAGTGATTTTTTAAATACAATATTAAAATATTGTTAATGCATTTTTTTTAAAATACCTTGAAATAAACTTTAATTGATGATGTCCTAATGAGTTTTGTAATTTTGTTTTATATTTGCTCATTTTTAAACAAAAGGATTATTTTTTTAGTTATTTATTAACTTTTAATTTTGTTTTATGTTTATCATTTTTAAAAGTTTTTTGGTTTTTTTCAAAATAATCAAATTATTATCTTTTTTTAAACTATGAGAAATTGATTTTTATCATTGGATGCAGTTTTTTTAATTATTTTTTGAAAAAAAATAATATTTAAAAAAATATGTAACTAAACTTTCTTGACATTTAATACCTCAAAAACTTGAACTAAATTAGCAAGAACTTGCTTTTTTCCTAACAATTCTAAAAAAAGTGGTAAACTAGGACCTTGCATTTGGCAAGTAACGCCAATCCGTAAAGCTGTGAAAAGAATTTTTTTAGAAAATTTATTATTTTGAGTTATTTCAACAATAATTGCGTTAATCATTTCTTTTTCAAAATTAATTGACTTTAATTTCTGATAAAAAATAGTTAAAATTGGCAATACGTAATCATGAGTTTTTAAAAATTGTTGCGCTTCTTGAGAAAAAGAAGGGTTAGTTATAAAAAAATAACGATATAAATCTATTGCTTGTTTTATATAATTCATTCTTTCTTGAAATAAAGTCACAAATTTAGTTAACCAAACTTGATTATTTACAGGTAAAGCGTTGACAAAATATTTTTTACTTATTATAAAAGAGGTAATGTTGTTGATAGGTGTTTTTCGGAGATAATAATTGTTAAAAAAATCTAATTTTGTTTTATCAAAAATAGCTGGAGATTTATTTAAACGATTGACATCAAATAAGGAAATAAATTCTTCAGGACTCAATATTTCTTTAGAGCTTAAAGGAGAAAACCCCAAAAGAGATAAAAAATTAAATAAAGATTGAGGAAGATAACCTAAATCAGCGTAATCTTCAATAAACTGAAGGACATCAAGGTCTCTTTTACTAATTTTTTTTCTTTTTTGATTTAAAATTAAAGTCATATGGGCAAATTTAGGAATTTCCCAATTAAAAGCTTGATAAATCATTATTTGTTTAGGGGTATTAGTAATATGTTCTTCCCCTCGAAAAATATGAGAAATTTTCATCAAATGATCATCAACGGCTGCTGCAAAATTATAAGAAGGATAACCATTAGATTTAATAATAACCCAATCTTCAATATCTTTGCTTAAAAAAGTTAACTTTCCTCTAATTAAATCATGAAAAGCAAAAGTTTGATTTTGTGGAACTTTAAATCTAATAGCAAACATTTTTTGATCTTTTCCAAATTCTTGATAAGCGAGATTTTTTTCAAGTAATTTAAAAGCATATTTTTGATAAATTGATAATCTTTCGGATTGACGGTAAGGACCAAAAGGTCCTTTTATGTCTGGTCCTTCATTCCAATTAATCCCTAACCAACGTAAATTTTTCAATTGTGAATTTTCCCCACTATCAACATTACGCAAAAGATCAGTATCTTCAATTCTTACAATGAAATCCCCTTGATGATGTTTAGCAAATAAATAATTAAATAAAGCAGTTCGGGCATTACCTATATGTAAAAAACCAGTTGGACTAGGAGCATAACGAACTCTTATTTTATTCATAGTTTTTTTCTTTCTCTTTTTATTTTGTAGTATTTTTTTGATAAAAAAAGAACTTTTTTGACAAAGTTCTTTTTTTTGTTATTAACGTTTTGAAAATTGTGGGGCGCGACGAGCTTTTTTCAAGCCATATTTTTTGCGTTCAACACAACGAGAATCGCGTGTTAATAATCCTGCCTTTTTTAAAATAATTCTTAATTCAGGAATGCTTTCTAATAAAGCATGAGCAATCCCTAAACGAATAGCGCCTGCTTGCGCAGAAAGACCACCACCACCAACATTAACGCGGACATCATAAGATTCTCTTTTTTTAGTAATTGCTAAAGGTTGCAACATATCTAAACGAGTAGCTGGTAGCGGCAAATAAGATTCAAAATTTTTAGTATTGATAGTGATGTTTCCAGTTCCATTAGTTAAAATAACTCGAGCAACAGCGCTTTTGCGACGTCCAGTGCCACAAAAATTTACTTTTTTCATATAATTAAACCTCTAATATTTCTGGTTTTTGAGCTTGATGATTGTGGTTTTCTTGGGGATAAACAAAAAGCTTCTTGCCAATTTGAGAACCTAATTTAGTGTGAGGAATCATTCCTAAAATTGCTTTTTCAACTATTCTAATAGGAAATTTACGCATTAAATCCGTTGCAACAATGCTAGTTAGTCCTCCTGGATAACCTGAATGTTTATAATAAACTTTTTGTGACCATTTTTTACCAGTTAATTTGATGTAAGATGCGTTAATAACAATTACATAATCACCATTATCAACATGCGGAGTATAATGAGTTTTGTTTTTACCTTTTAAAATTGCAGCTACTTTGGTAGCTAATCTACCCAAAGTTTTATCTTTAGCATCAACTAAATGCCATTTACGTTTGATAGTGGAACTGTTAGCCATCAAAGTTTTATGGTTATTTTTGGGAAGTAATTGATTAATCATGAGACTTTCTCCTTATTATTATAAAAATAAGATATTAAAATTTTTTTGCTTTTTCAAAAAAGTAATTTTTTTTAAACTAATTCTTTTAACAATATTAATTATAACGATTATTTTTTTCAACATTCTTTAATATTTTACTATAAAAAAGTAATTAAGTCAAGTGTAATAAGTAAAAAAAGTTTTTTTTATGATATAAAATATCAAAAATAAAACTAATAAAGAAGTAAATCAATGTAAATAAAAAAAATATTTAATTTATCAAAAATTTGATTCTTTATAAGATATAAGTATTTGACGTTTAATAGAAAAGTTTAGACATTAAGATTTTTTCGAAAAGCTAAAGCAGTCGTTTTGCCTTTTAATGATTCAACCAAAGCGAAAACAAATTCAAAGACAGTAATAGGAGAACGAGAAGTGACAAAATTACCACTAATAACAGCTTTTTGATTAGGTAAATAAGATCCTAAAATAAAATGTTGGCAATTAGGAAAACAAGTAAAAGAATGTTCTTTTAATAAATCTAACTTTCCTAAAAACATTGGGGCTGCGCAAATAGCGCCAACAATTTTATTAGAAACAATAAATTGTTGAATTAACTGTAATAAAAAAGTTTCTTTTTCAATAATTTGAGCGACGTAAGGACCGCCTGGAATTACTAAAAAGTCATGAGAAGATGTATCAATTGTAGAAAAATGACAATCTGCTTTGACTTTAAGGCCGCTAGAAGAAATAACTTCCAATGATAAATTAGGGGTAGCAGTAGTTAAAGGTAGAGAAACTCGTTTTAATAAAGCTCTAGTTACTAAAGCTTCGCAATCTTCAAAGCCATCGTATAAAACTAATATTCCTTTCATAAGACTCCTTTTTATTGTTATTTAGTAAATCATTTATCATTTTATCTTTAAGATAGATATTTTCGATGATATTGAAATATTTTTTTAAGTTAAAGATTGATAAGTAAATAAAAAAACACCACAAAAAATAGTTTTGTGGTATTTTGAAGAGTAACTTTTATTTTCCTAAATATTTTAATAAACTACGCTTTTTACTGTTTTTCATAAAAAGACCTCTTTTAGAATGGAAATCATGAGGATGTTTTTTAAGATGTTCGCTTAGTTTTTTAATTTCTTCTGACAAAATAGCAATTTGCACTTCAGAAGAGCCTGTGTTTTTTGGAAAACTAACAGTTGATTTAATAATTTCTTCTTTTTGTTTTTTAGTTAATGACACTAATTTACCTCCTTATTTTAATTAATTTTTTTAAGTAAAAAAAACTAAACTTTTAAAAATTGATCCACATTTAAAACAAAAATAGTGGCTCCCCCAATAGAAATTTCTGTTGGCAAAGAACTATAAGCTGAAAATTGATTCATAATACTATTAGGAATCAATTGAGTTTTTTTTTTGGAATGTTTACCAATGATGTCTAAAGCCTTATGGACTTGTTCTTCTTTAACCCCTAAAATAAAAGTAGCATTAGTTTCTTTTAAAAAACCTCCTTTAGTAGCTAATTTGGTTATAAAAAAACTATTTTCAATTAAAGAATTTTCTACTTTATTCGCATCGTTACTAGAAACGATAGCTATAATTAATTTCATATGATCCACAAAAATATTATACCTTATTTTTTTAAATTTAGAGAAAAAAATATTTTTAAAAAAACAAATTAAAAACTATCACTTTTTTAAATTTAATAATTAGTTAACGTTTATCTAATTTAGCAGCTAAAAATCCCCCGATTAATTGTACTATTTGGGTTAAAGCAAACATAGAAAAAACACAAACCATAATCAAATCTAAAGAATTAAAACCATTTAATTTTAATAAAGAAGAGTCACCATTATAACCACGAGAAATAGCAATTTCGCCGATCCCTATATGTCCTATAATTCCTAAGACAGAAGAATAAGCCAAAGATGTTACAAAAAGAGAAGAAGCTTTTAAAACAATATCAGAGCAAGTTTCCTTCAATAAAAAAAATTTAATAAATTGCCAGTTATTAGCTCCAAGACTATAAGATGTTTGATAAATTTCAGGGTTAACAGTGAGAAAAATTTGTTCACAATGCCGACCAAAAAGTGGAGTTAAAATTAAAATTAAGGAAATTAAACCAACTTTAAAACCATAAGATAAACCAAAAAAAGGATATAAAAAAAATTTAATAAACAAAACAATCAACAACAAAAAAGGAGTTGAAATTAAAAAATTAATAAACATGTTGCAAATAAAATATCTTTTATGATGTTTTTTCATTTTTAATAAATATAAATAAACACCTAAAGAAAGTCCAAGAAAAAAAGAAACCAAAGAAGAAAGAAAAGTTATTTTAACAGTTTCTAAGAAAGCTTTTGCAAACAAATAATGATTCCATTCTTTATAAGTTATAATTTTCCAAAAAGTTTTTAAAAAAGTAAACATTATCTTAAGAAACTCTTTCGGCCGAACTAGTTTTCCCTAAATATTTATCTTTAATTGTTTGGCTAAGAATATCTATTTTTTCTCTAGGAATCATATAATATCTTCCTTTAAAAATCCCTTCTTGTGCTTCGTTAATAATTTTTTCTTGTTTTAAAACTTCTTGTAAAATTTTAATTTCTTTAGATTTTTCATTATCTTTTCTAGCCACTAAAGAAATAGTATAAGAATAAATAGGATCTTCTAATTCATCAGGTTTTTTAAGTGTTTCAACGACGCTAACATCATTAGATATGTTGCCCATAAGAGTAGGATATTGAAGACATAAATCATAACCTCCATTTAGAAATTTATGAGTAATTGAAATTAATTCATCAGTTTCATATTGAATTTCGGGGAAACCAAAAACACTTTCAAAAAAATTGGGTTTGAGTTCAAAAAATGTTTGAGTTGTTGTTCCAAGGTTATTTTTTTTAATTATGCCTAATTGTTCTAATAAATAAAAAGATAAAGACTGTTGAAAATTATCATTAGGCATTAAAATTTTTAGTTTTTTGTTGGGATTATCTTTTTTGAATTTTTTTAAGTCTTCCAAATTTTTAAAATTATTGTCTTTGTTTAAAGCAAAAAGACTAAATTTAGGTAAATAACCCGCTTGAACAAAAGTCAATCTATTATTATAATTTTGGTTAGCTATATTTAAATGATGAACATGGGCGTCAAATTTCGCATCTACTTCTTTATTGGCTAATAATTCATCAGTTTTATTAAAACCATTAGGAAAATATAAAATTTCTAAAGTAATGTTGTGATATTTTTTTAAATGTTTTTTCACAGAACCTTCTAATAGGTTTTGAACCGTCGATAAAGCAGTAGCTACTTTTAATCGCGAAGGAAAAAGATCTAAAGCAGTTTGTTTTGAGAAATGAGTTTTTAGATTCCAATAAAAATAACCTAAGGTAAAATTGACCAAAAGAGATAACGTAAATAAAACAAGTAAGAGATTTTTTTTATTCTTCCAAGGTAAAGAAAGTAAATAAAACATATATAAATACACCTTTGTAAATTAATTTATGGTTTTTTTGCAAAAAATAGTTAAAAAATGTTTTGATAAGGAACTGCCTCCATTTTATAAGTGGGATTTAAAGCAACAATTTTTTCTAACTTACCTTGATGCAAAATAGCTACTCGATGACATAAACTTTTAATAACTGCAACATTATGAGAAACTAAAAAAATAGTAGTTTTAAGTTGTTGATTGGTTTTTAGCAACAAGCACAAAATTTCTTGACTTGTAATTTCATCTAAAGCAAAAGTTGGTTCATCGCAAAAAACAATTTTGGGTTTATAAATTAAGGCTCTTGCAATTGCGATTCGTTGTTTTTGGCCGCCTGATAAGGTTTTGGGGTAAACGTTAGCGAAAGATTGTAAACCTACAAATGTTAAAATTTGATTAACTTCTTTTTGGATCAATTCTTTGCGATATTTTCTAATTTTCAAAGGTAAAGCGATATTATCAAAAACATTTAAATTATTCAAAAGATTAAAATTTTGAAAAATCATAGCACTTTCAAAACGATTAAAAGATTTTTGCATCACTTGTGACATATTTTGATCTGGTATTATAAATTCATTCATTATTTTTAATAAAGTACTTTTACCAGAACCAGATGATCCGACAAGACCAAAAATTTCACCTTTTAAAACTGTTAAAGTAATATTTTTAAGAATTTTTAGATGCGTTTGGTTCATCATAAAGGTTTTAGAAAGGTTTTTAATTTTAATCATAATAATCCATTTGTTATTTTAATAATTTTACAATATTTTAAATTCAAACAAATAGATTCATATAATGAATTAATTTACTTGTAACATTCAAAAAAATTAAATATTTGTTAATGTTTGTATTAGTTGTGTAAAATTTAAGGGTAAAGGAGCTTTGAGTTTCATTTTTTGAGAGGTGATGGGATGTGTAAATATTAACTCTTTAGCATGTAAAAATTGACCTAAATCAGTATTATAATGTTTGGAACCATAAAGTTTGTCTCCTACAATCGGATGTTTTAAATAAGATAAATGAGTTCTAATTTGATGAGTGCGTCCTGTTTCTAAAATAAATTCCATTAAAGAAAAATTCTTAAATCTTTTTAAAGTTTTAAAATGGGTAATTGATTGTTTTCCATTTAGTAAAACTGCCATTTTTAAGCGATCATGAGTATTTCTTGCAATCGGAAGATTAATGGTTCCTTTATCTTCTAAAAAACCTTCTATAAAAGCCCAATAAACTTTTTTAATAGTTCTCGTGTTAAAAGCTGTTTGTAATTTCTGACTAACATTATCATTTTTAGCTATTAATATTAAACCAGTGGTATTTTTATCTAACCTATGAACAATTCCCGGTCTTAAAGTATCAAGATTACTTAAAGATTTAAATTGATAAATCAAACCATTAATTAAGGTGATGCCTGAAAAACTCAAAGAAGGATGGACAATTAAATTAGAAGGTTTATTAATGACAGCTAAATATGGATCTTCATAAATAACATCTAAATTAAGATTATAAGGTTTTTGAATATTTAAAGGTGTTTTGAAAACAGTAGCTGTAATGGTTACTAAATCTTTAATTTTGAGTAGATATCTTTTTTTTGCGGGCTTGTGATTGACTAAAACTTTTTGAGATAAAATTAGTTTTTGAGATTGACTTTTATTCCAAGTAGTTTGACAAACTAAAAAATGATCTAATCTTTGCATTGCGTTTTTTTCTGAAATAAGAAAATCTTTAATTTCTTGCATATAAAAAACCTTTTCTAAAAAGATAAAAAAGAACAAATCTTAAGTTTACTTAAAGTTTGTTTAATGGCGGGGTTTTGTTTTGAAAAGAAAACTTATTTTAATAAATTTGTTATTTTTTTATACATTATTTTTTTGGTTTTATCCGAATGGAATAATTTAATTTTCTATTGAATTAATGCTTGGTTCATTTGTAGAAATTAATTCATTATTGTTTTTTTCTTTTTCAGCTGCTTTTTTTTCTTCTTCCCACCAACCAATTTTATTTGTGGCAACAATTTCATCAATATCTTTTTTAGTAAGTGTTTCAATTTCTAATAAATATGAAGCAATAGCATCTAATAAGACTTTATTTTCTTTAATAATTCTTTTTGCTTCTCCGTAACAGCTAGAAATTATTTTTTGAATTTCTTGATCAATTTCTAAACCTTTAGGATCAGAAAAATCATTTTGAAAATTGTTTCCTGAATATTGGACAAGTCCTAATTCACTCATCCCGAATTTAGTAACCATTAATTTAGCTATTTTAGTAGCCTCTTTAAAATCACTGTAAGCACCACTAGAAACATCATTAAACATTAATTCTTCAGCGACTCTTCCACCCAAAAAAGAAGTAATTTGAGCTAATAAAGTTTTTTTGGAAGAAAAGTAAGTTTCTTCTTGGGGTAACATTAAATTATAACCGCCAGCATTACCACGGGGAATAATAGTTATTTTTTGCACTACTTGAGCAAAAGGCATTTTAATACCAACGACGGCATGCCCTGCTTCGTGGAAAGCAACCATCCTTTTTTCTTTATCACTATATTTACGAGATTTTTTAGCAGGACCCATTAAAATACGATCCAAAGCTTCACTAATATCTTTTTTATTAATTGTAGAAGCACTTCTTCGAGCGGCTAATAAAGCAGCTTCATTTAAAGTTCCTTCTAATTGAGCACCACTGAATCCAGGAGTTTGTTTTGCTAATTCTTCCAAACTAATTTCTTTAGATAATTTTTTATTATTAGCATGAAGTTTTAAAATAGCTTCACGGTCTTTTACATTCGGTAAAGCAATATTAAAATGACGATCAAACCTACCTGGTCTTAAAATAGCTGAATCAATTGCTTCTGGTTGGTTAGTTGCAGCAATGACAATAATTCCTGATTTTTGGTTAAAACCATCCATTTCAACTAAAAGTTGATTTAAGGTTTGTTCCGAACCACTGTTTGTCATCATTGCTCCTCTTTTTCTTGCAACAGCTTCAATTTCATCAATGAAAACAATACACGGAGCTGATGCTTGTGCTTCTTTGAAAAGATCCCTGATGCGGCTTGCTCCAAGACCTACATAAACTTCATCAAATTCAGAACCAGCAGCAGCAAAAAAAGGAACACCAGCTTCACCAGCAACAGCTTTGGCTAAAAGGGTTTTACCAGTTCCTGGAGGTCCATATAATAAAACACCTTTTGGAATGCGAGCTCCCATAGATATATATTTGAGCGGGTTTTTTAAAAAATCAATTAACTCAGACATTTCTTCTTTTTCTTCATCAGCACCTGCAACATCTTTGAAAGTAAATCTTTTGTTAGGAATAGTTGCTTTTCTTGATTTAATACCTTTTTTAGCAGAAAGTTCATTACCGACTTGTTCAAGTGTATCCGAAAGAACAAGGTAAAAACAATATAAAATGATAACTTTGAAGCAAATCCAAGCAATTTCTATTGCAATTTCGTAACCATAATGAGGACGTGGATCTTTAGGATTTATTTTAATGTTTTTTAAAGAATCTTTTAGTCCCTCATCATTAAACAAATATTCTTTAGGGACGTGAAAATAATCAATTTTTTTATTATCTTTTTTGGTAACGGTTAATTTAAGATAATTTGTAAAAATAACAGGTTCATAAACTATTTCTTTTATTTCTTTATTTTCAAAAGAATCTGTTAATGATGTCAAGCCATCAGGATCTGTATTTTTTTTGTTAAAATAACACCATCCAAAAGCAAGAGCAATAACTACTAGAGCTACATATAAAACATAAACATTAAATTTTTTAAAAATTTTATCTAAAAATGTCATAAAATTACCTTCTTTTTTTAATAAATATCTAAGTTTTTAATAAATATCTAAGTTATTGGATAATTAAAAAAACAACTAACTTTTTAAATTAATTTTGTAAACCTAAGGAAATCAAATGAAAACTACCTAAGGTATAATTAATATATAAATGAGGAATCCATAAAATATTATCATTATGATCAACTATTAACCATAAATTATTTCTTTGGAGAAAAGGGACTTTTTTATTGATTAAAAAGTTTTTGAGTTTTTGCTTTCCAAAACTAAATTTCAAGTAATCACCTGGTTTTTTTTGACGCAACTTCAAAGGAAAAATAATTTGTTGTAAATCATAACTAATAGTTAAAACTTGTTGCAAAGAAGAAGGGAGACAAGTTGCACAAGTAGAGACATAAAGTAAAGGTTTTTTGTAGACACAATCTTTTATTGTTAAGGATGTGTCATTAGAAACAAGACCAAAATAATTATAACTTTTAATCAAAGAATAACCTAAATTAAGAGTCCAAGATAAGTTAGGTTTAGTGGAAAAAGATAGTCCTTTTACTATGCTTTCAACCACTAAAAAAGTTTTATCAATATTTTTTTTTTCTAATAAATAAAGTATAATATCTTTTTGAATTACTTTATCAAGGGATAAAAAAGGAGCGAGACAAAAGACTAAACTATTAGCTTGAAAATTTAAGTCTTTTTGCAAAAAAAACAAGATATAATCTTTTTTAGTTTGATTTCTTTCAACAAAAAGAAGAGTTTGTTTTCTAATAAAATGTTGAGTTTGAAAAAGAATGAGCGAAAAATTTTTAATGTTTTGTAAAAAAGTAGTTTCTTCTTTGAGGTAAGGAATAATATGATGTCTTATTTGATTTCTTTGATAGATATTGATTTTATTGGTATAATCGGATAAAAAAGGAATCTTATTTTTTTTAGCATAAGAAATAATTTTTTCTTTAGTTAAGTACAAAAAAGGTTTTAAAAAGAGAAATCCTTGCAAAGATAACTCTGGTTGCATTCCACTATAACCTAGCAAAGTGCTACCACGAGCGATTTTTTGCAAAATAGTTTCTGCTAAATCATCTAAATGATGAGCTGTGATAACATAAGGAGTTTGGTATTTTTTAGCTATTTGTTTTAGCTTTTCTTGTCTTAAAAGGCGAGCTTGAGTTTGAAAATTTTTGAAATCTAGTTGCAATTCAAAATAATAAAAGGGTATTTGTTTTTGGAAACAATAAGTTTGAATCAAATCTTTGTCTTTAAAAGCATCAGAACGTTTTAAATGATTGAAATGAACTACTTTTAACTGAAACTTTTGCGACCACAAAAAATCTAACAAAACCATCGAATCAATGCCACCACTAATAGCTGCAATATAAGTTTTTTGAGGATCTAATTTTAAAGATAATTTCATTGAACTACTTTTACTCTTGTTAATTTAGAATTTAATTTTTAAAATTTTTAATTGTTCTTGGTCAACAGTTCCAGGAGCGTTTAACATTAAATCTTTAGCGCTTTGAGTTTTAGGAAAAGCAATCACGTCTTTAATATTGTTAGTTTTTGTAAATAGCATCACTAAACGATCAAGTCCTAAAGCTAAACCACCGTGAGGAGGAGTTCCGTATTTTAGAGCTTCAATTAAAAAACCAAATCGTCTTTCTGTTTCTGCTTGGGTAAAACCCAAAAGTTTAAAAATTATTTCTTGAGTTTGTTGATTATTAATCCTCAAAGAGCCACCACCAACTTCATAACCATTCCAAACTAAATCATATGCTAAGGCTAAGGCTTTTGAAGGTTCTTTTTTTAAAGCATTAATGTCACAAGGGGCGGTAAAAGGATGATGTAAAGAGTAAAATCTATTATTGCAAGAATCAAATTCAAACAAAGGAAAATCAACTATCCATAATAAAGATTCTTTGGTTTCATCAATTAAAGCTAAATCAGCTGCTAATTTACTTCTAAAAAGTCCTAAAGCTTTATGAACTTTTTCTTTTGGACCTGAAACTACAAAACAAATTTCTTCATTTTTCAAAAAAGAATCATCTTTAATAAATTTTGATATTACACTCATAATTTTATCATTTTTTTTGTTAAAAATGAATAATTTTAAACAAAAATTATTTTCAAAGAAAAGTTGGTATTTTTCTATTTGACGACGACTTAAAAAAAGTGTTTTAGTAACTTTAAAACCTTTTATGTCTTCTTGAAAAATATTGTTTTTCCAAGCGCTGTCGTCAAAAAAAGCATTAAAATTAGTAATTTTTAAAGGATTTCTTAAATCGGGTTTATCAGAGCCATAAAGTTCTAAAGCTGTTTTATAAGTTAAAGTCATAAAAGGTTGTAAAAGTTTTTTTTGCCAAATATTTCGAAACAAATCAACAAAAATTTTTTCAGTTAAAGTAATAATATCACTTTTAGTACAAAAAGCGGTTTCAATATCAATTTGACTGAATTCAGGTTGACGATCCGATCGCAAATCCTCATCGCGAAAACAACGAGCTACTTGAAAATATCTTTCAAAACCAGCAATCATATATAATTGTTTAAAAAGTTGTGGCGATTGAGGTAAAGCATAAAAATTTCCTGGATAAATTCTTGAAGGAACTAAATAATCTCGCGCTCCTTCTGGAGTTGATTTAGATAAAATGGGAGTTTCAAGTTCTAAAAAATCATTTTTTAAAAGTGTTTGGCGAATACTTTGAGTGATATGATGCCTTTGAATTAAAAAGTGTTTTACTTCTGGATTACGTAAATCTAAATAACGATATTTAAGCCTAGTTTCTTCAAGGCTTGTTTGACTTTTAAAAATATTTAAAGGAAGAATTTGGGATTCGCTTAAAACATTTAAAAAAGAGACTAAAATTTCAATTTCTCCTGTTTTTAATTTGTTGTTTTTATTGCTTCTTTCAACAACTATTCCTTTGATTTCAACAACTGTTTCTAATTTGAGAGATATGATTTGGCTGTATTGAGGATTATTTTCTTTGATCAATAATTGAATTACTCCAGAAACATCCCGTAAGTCTAAAAAAATAGTTTTACCTAAATTTCTCTTGCGAAAAAGAAAACCTTTTAAAAAAACTGATTCTCCTTTATTTTGAAGAGTTAATTGATTATTAGAATGGCTATATTTATTTTTCATAAGGTTTTCTTTTAACTCCTTGTTGTTTTAAATAAAGAATAATATCTTTTTGAGCAATAGTGGCTTGAGTTTGATTTTTGGTGTTTTTAACAGTTATTTTTTCTTTAGCAAATTCTTGATTTCCTAAAATTAAAAGATAATGCGGTTTATTTTTTAAAGCTTGTTTTAAAGCTTTGGTGAAAGTTAAGAAATAATAATTAAGTTCTATTTTAAATCCTTGGTAACGTAAATAATGTGTTAAAGCAAGCCCATGATAAAAAAAATCTGGTTCTAAAATCAATAAAAAAAGATCTAAAGTATCAGTTTGTTGGGTAGGACAAAAATTATTTTTTTGTAAACTTAACATTAACCTTTCCATCCCTAAAGCAAAACCAATACCAGGAAGATCTTTGCCCCCTAATATTGATACTAAATGATCATAACAACCCCCACCACCTAAAACCATTTTCTTAGTTGTGATTTCAAAAACTGTATGCGTATAATAATCAAGTCCACGGACTAAATTATGACAAATTTCAAAAGTAATTTCCATACTTTTTAAACCCTTTAATACTTTTTCAAATCTTGTTTTAGATTCTAAAGAAAGAGAGTCTAAAATTTTAGGAGCTTGTTGTAAAAAGGAGTGTTGTGGACAAATTTTGCAATCCCAAATACGTAAAAGATTATTTTTAAATCTTTCTTGACATAAATGACATAATTGTTCATAATATGCTTCTAAATAAGTTTTAAAAATTTGCAAATAATTAAGATAATCATTTTGATTACCTAAAGAATTAACTTTAACAATAACATCATCAACCCCTAATGATTTTAAAAATTGATAAGCTAAGGTAATTACTTCGACATCTAAAAAAGGGGTTGTTTTCCCTAAAACTTCAATCCCTAATTGATGAAATTGACGATAGCGACCTAATTGTGGTCTTTCATAACGAAAATAAGGGCCATAATAATAAAATTTATTTAACTGTGAATTTTGATCTAATTTATTTTCGATATAACTACGAATTATGCCAGCTGTTCCTTCGGGCCTTAAAGTGATTAAGCGATTTTTTTTATCTGAGAAAGTATAAGTTTCTTTGGTAACCATTTCAGAATGATGAGCAGCTCGATTAAAAACTTCAGTATATTCCATGATAGGAGTTCGTATTTCTTGAAAATTATGACGCATAAAAAAAGAATGCAAATAAGTTTCAACTTTGTGCCAATAAGTCATTTGTGTTTCTAATAAATCATGAGTTCCTTTAATCTTATAAAACATTTATTTTGTCCCTTTCTTACGTTTATTTGATATTGATTGAATAAAGAAAAAAATCTTTTGCAAAATTCAACAAAATATTAAAATTTTAACAATGCAAAGAATAACAAATTAGGTAAGATCCACAAAAAAAGAACCGGAAAAGAACAACATTTTTTTGAGATAGTAAAAGCATGACTCAAAAAAAATGCTTAACACTATTTTTATTATACAATAAAAAAAGAATTACAACAAAAAAATAAAAAGTATCTTTTTTTCTTTTTAACAAATCTAAAAAAATATTTTTAATTATTTTAATTAACAAATAATTTAAATAATTATAAAAGTTATATATAATCAAAATTTAACAATTTGTGACTGTTTTACCTTATTTTTTTGAACTTTTTGAATTTAATTTTTAGTTTTAATAATTTTTTAGAAATAACTTAAAAAATATTGAAAAATTGTGAACTTGATTAAAGACCCCAAGAAGAGGTTTTTTGTGCTAAAATTTGTTTGCCTGTGTCATTTAAAAAAACTTGATTTTTTTTAATAGTAATATAATTTAATTTTAAAGCTTTGGTAAGGCATTTATCATAAGAAGACAAGGACCATTGAAGCTCTTCTCTTAGTTTTGAGATTTGATTGGATCTTTGATCTTTTTCATTATTGTTTAAATGCATTAAAAAAGATATTACCATAAAATATTTTTTTTGGAAATGGTTTTTTATAATTTTGGCGACAATTCCGTTTTTAGTTTCAAAAAAAAGAATCAACAAAAAAATAACCAAAATAACAACTGAAATTAACCCTGATATTGGAAGATCCCAAATAATACCTAAAAAATAACCTAAACTAGAGCTGACAAAAGAAAACCATAAGGACAAAAAAATACAATTTAATAATTTTTTACTTAATAAAAGAGCAATTGCAGCAGGACCGATAATACAAGTAATTGTCATCACAGAACCAACTATATCAAAAGAAATAACTGCTGTTACAGATATTAAAGTCATTAAAAGATAGTTAATTATAATCGAAGAAAAACCTAAAATGGCTGCTAAAGTAGAGTCAAAGATAAATATTTTTAATTCTTTATAAAAAAGAAAGACAAAACTAAAGTTTAATAATAAAATAGGAATAATTTTTTTTAAGGCGCTAATATGAGTTAATTCGATATTGCCCAAGAAGACAGCATCGGTATCCATGTGTACATCTCGTATGTAAATGCTAATAATAATAATGGCAATAGCAAAGAAAAAAGTAAAGACAATTCCGATAGCAGCATCTTTTTTAATGCGAGGATTTTTACCCATTATTTCTACTAAATAAACAGTTAAAATACCTATGAAAGTAGCTCCAAAAATTAAAAAAGGAGAATCAAGTCTTTTAATTAATAAAAAAACTAAAACAATTCCTAATAAAACACTATGACTAATAGCATCAATCACCATTGAAACTTTTTTTAAAACCAAAAAAACACCTAAAATTGATAACGTTAAAGAACAAAAAATTAAAATTGCATAAACTTCCATATCAAAATTATTAATAACGGTATTTAACATTATTGCACCCTACCATCAATTAAATTTTCAACAACTTTGATTCCTTTAGTGGTAATCAATATCTTTTCTTGTTGTTTAATTAAATATTGTTCTTTAAATAAAAAAATTTTAATTTCTTGACTATCGAAATATTCGTTATATTTATAAAAATGAATTAATTGCTTAAATTTCTGTATTTTTTTTTGATAACGGTAATGTTTTAATTTTTGTTGAATAACGCCATATTTAGGATTTAGTAAACATGCTATAAAAAGAATAATAGCAGTTACAACAATAACAGCAGGTCCTGTAGGAACATTGGCATTACAAGTACTTACAACCACACCAATAAAACCAGAAAAAACCATAATAAAGGAAGAAATAATAACATTAACTGCTAATTTATTGCTAATTTGACGAGAAATAATGCTAGGCATAATTAAAAAAGCACTAGTTAAGATAATACCTGTAATTTTTAAACTAATAACAATAACTCCAATTAACAAAGTATTAAAAATAACAGAAATAACGAGATTGTGAAAACCTATACTTTTAGCAAAAATTTCATCAAAGAAAAAAACCTTTAATTCTTTCCATAACAAAAAAACCACTATTAAAATTATTAAAGATCCAATAGCAATCAACCAAACATCACTAGTTTCAATTAATGCCACTTGTCCTAGAATAAATTTTTCTAAAACCGCAATGGAACTATTTTTATTATTTTTTTGGGCATAAGCTATTAAAATATTACCCAAACCAAAAAAAGATGACAAAATTAAAGATAAAACTGCATCAGATTTAATTTTTGAATATCTTTTGATTACTTCCATTAAAAATAAAGAGACAATAGCAGCCCCAAAAGCACCTATCCAAATAACCCAAATATCAGTTTTACCAAAGTAAATAAAAGATAAAGCAATCCCTGGTAAAACAGTATGTGAAATAGTATCCCCTAACAAAGCTTTTTGTTTTAAAATAACAAAATTACCTAAAATACCTGCAGCAAAACCTAATAATACGATACCTAAAAAGATTTTAATAGTACTATATTGTATTAATATATTTATAATATCATTTAATTTCATATAATTTACTTTTTAGGTGGTTGTGGGATTATTTTTTTATAAGGGCTAGATTGATGAGAATTGGAGGTATTTTTTAATTGATGATGTTGATAGGTTTTTTTGATATTTTCAGGAGTAAAAGTAGTTTTAATAGGGCCACTTGCTATCTTTTGGATGTTTAATAAAACTATATGATCAAAATATTGAAAGACTGTTTCTAAATCATGATGGACTACAATAATAGTTTTGTTTTGTTTTTGTAAATCTTTTAAAACAGTAATAATTTTTTTTTCAGTTTGGATGTCAACCCCTTGAAAAGGTTCGTCCATTAAATAAATATCTCCTTGTTGGGCTAAAGCGCGGGCTAAAAAAATTCTTTGTTGTTGTCCGCCTGAAAGTTCTGAAATTTGACGGTCTTTTAATTCTTGCATAGCTACTTTTTCTAAAGATTGCATGACTATTTGACGGTCTTTTTCGGTTGGTCGTCTAAACCAACCTAAATGTCCATATCTCCCCATTAAAACAACATCAAAAACAGTAGTGGGGAAATCCCAATCAACTGAATTTCTTTGAGGGACATAAGCTATTTGTTTTCTTATTTTTTTATATACTTGCCCTTGAAATAAAATTTCTCCCGAAACTTTAGGTATTAACTCAATTAAAGTTTTAATTAAAGTTGATTTACCAGCTCCATTAGGTCCTATAATTCCTGTTAAAGAACTTTGATGAAAATCAACATCAACATCCCATAAAACTGGTTTTAAATAATAACTAACTGTTAAATCTTTAACCGTAATAGCCGTCCTTTTATTCATCATAATTTTTTTCTCCTAAATAATTTTTGATAATTTCAATATTGTTTAAAAAAGCACCGATATAAGTTGAGTGTTTATAATTTTTATCAATAAATTTTTCTTCATTTTCTGTTTTTCCCAAGGAATCAGAATATAATTCAACATCTTTAGGAATCTCAATCTCTCCTTTTAGTCCTTGTTTTTTTCTTTGATTATCAACTTCTTCTTTTAAACTTCTTAAAGAGTTTTTCGGCATAGAACTTTCAGTAAAAATAGCTTTAACATTGTTTTTAGCTAATTTTTGAGCTAAAGTAACTATCTTATTATTGCTAGCTTCAGTTTGAGTTGAAATTCCTTGAATTGGTTCTAACTCAAATTCACATTTATTTTCTTTGCAAAAAGCTTTCCAATAAGAAAAAGCATCATGAGCAGTAACAATAATAAATTTATAACCTTTATTTTCTATTTTTTGTTTTAGTTCCTCCATCTCTTTTATAATATATTTTTTTAATTCTCCCAAGTCATCAGAATAAAATTTAAAATTTTGTTCTAAAATATTTTTATCTTCTATTGTTTTAACAATCTCTTTTTCTAAAAGAACTTTTTTTAAGTTTTGAAAAATTTCAATCCATAAATCAGGATTAAACCAAATATGAGGATCATAATCTTCTAAACCCTCTTCTTTCAATAACTTATTTTTAAATTTAGAATTTTCTAATAAACTTTTGCCTGCATCATAAAGACAATCCTTTTTGGTAAATAATTTAAAAGCATCAGGCATTTTAGCTTCTAAATGAAGTCCATTGACAACTACTAAATCAGCATTTTTAATTTTTAGGCGATCTGATAATTTAGTTTTATAATTGTGGGGATCAATTCCTACACCCATTAAAGTTTGACATTCAATACCTTTAATTTTTTTATATTTTTGGTTTTCTCCTTGTTCAACATCACCAATTAAATGTTTTACTAAATCTTGTAACATTGTAGTTGTTGTCACTATCATTTTAGTTCCATTGGTTTCTTTTTTTTCTCTTAAAAAATAAGCATAGATAGGAATTGACAAAATGAAAACAGTTATTGCTAAAATTAAAAAAGTGATAATAATTGATTTGTGCTTGTTTTTATTTTTTTGCATAAACTATTCTTGTTCTTTCTAACTTTTTTTCTTATATTTTATATTATTGAAATCATCGTTGCATTCTTTTGGTATATCCATTTTTTTTTGATGTTAGTTTTTTTTGATTTTAATATTTACCAACTAATCTTAGTTGTTAATTATAAATAATATCAAGCGATAACCTTTTTATTAATTCTTTAAAAAAATAATTTTTATCTTTTATATGATTTTTACTTAAGTATCAATAAATTAAAAATAGATTATTAAAAATAAAATACTTAATATATAATTATAACATATAAAAAAATAAAAATTAAAAATAATTTTTTATAATTTTTATAATCAAAAAATTATTATGATTTTCAAAAGAAAACTTTTTTTCACAAAAAACAAAAAATAAAATTAAAAAGTTTAAAAAAACGTTAGCAGTCCATTTTGGGTTGTTGTTGGACAAATTAGTTTTAATTTAATTATTAAGGGTTAAAAGTTTTTAAATGCTTATCTTAAAAATTATTAAATTTTTTTAAATATTGCTTTCTTTTTGCAAACTAAGATAATGTTTATGTGTTATAATAACATTAATTAGTGTTTTTTTAACTCTAAAATTACTTTTTTAATTAAAAAATATTTAAAATATCTTTTTAAAAAAAATAAATGTTATTGTCAAAAAAAATAGGAGATATGCTTTGGAAAAAGCCTTAGTTATTAGATTTTTAGCTGGTATTTATTATATCAAAGATTTTAAAACACAAACTGTTTTAGAAGCTCAAAAAAGAGGAACTTTAAAAAAGTCTCATTTGAGTCAAGACAGTCAATTAAAAAGCAATCGTAATGAAGTTAGTATTAAAGTAGGAGATGTTGTCCTTTATGAATTTTGTTATGATAAACATTTAATTCATACAATTTTGCCTCGCAAAAATGAATTACAAAGACCTAATATTGCTAATGTTGACCAAGTATTATTAGTTTTTTCCTTAATTAAACCTAACTTTAAAACACTTCTTTTAGATAAATTTTTATTGATTTTGGAACAACAAAAATTAGATGTAATTTTAGTTTTTTCTAAAATAGATTTACTTGATAAAAAAAATTTAGAAATAATAAAACAACAAATTAATTATTATAACACTTTTTATCCTTGTTATTATGTTAATTCAAAACAGCAAATAGGCATTGATGTTTTGAAAAACATTTTTAAAAACAAAATCACTGTTTTAGCTGGACAAACAGGAGTTGGTAAATCAACTTTATTAAAAGCTTTTATTCCTGAAGCACATTTGAAAACCCAAGAAATTTCAGAAAGTTCAGGGAGAGGCAAACACACCACTAAAAATGCTCAATTATATCCTTTTAACAATGGTTTTATCGTCGATACTCCTGGTTTTTCTAAATTAGATTTAAATGGTTTTTCTTATCAAGATTTAAAAAATTTTTATCCTGACTTTTTAATATATCTTAATCATTGTTTTTTTGGCAACAATTGTCTTCATTTACAAGAAACAAGTTGTGGTGTTAAAAAAGCTTTAGCAAATGGTAATATTTTATCTTCACGATATGATAATTATTTTTATTTCGTTGAAGAAATTAAAAAAGAAAGAAAAAATTATATTTAACAAATAAAATTTTATTTGTTAAATTATTTTTGTAAAAATATTTTTATTGTTTGGTTTTTTTATATTAATAATATAAATTAAGATATTTTACTTTTATATATTTAATTTATTAATTTCAAGATTTTAAGCAAAAAACTATTTTTTGATCTTCTAGAAAAAATGAATTAATTGTTAAATTTTTAAAAGCAATAAATTACTATAATTAAGTTAACAAATAAGGAGTTTAAAAAAATGAAAATAGGCATTATTGGTTTACCTAACGTAGGAAAATCAACTTTATTTAACGCTTTAACTAAAATGCAAGTTTTAGAAGCTAATTATCCTTTTGCAACAATTGAACCGAATATCGGAATAGTAGAAGTTCCAGAACCTCGTTTAAAAGTTTTATCTCAAATTTTTCAATCTCAAAAAATTACTGCTGCTTTAATAGAGTTTAAAGATATTGCTGGTTTAGTAACCGGTGCTTCACAAGGGGAAGGGTTAGGCAATCAATTTTTAAGTCATATTCGCAATGTAGATGCTATTTGTCATGTTGTTAAATGTTTTGAAGATCCTAATATTTTTCATGTTATGGATGAAAATGATCCTTTGGAAGAAATTAACATTATTGAAACTGAACTTGCTTTGGCTGATTTAGAACAAATCGAAAAACGTTTACAAAAAATCGTTAAACAAAAAAAGAAAGGCGATAAAGCTTTATTATTTGAATATAATCTTTTGAGTAAAATTAAAACTTATTTAACAAATGAAAACTTAAAAGATCTAGTTTTAGATGAAGAAGAATTAAAAATAGTTAAAAACTTTAATTTATTGTTTTTAAAACCTTCTCTTTATTTAGCTAACGTCAAAGAAAATGATTTAACGAACATAAATTCAAATCCACTTTTACAAAAAGTATGCACTTACGCACAGAAAAAAGGTAAAAAAGTAATTCCTTTGTGTGTTCAATTAGAAAAGGAGTTATCTTCTTTGGAGGTAGCAGAAAAAGAAACTTTTTTAAAAGATTATGGTTTAACCAAAACAGCTTTTGTAAGATTAATTCAAGAAAGTTATCATCTTTTGGGATTGCAAACTTATTTTACAGCAGGTCCTAAAGAAGTGCGCGCTTGGTCTTTTAAAAAAGGTTTAAAAGCTCCTGAATGTGCCCGTATTATTCATACCGATTTAGAAAAAGGATTTATTAAAGCTGAAGTGCTTGCTTATCAAGATTTAATTGTTGATCAAAATTTTCAAAAAAGTAAAGAAAAAGGTAAAGTTAGAATTGAAGGTAAAGAATATCTCGTGCAAGATGGAGATATTATTAATTTTAGATTCAACGTCTAAATAATAATAAAATTATAAGAAAGCAAAAAAAATATGCAAAATTATAAAAATACTCTTTTAATGCCTAAAACTAATTTTCCGATGAAAGGTAATTTAGGAACTAAAGAAATTAATATTCAAGCATTTTGGGAAAAACTTAATTTATATCAAAAAAAAATGAAACAAAATCAAAATTCTCCTTCATTTATTTTGCATGATGGTCCTCCTTATGCAAACGGCAACATTCATATCGGACATGCTTTAAATAAAATTTTAAAAGATTTTATTATTCGTTTTTACAATATGCAAGGTTTTTACACCCCTTATCTTCCTGGTTGGGATACTCACGGACTTCCAATTGAAGTGGCAGTTTTAAAAAAAATAGGTTTCAACAAAAAATTGACAAGAAAAGAATTTATTAAAAAATGTCAATCTTTTGCTTTAGAAAATGTAGAAACACAAAAAAAACAATTTCAAAGATTAGGCATTTTAGGTGATTGGGAAAATCCTTATTTAACTTTAGATAAAAGTTTTATGGCAAATCAAATTCGTATTTTTGGTAAAATGGTATCACAAGGTTTAATTTTTAAAACTTTAAAACCTATTTATTGGTCGCCTACTTTAGAATCAGCTTTGGCAGAAGCTGAATTAGAATATCATAATCACACTTCTCCTTCTATTTATGTAGCTTTTTCAATGATAGAAACTAATTTATTCAAAAATACTTCTTTAGTTATTTGGACAACCACTCCTTGGACCTTACCAGCTAATATGGCTATAGCAGTTCACCCTGAAAAAGATTACCAATTAATTGATGTAAATCAAAAGAGTTATTTAGTTGGCAAAAACACCCTTCCTCAACTTAAAAAAATATTTTCTTGGGACAAAATCAAGATTATTGCTACTTTTAAAGGACAAGAATTAGAACATTTAAAATATTTGAATCCTGTTGTTCCTAAGACAGGAAAAATTATTTTATCCGATCATGTTTTAGATAATGAGGGTACTGGTTTAGTCCACATCGCCCCTGGTCATGGTTTAGAAGATTTTTTAGTTAGTCAAAAATATGATTTAGCAGTGGTTTGTAGTGTTGATAAAAAAGGATTTATGACTAATTGCACTCAAAAATACGAAGGTTTATTTTATACCGAAGCAAATAATGCCATTATTTCTGATTTAAAATTGGGTCATTATTTATTAAAAGATGATCTTATAACACATTCTTATCCTTATGATTGGCGAACTAAAAAACCAGTTATTTTGTTGGCCCTTTCTCAATGGTTTGTTTCTATTAAAAAAATTAAAACTAATTTATTAAAAGAGATTCAAAAAGTTAACTGGATGCCTCAATGGGGAAATTTAAAAATGACTAATATGATTAAAGATCGTAGTGATTGGAATATTAGTCGTCAAAGAATTTGGGGAGTACCGATTGCTATTTTTTACACTGAATCTAACGAACCTATTTTAGACTTAAAAGTAATTAATCATGTCGCTGATTTGTTTGAAAAACACGGTATAGAAATTTGGTATGAATGGGATTGTAAACAACTTTTACCTGATAATTATAAACATCCTCAAAGTCCAAATGGTCTTTTTACCAAAGAACTTGATATTATGGATGTTTGGTTTGATTCTGGAACTTCTTATAGTGTTTGTTCTCAAACAAGCGATCTTTATTTAGAAGGTTCTGATCAATATCGAGGTTGGTTTAATTCTTCTTTAATCACTTCTGTAGCTGCTTTTAAAAAAGCTCCTTACAAAAAAGTGATTACGCATGGTTTTGTTTTTGATGGTCAAGGTAAAAAAATGAGTAAATCTTTAGGGAATGTCATCGATCCTTTAACTATTGCTTCCCAAAAAGGAGCTGATATTATTAGGTTGTGGGTTGCAAATACTAATTATAATTTTGATGTTCGCATTAATAATGATATTTTGAATCAAATAGAAAATATGTATCGTAAAATTAGAAACACTTTCCGTTTTATGTTAGGTAATTTAAATTATTTTGATAAAAATAAGCATTATATTAATTTTGAAAATAGAAATCCGATTCATCAAGCAGTAATGATGGATTTAGAAGAAGTGATAAAACACGTTTTAAACGCTTATCAAACTTATAATTTTGAAGCAATTTTAAGACATTTATTCCCGTTTATTACTAATAAAATTAGTGCTTTTTATTTTGATTTTATTAAAGATATTTTATATATCGAAAAAGAAGAACACCTAGAAAGAAAAATGATTCAATCAACTATTTATGATTTGTTATCAACTTTTTTAAAAATTTTAACCCCTATCATTCCTCATACCACCTCTGAAGTTTATAGTTTTGGTCATTTTTTTGATCAAGAAGATGTTTATTTAGAATCAATGCCACAATTAAAAGTTCATCAAGAAACAAATCTTTTATTAGAATATCATAATTTTTTATCATTGCGAAAATCTATTTTACAAGCTTTAGAAAAAGCAAGAATAAACAATATTATTAATTCTTCTTTGCAAGCACACATTAACTTATTTTTAACTGAAGTACAAATACATACTTTAGAAGTTTTACAAATCAAAAATCAATTACATCAACTTTTTATTGTTTCAAAAGTAACCTTAACCGAAAGAACCTTTTTTTCCGTGGAAATCATGAAAGCAATTGGTTATCCTTGTCAAAGATGTTGGAATGTAGTCATTACAAAACCAAATCAAAATTTATGCTTGCGTTGCAAAAACATTTTAAATTAGAAAAAAATAAATATTATTTTAATTATGAACAAAGATAAACAAACAAAATTTAATTACTGGAAAGAATTAAAAAAATTATTAATTGTTTTTGCTTGTTTAATTGGTTATGATTTGGTTAGCATCTGGGCTCTTAATTGCACTGGAGGACCAAGTGGTAAAAACATATATCAAACAGACCTTTATCCTGGTGGAATTCATGGTTTAGGGGATTGTATTGGAAAAATTTTAAAGAAAGCAAATGTCTTACAAGAAAGTAATCAAATTACTACTTTTGCGATGATTTTTTATTTGATTGTTAATGTTTTTCTTTTGCTTTTTATTTCTTATTGTTATTTAGATAAATATTTTACCATTACAACCGCAGTAGCAGCTTTATTTCTTTCTTTAATGGGTCTTTTTTTAAATTGGGCAATTAAACATAGTTTCTTAAAAGAAAGCGAACGTTTTTTTGGTTTTTTCCCATTTGAAAATAATTTTCCAATGGACGTTTTAAGATCTACTTTTGCCGGTTTGTTGATAGGATTTTTTAACGGAATCATAATTAAGTTGGGCTCTTCAACGGGTGGAATAGATGTAATAGGGAAATATTTAGTTATTTACAAACAAAAAAATATTTCTTTGATTATAGAAATTTTTGGCTATAGTCTTATTTTTGTTGGTGTTTGTGCCAGTTTAATTTTAAACAAGGAGAATTTTTTTAAATTCGAAACTATTCAAGGAATTTTTTGTGCTCTTTTAAGAATTAAATTAACTGCTTTTGTAATAGATTTAATCAATTATTCTAAACCAAAACTAAAACAAGTTGCACCAAACTGATTTTTGCCAGTTTGGTTTTTTTATTCTATTGATTTAAATTTTTGTAATTTTTAGCAAATATAAAGTTTCAAAAGGTACTTTTGAAAATTTTTGTAATAAAAATTCTAAAATAATAAATAATTTCATTATTTTTAAAAATAATTGCTATTAATTACCAAATTATTATTTCTCTTAATTTAAATAAAGGATTTTTAATGAAAAATATATTTAGCCAACAGACACTTGATGAATTACAAGTGTTTTTTAAAACAGACCTCCTCAAAGGTCTTACCAGTGAAGAATCTTTTCAGAGATTACAAATGCATGGCCCTAATCAAATTAAACCATTTGATAAACCAACTTTATATCAACAATTAAAAAAACAATTAAAAGATTTTTTAGTTATTCTTCTTTTGTTAGCTGCAACTATTAATTTTGTCATAGGTATGTGGCAAGATAAAAAGGAAGAATTATTTGAAGCTTTTTTTATTTTAGTTATTATTCTTGGAAATGCTTTTTTAAGTATTTATTACGAAAACAAAACTAACAAAACTTTAGCTTTAATTGAACAAAAGACTTTATTAGAAGTTAAAGTGATTAGAGATAACAAGCATTTTTTGATTCCTATTACTAATTTAGTCTCAGGAGATGTTGTTATTTTAGAAGCGGGCGACATTGTTTCAGCTGATATGAGGTTGATCCAAGCTTTTGATTTGTTGGTTGACGAATCACTTTTAACAGGAGAGTCCCAAGCGATTTTAAAAAATAGTCTTACTCTTGAAAACAACGAAAAAAAAGATGAAGAAATTTTTTTAAATATGGTTTTTATGAATACTATTATTTTAAAAGGAAGGGCGAAAGGATTAGTAGTTGCTACAGGAATGAAGACTGAAATTGGTAAAATTACTACTTTTATTGAAAAACCTTATACCCAAAAAACTCCTTTAGAAAAAAAAATAACCCACTTCATTAAAAATCTAACTTTATTAATTACTATTATTATTATTTTTAATACTTCTTGGGTGTTGTTTAAAAATATTATGCATTTGGATAGTTGGGTTAATTGGAGAAGTATCTTTAAAAATACTTTTTTAGATGCCATTGCTTTGACAGTTGCTGCAGTGCCTGAAGGGTTGTTGATCATCATGACTTTAATTTTGGCTTTAGGAATGAAAAAACTAACAACTAAAAAAGCTATTGTTAAAAACTTAAAAACTTTAGAAATTCTTGGGTCTGTAAATGTTATTTGCACTGATAAAACAGGAACCTTGACACAAAACAAAATGACTGTTAAAAAAATTATTTTTTCCGATCATTATATCAAACCCTTAGATAAAACACAAAAAACAGATATTAATAAAAATCAAAATCTTCTTACTTTGAAAAAATTACTTCTTTTCGGTATTTTATGTAACGATGCTTTAGTTAGTTTTAAAAAAGAGGATCAAACTTTAGAAATTATTGCCGACCCAACTGAAAAAGCTTTAATTAATTTAGCTTTACTTTATCAAATGGATATCTTTAAAAACAAACAAAATTATTTTCGTGTAAAAGAAATTCCTTTCGATTCACAAAGAAAAATGATGACAACTTTTTGTATCAATCAAAAAGATAACATTATTTATCAAATTACCAAAGGAGCTCCAGAAGTTATTTTACAAAGATGTACTAAAATAGAACATCAAGGGAAAATTATTGATAAAAATAAAAAAATCAGTAACCTTTTGGAAGCTCAAATTAATGCATTAACTAAAAAATCATTAAGAGTTTTGGCAATTTCTTATAATATTTTTCCCTTTGAGAATCAAAATAATTTAGACTACCTGTCTGATTTACCAGAAAACAATCTTATTTTTTTAGGTGCTGTTGCTATGGAAGATCCGATTCGCCAAGATGCTTATCAAGCCATTATTAAATGTCAAAAAGCACATATAACTCCTATTATGATTACAGGAGATCATCTACAAACTGCAACTATGATTGCTCAAAAATTAAATATTTTAACCAATTCATACGAATTAGCAATTACAGGTCAAACCTTAAATCAAATGTCTGAAAAAGAATTTTTAGAAAAATTAATACACATTAAAGTTTATGCAAGAACTAATCCTGAAGATAAATTAAAAATAGTTAAAACTTGGCAAAAAAAAGGTTTTATTGTTGCTATGACAGGAGATGGGGTAAATGACGCTTTAAGCATCAAGCAAGCTGATGTAGGAATTTCTATGGGAATTTCAGGAACTCATGTTGCCAAAATGGCATCAGATATGATTTTAACAGATGATAATTTTGCAACTATTGTGTCAGCTTTAGAAGAAGGGCGTAATATTTTTCATAACATCAAAAAAAGCCTTGTTTTTCTTTTAAGTTGTAACGTGGGTGAAATAATGTTGATTTTAATCAGTAATTTTTTTGGAGATTTATTTTTTAATTCTAACTTTAAAATTCTAACAGCTTTTCAAATTCTTTGGATTAATTTAATTACTGATTCTTTAGTAGCTATGGCTTTAGGGTTAGAACCACAAGAAAAAAATTTGATGTCTCAAAAATATCGTTGTATCAATGAAAATTTATTAGATAGACAAACTTATAAAAAAATAATTTTCGAAGGAATGATGATTGCCCTTTTAGCTTTTATTGCCGCTTTGACAGGTTTTTATATTCATGGGGAAAAAAATTTGCAAGAAAAAAACCAATACGCACAAACTTTTGCTTTTATGGTTTTAGCTTTAACTCAATTGATTCATGTCTGGAATTTACGTAGTTTTAAAAATTCTATTTTTAAATTGAAAAGTAATTCTTTTTTAACCAAAACTTTTTTCATTAGTCTTTTTTTACAATTAATGATTATTGTAATTTCCCCTATAAGAGAATTATTTAAATTAATATCTTTATCTTGTTTAGATTTTGTTGTTATTTTCTTTTTTTCTATTCTCCCCTTAATCATTATAGAAATGAAAAAGATGATATTTAATAAAAAGGTATAATGTGGTGTGACGAAACACAAACATTATTAGAAAGTTTTTAAAATTAAATTATGAATATTAAAATTAAAAATAGGGTTTATCGTTTAATTCCTTTTATAATTATTACTTGTATTTTGTTACTTTGTTTTTTATTAATAGTTAACGCAGTTTATAAATTATATTTAGAACACGAGGAAACAAGAGAATTACAAAAAGTAAATATTGAGGAAAAAGCAAAACAATTGAATAATGAAATAAAAATTAATAATGAAAAATTAAAAATAAAGAATTAGAAAATGAAAACAAATCATTAAATGAAAAAATAAATTGTAAAGTTTATGAAATGAAACAATCAAACGGAGATATAGAGTTTTATAGTTTTAATTATTTTGAAAAATTAAAAACTATTTATAAACATGATAATTCTATTAAATGGCATAATTCAAGCAACACTACTATTACATATTATAAACACTTAGGTGCTACACCTAAAAACTTAAAAGATATCGGATTTAATTTGCAAGCAATAGTAAAAGCCGGATATACTTTGCAAGACTTTAAAAACGGCGGATTTACTGCAACTGAATTAAGAAATGGTGGATATACTTTGCAAGAATTAAAAACCGCCGGATATACTGCAATTGAATTAAGAAACGCCGTATTTACTGCAACTGAATTAAGAAACGTTGGATATATTTTGGAAGAAATATTTACTGCAACCGAATTAAAAAAAGCCAAATATTGTACTGCAACTGAATTAAAAAACGATGGATTTACTGCAACTGAATTAAGAAACGCCGGATATACTTTGCACAAGAATTAACTAACGCCGAATATACTTTTCAAGAATTAAGAAATGCTGGTTTTGATATCTAAAAAAATACATTTAATACAAAATATTTTAATGGATTTAAGGGGTCCTTATTGAGGGCCCCTTAATAGAAAAGTCCTTATATAAAGATTACAAAGTAGAATTAAAAAATACTATATTTAGATGAATTAACACGCAGAGAAATTAAAAAATAAGAAAAATAGTTGGCAAACAGGTGTAGAAAGAACAGGAGCAGTGGTTACAACAGGACTTTCGGTTAAATCAGGGGCTATTTATGGTGCCGCAGCTGGTTCTGTTTTAGGCCCTGTTGGAACTGTTGTTGGTGGACTTGCTGGTGCAGCTTTAGGTGGTGCAACAGCGGTTGCAACAAAATGGGACACATTCAAAGAATGGTTTGGTTGGTAACAATAATGCATATTTTTTTGCATTTTGTTTTGTTTGTGTTAAAATAATAATAAGTTAAAATTATAAAAAAAAAGGAATCAAGATTAGAATGGAGTTATTTAAATTATTAGTTATTATAGGTATTTTGGGTATTATTTTTGGATTAATCCCTTTATGGATTTGGTTTATTCAAAAACGAGAAAATACAAATAGGATTAAAAAAGTCAATATAAAGACAGCTTTGATTGTTTATTATGTCATGATGTCTATTATAGTTCTTGCTTTTGGAGTGTTTTTGTTTTTAGATATAAAATATGATATCACCAAAACAAAACCAAAAATTTACCCTATCCCCAACACCAAAATAGAAACACATGATGAATGGTTTCAAGCGAAAGAAAAACAAAGAGAAAGTGAAAATTATTATGATTCATACAGAATTGATTATAGCGAAGAAGCTAAGGAAAAAATAAAAAACATAAAAGCTAACGAATTAGAATTAACAATAAATGGTGTTAAAATTGAAGGTACTCCGATGATTAAAAGAACCTACACCTTCTACGGATTAGCTGGATTAGGTAAAGGAAAACACCCCGAACACGAACCAACCGACCTCGCGCCATTCGTCAAAAACCCATTCGACAATTGGTATGAAAAAAGTTATACAGTAGATGAGTTTCGCGGTTTCCACACAAAACTCAAATATAAAGATTCACAATTTAGTGAGGACGGTTATGTTTGTGTAGACCACTCAAATCACTACATAGAACTAAACTACGAAGGCCCTAAATGGTTACTAGAAGAAGACAAAGACTTTTTCATGGATGAAGTAAATTGTGATTCTAACAAAAAACTACCTGATGGCAATTTCAAAGCCAAAACCTACTACCTCCACTTCAACCCCAAACAAGCCTACATCACCCTATACACTCAAAAACACAACACAAAAGAAAATAAATAATTAGAAAAAGGAGGAAAAATCAAAAAAAATGAATAAAGAAAATCAACCCCTCCTATCCTCCCTCAATTCCCCCTATGAAATCGCCTAAATTTATAAAAAGGAAAATACTAATTTGAAAAAAGAAAGAGAAACCCAAAATCACAATTACTTTTACAATTTTATTAATAACAACAAAAAATTTGAACGCAAATGGCAAAGCGAAAGAAGTGGCTTAAAAATAATTGACGATATTTTAAATAAAGCTTCAAAAAAAGGAAATAATAAAGCAGGATATCCAGATTTTGTTTATGAAAATACTAGTAAAAAACTTTTAATTTTGGTAGAAATAAAAAATGATATAAAAAAACATCGATGTTTTTCAAATAATACAAAAAATCCAGAAATTTCTTATGCTGTCGAAGGGGTTAAACATTATCTTCATTATTTTTGTGATACTCTTTGTAACTGGAATAAAATAGGGATTGCTTTGTCAGGAAATATTGAAGATAAACACGAATTAACTCATTTTTATATCAAAAACAATTCTATTATAGAATTAAAAGACAAATTATCGATTTCAGAAATTTTAAAAAATGATGATGAATATTTACAATTATTTAAAAATGATAAATTCGAATTAGATACTATTATAAAACAATCAGCTAAAACAGCTAGAATAATTAATATTCAATTAAGACCATTAGAAGTTCAATATAGACCTATTTTAATTTCTATTTTATTAATTTGCTTAAAAAATACCAAGTTTAAGGAAAAGTTTGATAATCAAAAAAACAATATATATTCTTATGATTCTAAATTAAAAGAAAACAAAAGAAAAATAGAATATGAAGATGCTTATGACAGTTTATTACAAGACATTAATACTGCTATAAAAAATGTTTTACGAAATCAAAACATTAATAATGAAAAAATTCAATATTTACACGAACAAATGCGTTTAATTAAATCCTTATTAGGAGATAATGGTTTAGAAATAATTAAAGATGTTTTAGAAGAATTGAAAACAAACATTTATCATCTATTAGACAGCAAAAATAAATATAGTTATGATATTATTGGTAATTTTTATGAGGTTTTTTTAAAATATGCTGGTGTAACTAATGTCAAAAACGGAATTGTTTTAACACCTAGACATATTACTGAATTATTTACTAAATTAATTGATATTAGTAGTACTGATGTTGTTTTAGACCCCTGTTGTGGCACTGGTGGTTTTTTAATTGCGGGCATGAATTCTATTATCGATAAATTAGATAATAAAAATGAAAAAGAAATTAATAAAATAAAACAAAATCAAATTATCGGTTTCGATAAAGACCCTACTATGTATACTTTATCAATTTCTAATATGTTATTTCGTGGTGACGGGAAATCACAAATTTATAATTTAGATTTTTTCAGTGAGGAAGTTGATAAAAAAATAAAAGATGGAACAAAAAAACCGACCATTGGATTTATTAATCCACCTTATGCTGGAAAAAGCACACCAACAAACCCTACTAAAAAAGAAATTGAGTTTTTAGAAAAACTGTTAAAGTTGGTTGATGGTCGTGTTGTGATGATTGCACCTTTAAGCACTTACATAAATGACAATACAATAAGAAATAGAATTTTAAAAAAACATACTTTGGAAAAAATAATTCAAATGCCAAAAAAAATATTTGAACCTAATGCTTCTACGCATACAGCAATTTCTATTTTTAAAACTAACACCCCTCACAACAATAAAGAAGTTGATTTTTATAACCTAGAAGATGATGGTTTAGTTTTATTTAAAAATAAAGGTAGAGTTGACCGTTTTCACAAATGGGGTGATATTGAAAAAGATTTTTTAAATAAATTTCATTCCAAATATTACGATGGTTATAATTATTTAAAACACCCAATTAAAGAAAACGATGAATGGATTTCATTTGCATATGTTAAAACCAATTATAATAACTTAACCGAAAAAGATTTTTTGTTAACTGTTAAAAAATATGTTATTTTTCAAATAAAAAAAGATTTAGGAATTTTAAATAAAAATTTAGATGAAATTACTTTGTTAGAAAAACTTAACCAAAAAATTGTTTTCACACAAAAAAAATCGAACATAACAAAAAATACTTATTTTGACATATTTAAAAATTGTAAAAGTTTTCAAATTAAAGATTTGTTTAAAGTTAAAGGAACCAAAACAACATCTAAAGAAGAAATAGAAGAATATGAAAAAGGTGAATATGCATATGTTTCTACTAGAGCGACTAACAACGGAGTTAACGGATTTTATTCTTTTTATTCGGAAGAAGGAAATGTTTTGACTGTTGATTCAGCGGTGGTAGGTTCGTGTTTTTATCAAGAAAATAAATTTACAGCTACAGACCATGTAGAACAATTAAAACCAAATTTTAAATTAAATAAATATATTGCTATGTTTTTAACCACTATTATTAACCAAGAGCAATTTCGATATTCTTATGGTAGAGGCTTCAATCAAAAACGTATCAAAAAGACAATTATTAAATTGCCGACAAATAAAGAAGGAACACCAGATTGGGAATTTATGGAAAATTATATTAAAACTTTACCTTATAGTAAAAACTTATAATATTTATTCTAGAAACAATATATTACCCTTTATACTGAAAAAATAAACACTAAAGATAGTAAACAAACAAAAAAATAATTAAAAAAAAGAAAAGAGAAAAAAATGTTAATTTTTAGATTAAAAAAACAATTATATTTATTACCAATATTTTTATTTAGTTCTTTAGGATTATTTTTAATCACGAATAATCAAGTTATGGCTATGAATAACGGTCATTCTAACGGTTATGTTCAGCAAAATAATAGAAATGTTGAGAACGAAATGACGGCATGTAGAAATTTACATGATTTATTATTAGAAGAGGCAAGGTTAACGCAAGAAATATATAATGCATTGAGAAATAATGCTTCAGAAGAAACAATTAACCACTTTAAAAATCAAGCAAATCAAATTGCTATACAAGCCGAAAATATTCGTAGAAATTTATTTTTAAATCAATAATGAATATATAAAAAACTAATCGAAAACCAAAACAAACAAATTATATTTTATCAAAATTATCAAACCCCCCAAAAGCATGTTAAAATAATAAATAAATATCTTTAAAACAACAATAAACCTTCTAAAAAAGATTTTATTGTTGTTTTTTTTATCAATATAAATAACAAATAAACAGTTTTTTAACAATAGCAACTTAAAAATTAAGGATATGTTAACAAAACGGAAATGAGCTTAGAAATGGAGAAGAAATTAAAATCATATTCTTTGGATACTAAATTAAAGGCTGTTGTTTTGAAACAGGAAGGGAAAAAATGTAAAGAAATACAAGAGAAATTTAAAATTAAAAATCGTAGTCAAATTTATAAATGGGTTAAAGTGTATGAAAAACTAGGAGCAGAAGGACTAGAATCACTAATTAAAGGAAAAAATACGCAAATAGAAACAACAGAAGAAATTAATATAATAAAAACAGCAATTAATAAAAAAATTGCTAATAGTTTGAAAAAGAATAGAAAATTGTATTTGGAAATTATTAATGAATATCAAGGTGATATTTCATTGAATCAATTAACTAGATGGTTAAGTATTTCTAAAAATAGTTATTATCGGTGGATAGAACAAAGTAGCAATCCAAGACCGCACAATGAATTAGAAAAAGCCTTATTTCAAATATGCAAACAAAATTCATATATTACTACTGATGGTAAAAGAAAAAGACGCCTTGGGTATCGGATAGTTCATAAAAAATTAATTGAACTTAGATTTAAAATCAATCCTAAAACTGTTTTAAAAATGATGCATAAATTTGGTTTGTTATCACAAAGGATTCAACGAAAACCTCAATATTATTATGATTTATCGGTTCAAAAAGAAAATAATTTAAAAAATTTAATTCAAAATAATTATCATGCAACAATACCTTTTGAAAAATTATGTACCGATATTACTTATATTACTTTTGGGAATCAAAATAAAAAATTATTTGTTTCAGCGATTATGGATTTACACAACCGCGAAATTATAGAGTTTAACATTTCTAAGTTTGCTGATGTTGATTTTGTGATTAATACTTTAACATATCTTCCAAAATTAAAAGAACCTTGTATTATCCATTGTGATAGGGGAAGTGTTTATACTTCTAAAAAATATCAAAATCATTTAAAAGAAAATAATTTGATTGCTAGCTATTCAGCAAAAGGTATGCCAACTGATAATGCATGTATGGAATCATTTTGGGCCAATATGAAGCGCGAAACGATTCATTATGAAAAGATGCAAAAATTAAATGAATCGCAAATTAAAGAAATCATTACTGATTATATTCAGTATTATAATATTCATCGTAAAATGAAAGTATTAAATTATTTATCGCCTTTAGAATATAAACATAAGTATTATCAAAAATAATTAAAATAATTTAATTTTAAACCCTCCATTAGAGAGGGTGGTTTGTGTAGGGTTTTATAATTGTTATCTCAAAACGTTCTTAAATTAAAAATATAAATACCGATTTAAAGCATTATTTTGCCACTATATGACGTTTTAGGATGTCTTTGTGTAGTTGACTTCAAATAATAATTTTCAATCTCTTTAAAAGCTATTATTTTGATTTTAATGTTTTAAAAATATTATTTATTACATAATTACGTAAAAAAATAATTTTATTTATATTTTAGTGTTACAAGTATATTATTTTAATAGTATAATATATATGAGTTAAATATATAAGAAAGAAATAAAACTTTTTAAGAGTTTTATTTCTTTCTTATATTATATATATACATATATTATACTATTATAAAATAAAACTTGTCATTTGATATAAAATTTAAAAAATAATAAATATTATTATTTTATTTTCGTTTTGTTGTTTAAAAAAATGTTTTCATGATATAATAATAGTAATTAATAAGCAATTTGGTTTTTCGAAAAAAATCATATTTTTTTTCGATAAAATTGTTGCTCTCAACTGGTTCTATTTTCGTGGAGCTTATCACTCCGTTGTTAGTCGCTCTAGTAGAAACATATGCATATTCACCTTTTTCATATTCTTCTATTTCTTCTTTAGATGTTGTTTTGGTTCCTTTAACTTTAAACAAATCTTTAATTTGAAAACTTTTACAATTTTTAAATATGTCAAAATAAGTATTTTTTGTTATGTTCGATTTTTTTTGTGTGAAAACAATTTTTTGGTTAAGTTTTTCTAACAAAGTAATTTCATCTAAATTTTTATTTAAAATTCCTAAATCTTTTTTTATTTGAAAAATAACATATTTTTTAACAGTTAACAAAAAATCTTTTTCGGTTAAGTTATTATAATTGGTTTTAACATATGCAAATGAAATCCATTCATCGTTTTCTTTAATTGGGTGTTTTAAATAATTATAACCATCGTAATATTTGGAATGAAATTTATTTAAAAAATCTTTTTCAATATCACCCCATTTGTGAAAACGGTCAACTCTACCTTTATTTTTAAATAAAACTAAACCATCATCTTCTAGGTTATAAAAATCAACTTCTTTATTGTTGTGAGGGGTGTTAGTTTTAAAAATAGAAATTGCTGTATGCGTAGAAGCATTAGGTTCAAATATTTTTTTTGGCATTTGAATTATTTTTTCCAAAGTATGTTTTTTTAAAATTCTATTTCTTATTGTATTGTCATTTATGTAAGTGCTTAAAGGTGCAATCATCACAACACGACCATCAACCAACTTTAACAGTTTTTCTAAAAACTCAATTTCTTTTTTAGTAGGGTTTGTTGGTGTGCTTTTTCCAGCATAAGGTGGATTAATAAATCCAATGGTCGGTTTTTTTGTTCCATCTTTTATTTTTTTATCAACTTCCTCACTGAAAAAATCTAAATTATAAATTTGTGATTTCCCGTCACCACGAAATAACATATTAGAAATTGATAAAGTATACATAGTAGGGTCTTTATCGAAACCGATAATTTGATTTTGTTTTATTTTATTAATTTCTTTTTCATTTTTATTATCTAATTTATCGATAATAGAATTCATGCCCGCAATTAAAAAACCACCAGTGCCACAACAGGGGTCTAAAACAACATCAGTACTACTAATATCAATTAATTTAGTAAATAATTCAGTAATATGTCTAGGTGTTAAAACAATTCCGTTTTTGACATTAGTTACACCAGCATATTTTAAAAAAACCTCATAAAAATTACCAATAATATCATAACTATATTTATTTTTGCTGTCTAATAGATGATAAATGTTTGTTTTCAATTCTTCTAAAACATCTTTAATTATTTCTAAACCATTATCTCCTAATAAGGATTTAATTAAACGCATTTGTTCGTGTAAATATTTAATTTTTTCATTATTAATGTTTTGATTTCGTAAAACATTTTTTATAGCAGTATTAATGTCTTGTAATAAACTGTCATAAGCATCTTCATATTCTATTTTTCTTTTGTTTTCTTTTAATTTAGAATCATAAGAATATATATTGTTTTTTTGATTATCAAACTTTTCCTTAAACTTGGTATTTTTTAAGCAAATTAATAAAATAGAAATTAAAATAGGTCTATATTGAACTTCTAATGGTCTTAATTGAATATTAATTATTCTAGCTGTTTTAGCTGATTGTTTTATAATAGTATCTAATTCGAATTTATCATTTTTAAATAATTGTAAATATTCATCATCATTTTTTAAAATTTCTGAAATCGATAATTTGTCTTTTAATTCTATAATAGAATTGTTTTTGATATAAAAATGAGTTAATTCGTGTTTATCTTCAATATTTCCTGACAAAGCAATCCCTATTTTATTCCAGTTACAAAGAGTATCACAAAAATAATGAAGATAATGTTTAACCCCTTCGACAGCATAAGAAATTTCTGGATTTTTTGTATTATTTGAAAAACATCGATGTTTTTTTATATCATTTTTTATTTCTACCAAAATTAAAAGTTTTTTACTAGTATTTTCATAAACAAAATCTGGATATCCTGCTTTATTATTTCCTTTTTTTGAAGCTTTATTTAAAATATCGTCAATTATTTTTAAGCCACTTCTTTCGCTTTGCCATTTGCGTTCAAATTTTTTGTTGTTATTAATAAAATTGTAAAAGTAATTGTGATTTTGGGTTTCTCTTTCTTTTTTCAAATTAGTATTTTCCTTTTTATAAATTTAGGCGATTTCATGGAGGGAATTGAGGGAGGATAGGAGGGGTTGATTTTCTTTATTCATTTTTTTTGATTTTTCCTCCTTTTTCTAATTATTTATTTTCTTTTGTGTTGTGTTTTTGAGTGTATAGGGTGATGTAGGCTTGTTTGGGGTTGAAGTGGAGGTAGTAGGTTTTGTTTATCAAAGAGCCTTTAGGTCGACTTTTATTTGTAGGACAATTTACTTCATCCATGAAAAAGTCTTTATCTTCTTCTAGTAACCATTTAGGGCCTTCGTAGTTTAGTTCTATGTAGTGATTTGATGGGGCTACAATCATGTTGTCATTAAATTGTGAGTCTTCGTCTTTGATTTTTGTGTGGAAACCGCGAAACTCATCTACTGTATAACCTTTTTCATACCAATTGTCGAATGGGTTTTTGACGAATGGCGCGAGGTCGGTTGGTTCGTGTTCGGGGTGTTTTCCTTTACCTAATCCAGCTAATCCATAGAAGGTGTAGGTTCTTTTAATCATCGGAGTACCTTCAATTTTAACACCATTTATTGTTAATTCTAATTCGTTAGCTTTTATGTTTTTTATTTTTTCCTTAGCTTCTTCGCTATAATCAATTCTGTATGAATCATAATAATTTTCACTTTCTCTTTGTTTTTCTTTCGCTTGAAACCATTCATCATGTGTTTCTATTTTGGTGTTGGGGATAGGGTAAATTTTTGGTTTTGTTTTGGTGATATCATATTTTATATCTAAAAACAAAAACACTCCAAAAGCAAGAACTATAATAGACATCATGACATAATAAACAATCAAAGCTGTCTTTATATTGACTTTTTTAATCCTATTTGTATTTTCTCGTTTTTGAATAAACCAAATCCATAAAGGGATTAATCCAAAAATAATACCCAAAATACCTATAATAACTAATAATTTAAATAACTCCATTCTAATCTTGATTCCTTTTTTTTATAATTTTAACTTATTATTATTTTAACACAAACAAAACAAAATGCAAAAAAATATGCATTATTGTTACCAACCAAACCATTCTTTGAATGTGTCCCATTTTGTTGCAACCGCTGTTGCACCGCCTAAAGCTGCACCAGCAAGTCCACCAATAACAGTTCCAACAGGGCCTAAAACAGAACCAGCTGCGGCACCATAAATAGCCCCTGATTTAACCGAAAGTCCTGTTGTAACCACTGCTCCTGTTCTTTCTACACCTATTTGCCAACCCTTTTTCTTATTTTTTAATTTCTTTGCTTCAGTGGTTAATTTTGAGTTTCTGCAGTTTAAATCATTTATATCTTTTTCTAACTGCTTTTTCATTGTTTTGTGTGCGTCTTGTTCGGCTTTCAATTGTGCTTTTAGTTTTTCAATTTCATGTCTTAATTCTTTGTTTTCGAATCCTAATGAACCACTAGCGCCTTCAAGTCCTGCAATTGCACCTTCTAGTTCTTTAATCCTCATTGCTTGTTGTTTGAAGGTTTCCATGTTGGCTTCAATTTCAGCAGTTAGTTTGATGATTTGTTCTGCTTGTTCTTGGATGGTTTGTTGTAATTTGGCTATTTCTTCGTCTTTTTGTTTGATGATTTCTTGTAATTGAGTTTCATTGGCTTCTAAGGTGTTGATTTTGCCTTTTAAGTCTTTGATTTGAGTTTGTTTATTGTTTAATTGGTTGACTAACGCTTCGTTTGCATTTCCATTTTTAACTAATTCATCTTGTATTTCTTGCATTTCTTTTTCTAGTTGTTCGTTTTCATCTTTATATGTATTAAGTTCTTTTTGAATTTTGTTTAAATCGTTAGTATATTTTTCTTTAAGGTTTTTATTTTCTAACTTCAAAGTATCTATTTCACTTCTAAAACCTTGTTCTTTAATTTCTAGTTGTTGCATTTCGTCTTTTAAGGTTTTGATGTGAGTTTCTTTGTTGTTTAGTTCTTGTTGTAGAGTGTCATCAGGTTTTTGGTTGGTAATTAAATCAGTAATTTCATTTTTTTGTTTATTTAATTCTTCTTGTTTATTGTTTAATTGTTGCGTAATTTCATTTAAATTATTTGTTTTTTCTTCTAATATGGATTTATAATTATCGAGTTTATTTGGTGGTGGAGTAGTACTTACATCGTGACTAAATTTTAATTCCCAATATTCTTGTTTATTAGGACCATTTTTATAATTTTCAACATCCATAAACCAACTTTTATCATCATGAGTCAAAGTTCCTATATAACTACTTCTTTCACTATAACGTATATAATAAACATCATTTCCGTTAATTTCAGTTTTATAACTATCTATTGTTGTTATATTTTTATCTTGGAAACCTCTATTACAACACCAATCACCCATATCTTCTGCATGTAAAATTGGTTTTATTTTTATTTGAAAAGGCACAGGAGAATAATATATACCATCTTTATTATCGTAAGTTGATAATGTTTCGTTAGCTTTAATTTCACAATTTTTTTGCCATTCATCTTGAGGTTGTGTTAAATTTGATATTTCTTGTTGTAAAGAGATTTGTTGTTGTGAAAGACTACCTAATTCTTGGTTGATTGTGTTTATTTTGTTTTGTTTAGTTAATAATTCTTCTTGTAGTATTTTTGCATTTTCATTGTTTTTTGCAATTTGTTCTTTTAGGTTTTCGGTTTCAGTTTCTAGTTCCGAAACAATGTTTTTGTAATTATCTATTTGTCTTTGGATTTCTTCCAAAGTTTTTTCATGTTTATCTCTTAAACTCATAGTTTCTTCTTGTTTTTGAGTCAATTGTTGTCTTAAATCATTTTCATTTTGTTTTAATTGGTTAATTTCTTCTTCTTTAAGTGATAATTGAACTTCAAATTTAACCTTTTCTTGGTTGATATCAGTTTTTAAAATCTTAATTTCTGAATTTAGTTGTTGTTTTTCTTCGTTTGATAAATTAATTTGCTCGTTTAATTGTTGTTCTTTTTTTTGTAATTCTTCTTCTTTTTGGTTAATTTGTTGTTGGAGTTTTTCTAAGTCTTGTTTATTTGAAGATAATTGGTTTTCTAATTGTGATGTTTGAGTTTGTAATTGTTCGATTTCTTTGTGTTTGTTTTCGGTATTTTTAACTTGATTAGCTAAATTAGTTTTAATATCTTTAATTTCTTGAGTTAATTGTTTCTCTTTTTCTTCACTGGATTTTTGAGTTTGTGTTAATTTTTCTTCTTGTTCTTTAATAACTTTGTTTAACTCCTTTTGGGTTGTTTTTTCTTGTTCTAATTTTTGATTTACATTCTTTAATTCTTCATTTTTAGAAGTTAAATTAGTTTGAATACCTTGAATTTCTTGAGTTAATTTTTGTTTTTCTTCATCTGATAGGTTTTTTTGTTCTTCAAGTTGTTTTTCTTTTTTTCCTAAAGATTCTTTTTCTTGATTAATAAGGTTATTTAATTCATCTTGTTTTTCTTTTTCTTGTTCTAATTTTTGATTCAAGGTGTTTAATTCCTCGTTTTTATTAATTAAGTTTTTTTGTAATTCTTCTTTTAATTTATCTTTTTCTTCTTTACTCAATGTTTTATTATCTTTTAATTCTTTTTGTTTTGATTGAAGTTGGTTTTCTAATTGATATTTTTGATTATTTATATTTAACATTTCTAATTGTTGAGCTTGTAAATTAGCTTCTAGATAGTTTTTTTCTTGTTCTAATTGTTGAGTTTTTGCTTTTTCTTGTTGAATTAACTCCTCAACTTGTTTTTGCATTTCGGGATTCAACGAATTCCTTTTATGTTCTTCTTTTTGTTTATGAATTGGTTGTTGCATAGTTAGTTGAGGAGTTTGGGGGTTATTAGTTAATTCAGGAGATTTGTTTGTTTTTTTTTGTTGTTTTTTTGAGAATCCTTTTGTTGGGGTTCGTCGTTATTGTTTGTTTCTATCGGCTCTTCGTGGTGTTGTGTGTTGTTGGTTTTGTTTTCTATTTTTGGGTTTTCGTTTTTATTTTCTAGTTGTTGTGGTGGGGAGTTGTTAGTTGGTGGGGTTTGGGGTGTTTTATCTGTTAATGAAGTTATTGATACATAAGTGATAGTTGCAACTAAAACCAAACTTCCGATTAAAGGTCCTACAAATGGGATGAAACAACATGCACCAGCAAGTAGACAACCACCAATAAGCCATAGAGCTTTTGAAGCAACAGAAGAATATTGAGGGCTAATCCCTATTTTTTCTAATGCTTCTGCGGTTTTGTCGTTTATGTTATGACAGGTATCTTTTAAATTTTTAAATGCTCCGCCAAATTTTGCAGCTAATTCAGGGAAGAATTTAGTAACCACAAGAAATATTCCGCCACCAATTAACAAAAATGGTAATAAAAAGAGAATTGTAGTTTTTAGTGATTTGATTATTTTTACAAACCAATTATCTTGTTTTTGTTGAGTTTCTACAATTATTTTTGTAGATTTGTTATTTCTTTTTGAGGTTACTTTTGTAGGATTTATTGGTTGTTTTATTTTTTTAATTTCTTTTTTTGTAGATAGTTTTGTTTGAGGTTTTTTGATAATTACTTTTTTAACTGTTTTTGTTGGTTTTTGGATTTTTCGAGGGATAACTTTTTTAGAAGTTATCGCCTTTGGTTTTGCTTTTGGAGTTTGAATTATTTTTTTTTGCCATATATTTTTACTCGCTTTCTTTGTTTGAATTATTTTGATTTATTACAATTTCTTCTAAATTATTTAAATCTTCATCAAATTTTTCAAAATTCCTTTTTGTTTCTTGTTTGAATTCATCTACTTTTTTTTCAACTTGATTGATGTTTTCTTTTAAGTGTTCGCTTTTTAAATTGATATTGTCTTTTAAGTATTCGTTTTCAAGTTTCATGCCTTCTTTCAAATTATTATTATTGAAATTACAGATTATGATTGTTGTTAAAGTAAAAATTATTAAACAAATATAAGGTGAATATTTTTGAATAGTTTCCATTTTGTTTTCTCGCTTTCTAATTATTTATTTTCTTTTGTGTTGTGTTTTTGAGTGTATAGGGTGATGTAGGCTTGTTTGGGGTTGAAGTGGAGGTAGTAGGTTTTGTATTTCAAAGAACCTTCAGGACTTCTCTTGTTTGAGATGCAATTTACTTCATCCATGAAAAAGTCTTTGTCTTCTTCGAGTAACCATTTAGGGCCTTCGTATGTAATTTCTATGTAGTGATTTGTTGGATCTACACTAACATGACCGTCCTTTTTAAATTGTGAATCTTTATGTTGGAATTTTGTGTGGAAAACTCCAAACTTATCTGATGTTAAATCTCCGTCGTACCAATTATCAAATGGGTTTTTGACGAATGGTGCGAGGTCGGTTGGTTGGTGTTCGGTGTGTTTTCCGCGACCAAGGCCGTTTAGGCTATAAAAAACATATTTTTTTTCTACTTTTGTTTCGTCTTTTGGAGGTTTTAGGTGTTTTAATAGGCCTTGTTTCCATGCTTCATATTGGTCTTCGCATTCTTTTCTACGTTTTTTAATATCGGTTATATCTTTATTGATGCCTTGTTTTACATCCATCACTTCTTCTAAGTCGGACGGCAACATTACTTCATGAATTGGATTCATTGATTTATATTTATTAGTTTTATTGTAAGCTTCATTAATAATAGTTGTTAAATCACGGTTAGAATAGTTTTTACCTTTGCATCTTGTTGCAATTTCTTTTAAATGAAGGTAAGTATGATAACTAATTTGATAAGGGGTTGTTAAGAATTCCAAGAAACCTTCAATTTCTTCGTCTTTTATTAAATCAATTTTTATTTCTTTGGAAAATCTACTTCTTAAAGCTTTATCAATTTGGCCGAGGTGGTTTGTTGAGCCCATTAAAACTATTTTTTTGTCAGCGCTATTAAAACCATCTAATTTAGTTAACATATTATTGATTATATTTTTGCTTGTGTTGTTAACGTTTTTATCTTCTCTATTAGCAAGTCCGCTTATTTCATCAATGAAGATAATAGTTTTATTGTGATTTTGCGCATCTTTCCAGATGTTTTCCCATTCTTCGGTTCCTTCTCCAATATATTTTTTGTCTAATTTAGATGGTTCAAATTCAATAAAATAAGCTCCGCTTTCGTTGCATAAAGCTTTCATTAAAAAGGTTTTTCCTGTTCCTGGGGGACCATATAATAAGTATCCTTTTGGTTTAATTTTGTCATAATTTACTAAATCATTGTTATCATCTTTAAAATAATAAATTAAATCTTCTAATTCTTCTTTTTCTCTTTCCATTCCATATACATCTTTAAACATAACTTTCTTTTTTTCAAGTTTGGGTGTATTTGGGTTTTTAATTATTTCAATTTCATTGTTTAGCTGTTTAATTTGTTTTTCGAATTGAATTAATTGATCGTCTAAGAATAAATCATAGCTTTTTAAGTTTTGGATTTCTTGGGGATTATCCTGATTTTTAGTTATTTGTTCTTTTATTAATTCTTTGTTTGCGTTATTGTAATTAATTGCTTTTTGTAAGATGTTGATTTTTTCATAAATATCTTTAAAATTGGTAGTTTTATTTATTTCTGAGTTAGTTTCTTGAATTGTGTTGTGGTTGGTTAATTGAGATTGTGTGATTTCTATTCGTTTTTTAGTTAGTGGTTTTGTTTCATTATTGATGTTATCGCGTTGTTGTGTTAAATTAGAGATTTCTTGATTTAAGTTGTTTAAATCAGTTTTTAATTTCTTTTTTTCTTCGTCAGTTAAGTTAGTTTCTTTGTTGTTTAATTGTTTGGTTTTTTCTTCTAATTGGTTATTGAGGTTATTTATTTCTTGATTTAAAGTGTTTATCTTTGTTAAATTAGAATTGATTTTTTGTGATAAAATGTTGTCTTCTTCTTTTAATTTTTTTGAGTTTTCTATATTTTTTTGATTACTTTTTTCTAATTCTTGTAAACGAGCTTGTAATTTGGCAAGATCTTCTTTATCTTTGGGATTTAGTTCTTTTTGGTTTGTTGGGGGTTGTATTGTTGGATTTTGGTTGGGAATGGGTGTGGATGGTGATTTGGTTAATCCAACAATAAATAAAACAATTAGAATTAAACTAAATATTGCTAAAAAACTAAGATATATTTTGGTTGAAAGTTTCATATTTTCTCCTTTCTTTAAAGAGCGGTGTTTTTATAATGATAAGCGATGTATAATGAGTCGACTTTTGTTTTTGAGGGACCTTTATGGCTAAAATTTTGAGTCTATTTTTTTATGTTTTGTTTTATTACTTAATTTTAGTTAGTTTTTTTAAATAAGTAGTTTTAGCTAGTTCTTCTTTTGCTTTATTTAGAAGATTTAAATATTTTTTACTATCAGCAATCATTTTAGGGATGAAGGTTTTATCTTGATAAATGCGGACAACATGAAAGTTTATGTCATCAAAATAAACCAAAAAGTAAGCAAATTTAGCTTGACTACAATATAATTGGCATTGAACTTGGGCCCAGTAGTTAATGGGGACTTCTTTATTTGAAAAAAAGCCGTTCCAAGATGCAGATGTTTTATTGTTTTCATCCACATAAGGACATTTTATTTCTAACAAAGTGTTAGTTTTAGAATTATATCCATCAAGAGAGGATGAAAACATTTTTGTTTTATCGTCAGTAAAGATGGTATCAGGGAAATTTAGTTTAGTTGTTTTTTCAAAGAAACTACGTGCTAGGGGTTCAGTTTTGTTGCCGTGTTCGGTGTATTTGTTGGAAGTAAAAGTTGTTCCAAATATTTTGTCATGTATTAATTGTTCTAAGGTTCTAAATTTATCATTTCCAGTGATACTTCCTATTTCAGATGCATTGATGTATTTTTTACGGTGTTGGTACCATAATTTGGTGCGTTGATTTAAATTTTTGATTTGCATAATAATTATTCTTTTTCTATTTCTTTGTTATTTAATTCAATTGGTTTTTGTTTTGGATTAATTGGATTGTTGTTTTCTGTTTTAGTGTTTAATTGTTTGATTGATTCTAGTTCTTGTAATCTTTTTTTTATTTCTTTTGTTTCTTGGGGATGAGAATGTTGAAAAAGAGAGAAGAATAGTTTTTTAAAAAGGAACATCAAAGCAGTTGTAAACAAACAACCAATTAAAAAACCAATAGTAAAATTTAAATCATTCATTTTCGTTATCCTTTCTGATATTCGATTGATTGTTTTTATGTAATTTTAACAATCTTTTTCTTTCTTTTTTATCTTTCCAATGAGAAACTTTGATTCTTTGGGTGGCAATTTTGTTTTGGAGTTTTTCTTGGTTTTCGTTGATTTTATCTAATTTTTTTATTAATTGTTGTTCTAAGTATTCTTGTTTGGCATTTTTGATTTCTAAATTTCGGAGTTTTTTGTTGGGGAAAAAGATGCCGATGATGGTATCTTTGCAAAAAATAATGATGTTAAATAATAGTGTAAAAATTGGTTTAAAACCTGTGACAACAAAGATTGTTAAAAGAGTTGTTTGAATTACATCCATTCTTCGGTCAAGAATTTCGGTGATGGTAAATCCTTTGGTAAATTTAACAACAAAATTGCTAATGTACGTAAATATTGAAAAAATAAACATAATTTAAATCCTTCTTTCTTTAATAATTTTTAATTCTTTTAGTTTTAAGTTCTTTCTTTTTGTTTTTCATGGTTTTAGTTGGATGTTTTAAGTTAAGCCATGTACCTTTCGGATTTTTATATTTGTTGGTTTGTTTTTTTGAAGTTTTTGAACGGTCCTTGAAGTAAGTACCACAGTATGCTTCTGACATTCCATCGCTCATATTTTTTCCTCCTTTGGGTTTATTGAAATTAATATTAAAAAAATAATTATAAAAATTAAAGATATTATAATTGTCAGTGTTATTTTACTTACGGTTTCTATGCTTAAGGTAAAATATTCAAATATTTTGAAAAGCGAAAACGAAATTGATGTTGGAACTATAATAATAAGGATTGTTGATAATATAGCTTTTAAAAATTTATTCATTTTGTTTTATTCCTCCTTTGGGTTTATTGAAATTAATATAAAAAATAAAATATTTTGCAACAAAATTCCAAATGTTGTAATGTGGAATATAGTTTTTGCACTTAATTCAAAATAATTAATTATTTTGAAAGTAAAAAATGCAATTATTACGGAGTATATAGTAACCGCAAATATAGGTATGAAATTATTTTTTATTTTCATATTATTCTCCTTTGTTGGTTTTAATTTAATTCTAGTTTCTTAACTTCATCTTTGATGGTTTTAGAAAGTTTAAAAGTGACTACTGTTTTGGCAGGTATTTTTAGTTTTTTTCCAGTTTTAGGATTTCTTCCTATGTGGGCTTTTCTTGATTTTAAGATGAATTTGCCGATTTGTGGGGATAAAACCACTTCTGCGTTGGATGTTATTGCCATCTTTAAAGCATACTCAAATGAGTTATAAAATTCCTCGGTTTTTGTGATTGAGGTTTTATTTACCTCAGCTATTTTTCTAATTAATTCTTTTTTATTCATTTTTTTAAGTTCTCCTTTGGTTTTTTTGTTTTTTGAGTTGTTGGATTTTTTCTTTGTATTCTTGGGCTTCTGCTGTTCGTTTTCGTGCTTGCGTTTCATATTCTTTGGCCGCAACTGAAAACATTTGTGCTAATGCTGGGTGTTTTTTCGTTTTTATTGTGTATTTTTTTTCTTTTGTTCTGAATCGTTGAGCTTCTGTTGTGCTATTTTGTGACATTTTTATTAACACTTGTGATGATGCTTCGTATTCTTTTATTTTTGCTTCTAATTCTTTGATTTGTTTTTCAATGTCTTTTTTAGTCGTTTTTTTATTTTTCCTTCTTTTTATTGGTTTATTTATCATCATCGTTATTGTTTTCGTAGTCATCATCGTCATTTTCATAAACGATTTCAATGTTTTCATCTTTACAATATTCTAATAAATCATTAACTTCATCATCAAGTGATTCAAGCACGTTTTTGCTAATGTCATCTTTGAGTTTGTAAAAATAATATTGAATTGATGATAAAAAGGAATTAATTTCTTCTTTGTCATCATCAGTTAAATTTTTTGAATATTCAATTTTATCTGAAACTTCTACGTTCCAAACGGTGCCATTCGCAGCTCTAAAAATTCGCGATAATTTAAATCTTGTGCATCTTCCGTTAGGTATGTAATTGATGATAAAAATTCTAATAATATTTTTTTATTTTTCATTTTTTATTTCTCCTTATTTTTTTTGTTCGTTTTTTACGTAATTGGTGTTTGAGTGGTGAGTTTTTGTTGCGCGTTCGTCTTTGTTGTATTCGATGATGAAATCGATTGTTTTGCTGTTGTGTTGGAAATGGGTTGATTTGGTTAGGCGACCTGTTTGAGGATTGTAATCGGCGATGTACTCGATTGTTTTGCCGTTGGGTTGGTATTGGGTTATTTTGATTAGTTGTTTGTTTTCGTTAGTTTGTTTGATTATTCTATAACCGTATTTGTCGGTTGTTTCTTTGATTGTTGTTTTCATTTGATTTTGTTTCTCCTTTGGATTTGTTATAGTTTGTGTTGATTGTTTAGTTGTTTTTATAATTGGTGATTTTTTTGGTTTGAGTTTGTTTTTTATAGGGGTTGTTTTTGACATAATATTTTCTCACTTTCTTTATTTAATTTTTGATTTTAATAACCACAATATTCGCAATTGGCATTCGTGGTCGTCATCATCTTCGGGAAAAATTTTCAACCTCTTCAATTGTGCCGTCGGATTTGTAGTAGGTTGATTTGGTTTCGTTTCCTGTTTGGGGGTTGTATTCGGTGATGTACCAAATTGTTGTGCCGTTGGGGCGGAATGTGGTTTGTTTGATTGGTTTATTTGTTTTAGGATTGTATTCGATGATGTAGTCGATTGTTGTGCTATTGGAGTTGTATTCGGTTTTTTTGGTTTGGTATCCTGTTTTGGGGTCATATTCGTCGATGGAACTAATTGTTTTACCATTGGAGCCGTAATAGGTTTCTTTGGTTTGGTATCCTGTTTGAGGATTGTAGTTGGCGATGGCTTCGATTTTACCATCAGAACCGTACCAGGTTTGTTTGGTTTGGTATTCTGTTTGAGGATCGAATTCTTCGATGTACCAAATTGTTGTATTGTCGGAATGGAATGTGGTTTGTTTGATTACTTTATTTGATTGGGGGTCTAGTTCTTGGATTCCTTTGTAACCATATTCGTTGGTTGTTTCTTTTTTTATTGTTTGCATTTTTTTAATTCTCCTTTTATTTTTAGTTTGGTTCATCGGTTAGTTTAATGTGATTTCTTCATATTCTTTTATTTCGTTGGTTTGATTTATTGGGAGTATTTCTTTTTTTTGTTATTTTTTTCACTCTTTTTAATTTCTCCTTTTTATTTATTTTCTTCTTTGATAATTCAATTAAACAAACATTTTCATTGTTATAATCATCAAGAGATGTCTTAATTATTTTTCTTGTATACATTGAATTATAAGGGTTGAATTCGGTGATATACCAAATTGTCTTACCGTCATCGTGGTAATAGGTTCTTTTGAGGAAAGGGTCGTATTCGTAGATGTGGTCGATTGTTTTTCCGTCGGAGTTGTACCAGGTTTCTTTGGTTTCGTTTCCTGTTTGGGGGTTGTATTCTTTGATGCAACTAATGGTTGAGGCATGAATGCCGTAGCTGGTGTATTTGATTTGATTACCTGTTTTGGGGTCGTATTTGGCGATGAAAAGGAATTCACCATCTTCTTTGTAGCTGGTGTGTTTGATTTTTTTACCTGTTTCAAGGTCGTATTTGGTGATGGAATGAATTGTTTTTCCGTCGGAGTTGTACCAGGTTTCTTTGGTTTTGGTTCCTGTTTTTGGGTCGAATTCGTCGATGTGCCAAATTGTTGTGCCGTCGGATTTGTAGTAGGTTGATTTGGTTTCGTTTCCTGTTTGGGGGTTATATTCGGTGATGTGCCAAATTGTTTCGGTGTTGGGGCGGAATGCGATTACTTTTGATTAATTGGTTTTGTGAATTAGTTTCTTTGATTATTCTATAACCATATTTGTCGGTTGTTTCTTTGATTATATTCATTTTTATATTTCCTTTTTTAATCTTTCAATTTCATTTTCTAATTGTTGTGCTTTTACTGTGTATTCTTGCGCCTCCGCTATGTCTTCTTGCGCATAGGTTGTGTATCTTTGTGCCATCGCTGTGTATTCTTGCGTCAAAGATACGCATTCTTGTGCCTCCGCTGTGTATTCTTGCGCATTCTCTGTGTAATCTTGTACCTTCTCTCTGTAAGGTTTGGCGGTTTTAGTTAATGATTTAATTTTTTTGCTTGTTTTTTTACTCATTTTATTTTATTTCTCCTATTTGTTTAATTTTTATTATATTTTTTTAAAATGTTAATTGTGAAAGAAGTTAACCCATATAAAAAAGATGAATCTAAATAAACACGGGAGTAAAAATTAAGCTCAAAAATATTTTTACAAATGTGATTGTAAAGATGGATTGAATCAATTTCATACAATCTTTGATGTTGATTTAAAGAAATTAATTTTTCTTTCAATTTTTGAAAACCTACAATGTAATATTCTTGGATGATTTCAATTTTGTGTTGGAGTTCCTCGTTGTCTGCTAAAAGTTCTTGAATTTCTAGTTCTATTTCAAAATAAATATCTGAATAAGAGTTTTTAGATGGCAAAAGGTTAAATAATTTATTGATTTGTATGTTGTTTTTATCAATTATTGTTTTTAATAAATCAATTTGTAGGTGGTGGCGTTTGATGAAATTTTTTGTTTGAGATAAAAAAGTTAATGAATTTGTCATTTTTTATTACCTTTTTTTGAAAATTTAAAATATTTTTTTAATGGTTAAAATTTTAATTATTTGTTTTAGAATTTTATTTTTAGATTGTGTTGCATTAATTAAAAAACTATTGCAATTTTCGTGTTTGCAATTTGGATTATTGCAGTATTTGTGTTGGTTTAAGTAATTTTTGCGAACATTTGTAAAATAATTTAATGGTTTTTGTTCGATTGGATCTAATTTGTGATTGGGTTGATTTTGTTTTCTTTGTAATCCTATTTTAGGTGTAATATCTAGATATATAGTTAAATTAGGTTTAATTAAGAAATGATTTATGATTTTTGAAGTCGTTATTTCGTCGCCATAATCAAGGTTCATATCGTCACTTTGATAAGCAAAAGTAGAATCATACCAACGATCAACTAAAACAATGTAATTTTTGGATAAACCAGGAATAATGAGCTCTTCTTGGGTTTGGAGCATGTTAGTTAAACTAAGTAAAAATCTAGTATTAGGTGATAAATTTGATTGATTTAAAAATAAATTTCTAATTGGTTTACCAATTAAAGAGCTTCCTAATCCTTGACACAAAATTACTTTTTTGTTTTGGTTTTTGAAATATTTTTTTAATTGTTTAATTAAAGTAGTTTTTCCGCTGCCATCTAAACCTTCAAAAACGATTAATTTATTTGTCATTTGAGTGCACCATTTTTTTAATTAAATTAATTGGTGAAAAAGAGATGAATTGGTTGGTAAGTAAGTTTTGTAAAAAATGATTGGCGGTGTTAGAAAATAGATTAATGACTTGATTTATTCCTTGAACTTTGCCATTTGCAATTTTGTTGTTTAGTCTTTGGGATTCAATAGTGTTGTTAGTTAATAAATAGAATTCAAAACGGGTATCTAGTTTTTTTAATTGTTGGGCTTCGACAATTGTTTGTTTGTAACGGTCTCGTAGGGACGTTTTGAAATTGAATGCAATTATGCGCTTGGTTTTAGTGAATAAAACCAAATCGAATTTGATGTCGGGAATGAAGAATAAATAGGATTGCGTATAAAGGTTTGTGATTCCTTTGTTGTTTAGATAAAGTAAAATTAAGTATTCGTTTATTTTGCCACGAATTGCTTTTTGGCTTTGGGAGTTGTATTGGTTTTTATCTGGATATTTATTTAGATTATTGTGAGATTCTAACATATATTCATTAAAAGGCTTAGTAAAAAAAGATGGTTGACATATTTGTTTGGTTATGTTAACACATGAATTTTGATTATTAAAAACATTAATATTTTTGAAATGTAAATTAGTTAATTGATTCATTTTATTATTTCCTTTTTTAATTTAAAACTTCAAATTTTTGGATTTGTTTGTAAAAATTAAAATTACATTCACCTAGTTGTCCACTGCGGTTTTTGGCAATGATTAAATTAGTGAATGGGTTATTGTCTGGTTTTTGATAATAACTTTCGCGGTGTAAAAACATTACAACATCAGCATCTTGTTCGATAGTGCCTGAATCTCTTAAATCCGATAATTGTGGTGATTTGACTTCTCTTATGTTTGTCGCGCGATTCATTTGACTTAAAGCTATGATTGGAATATTAAGTTCACTTGCTAGTTTTTTGAGTTCACGCGAAATTACTGCTGTTGCTTGATAGGTATTGTAATTTTGTTCTTCTTTTAATAAGTGTAAATAATCAATAAAAACAACATCAAGTCCTTTTGTATATTTCATTTGGCGACATTTGTTTTTAATATCTTCAATTTTATTATTTCTATCATCATCAATTAAAATATTTAATTTAGTTAATTCAAATTCAGCTTTGGCTAATGCAAATCTATCTTCTTTATTTAAGGTTTTGTGTTGCAGTTTTGTTAAGGGTACTTGTGATACTGATGAAATTAAACGAATTCCTAATTCTTCTGATGTCATTTCTAAACTAAAAATTACTGCATTTTGTTTTTTTGGTTTTGATTCTAATTCTTGTTTTTGATGAAAATTTTTTGTAATGTTTGTGATTAAATTTAGCATAAAAGCGGTTTTACCCATTCCAGTTCTTGCGCCTAAAATAATTAATTGTTTATTTTTAAACCCAGAAACTAATTCATCGAGATTGTCAAAACCTGTTTTAATTCCTATAAACTGGTTATCTTCGTTATCAGTAATAATGTTTTGGCGAAGAGAAGGGATTAATGTTTTTGTAGAAATAAAAGGTGATTTAGTATTTTGGATAAATCCTTCAACTTGATTTTTGACTGTTTGTAAATAATTATGTATATTTTTAGTTTTTGATAATTCAATAGGTAAATGTTTGATTAAATCTAATAAATCAGTTTTAAGGGTGTTTTCTTTGATTAAATCAATATAAGTGTCTAAATATTGAGTTGGTGGGGTTTCTTCGGTTAATTCAATCAAATAGTCAATTCCTCCTATTTTGTTTAAATTATTATTAGTTTCTAAAGTAGAACTAACAGAAACGTAATCAATCTCGCGATTTAGTTTTCGTAGGTGCTTCATTGCCTCAAATATATAGCGATGTTGTGATGTGGTGAAATTGCGAGTTTCAATTAAAATTCTCACAGCATCCATCTTTTCTGGATTTAAAAACAAACTACCTAACAATGCACGTTCAGCTTCTAACATCTTTTCTCCTTTTTTGCATTTGGGTACAAAAAATACCCAAACTATTTATTTTTAATTAATAAATAATTTGGGTATTTTGTTGCTTTAAACCAGTTCACTTTTTTTGGGGCAGTCTAATAGAATAATCAAACAAACTAACGAAAACAAACAACTAATCAAAATAACCCAATACCAACCCAACGGCAAAACAATCGAGTACATCGCCGATTACAATCCTCAAACAGGTCGCCTAACCAAATCAACCCATTTCCAACACAACAGCAAAACAATCGATTTCATCATCGAATACAACAAAGACGAACGCGCAACAAAAACTCACCACTCAAACACCAATTACGTAAAAAACGAACAAAAAAAATAAGGAGAAATAAAAAATGAAAAATAAAAAAATATTATTAGAATTTTTATCATCAATTACATACCTAACGGAAGACGCACAAGATTTAAATTATCGCGAATTTTTAGAGCTGCGAATGGCACCGTTTGGAACGTAGAAGTTTCAGATAAAATTGAATATTCAAAAAATTTAACTGATGATGACAAAGAAGAAATTAATTCCTTTTTATCATCAATTCAATATTATTTTTACAAACTCAAAGATGACATTAGCAAAAACGTGCTTGAATCACTTGATGATGAAGTTAATGATTTATTAGAATATTGTAAAGATGAAAACATTGAAATCGTTTATGAAAATGACGATGATGACTACGAAAACAATAACGATGATGATAAATAAACCAATAAAAAGAAGGAAAAATAAAAAAACGACTAAAAAAGACATTGAAAAACAAATCAAAGAATTAGAAGCAAAAATAAAAGAATACGAAGCATCATCACAAGTGTTAATAAAAATGTCACAAAATAGCACAACAGAAGCTCAACGATTCAGAACAAAAGAAAAAAAATACACAATAAAAACGAAAAAACACCCAGCATTAGCACAAATGTTTTCAGTTGCGGCCAAAGAATATGAAACGCAAGCACGAAAACGAACAGCAGAAGCCCAAGAATACAAAGAAAAAATCCAACAACTCAAAAAACAAAAAAACCAAAGGAGAACTTAAAAAAATGAATAAAAAAGAATTAATTAGAAAAATAGCTGAGGTAAATAAAACCTCAATCACAAAAACCGAGGAATTTTATAACTCATTTGAATTTGTTTTGAATGAGGCAATCACATCCAATGAAGAAGTAGTTTTATCACCTTCTATCGGTAAATTTATTTTAAAATCAAGAAAAGCCCACATAGGAAGAAACCCTCAAACAGGTAAAAAACTAAAAATTCCTGCTAAAACAGTAGTAACTTTCAAACTTTCTAAAACCATCAAAGATTTAGTTTTCGTAGGTGCTTCATTGCCTCAAATATATAGCGATGTTGTGATGTGGTGAAATTGCGAGTTTCAATTAAAATTCTCACAGCATCCATCTTTTCTGGATTTAAAAACAAACTACCTAACAATGCACGTTCAGCTTCTAACATCTTTTCTCCTTTTTTGCATTTGGGTACAAAAAATACCCAAACTATTTATTTTTAATTAATAAATAATTTGAGTATTTTGTTGCTTTAAACCAGTTCACTTTTTTTGGGGCAGTCTAATTAAATCCGCTTTCGTGAACAATTAAAGCGAAAACCGGAATCAAATAAATGTTTAAAAAAAAGAAGATTAAGAAAATCACAAATAAAACTTTTATTTTAATATTTTTAAAAATCTTAAAAGACATAAAACCTCCTAAAAAATTATTTTTATATTTGATAAAATATTTAATCAAATTAAAATATTGTGTTTTTGATGATATTTTTTAAAAATAAATAATAATTTAAAAATTAATATTTCTTTTCAAAAAATTAAAAAAACTAGGATTGAAATTTATCAATTTTAAAAGATTGCTATAGTCTATCTTCTTTTTATATAATTAATTATATATTTTCATACAAGTTTTTGGTTATTTTTGTTTTAATACATCATCTCATGTCTTTTTGATATCGCAAATAAAATAAAATACACAATCACAAGCATATTATAACATTAATTATAATTTTTGTTACTTTTGTAATTAAAATGAGATGTTCCAAAAGTTTAGATACTTTTTATTTTTTAAAAATTATTTAAGACTAACTATCTAAGTTAGTCTTTTTTTCTATTCTCCCTTTAATCATTATAGAAATGAAAAACCGATATTTAATAAAAAAGTATAATGACAATGTTTTTTAAAACTTTTTACAATTTAATCAAACAATAGACTCATTTTTTAAGTGATTTTTTTTATATACTTTTTCAAAATTGAGAAATAATAAAAAAATGTAAAATATTACAAAAGAATTTGGACTGCCAAAAAAAAGAGACTCCTAAAAGTCTCTTATTTATTCATTTTCAATATCGTTATTGCAACAATTATTTTTTACAATAATTTTTCAATTTTTTCTCGAGTAATTGTTTCTTGTTCTAAAAGCGTAACTACTATTTTATCTAATAAAGATTTATTTTCTTTTATAATAATTTGAGCTTGCTTAAAACATTCATCGATGATTTTTTTTATTTCTATATCAATCGCTTTTTTATCTGAAAATTCGGAATCTTGTACTGGTCCTAATTCACTCATGCCATATTTAGTTACCATTAAGCGAGCTATTTTAGTTGCTTGTTTAAAATCGTCATAAGCACCACTAGAAATATCATCAAACACTAATTCTTCAGCGACTCTTCCCCCTAAAAAAGAAATAATATTTGCTAACATTCTTTTTTTAGAAGAAAAGAAAGTTTCTTTTTCTGGCATCATTAAATTATAACCCCCTGCAGAACCTCGAGGAATAATAGTAATTTTTTGAACAATTTGTGCATGAGGTAATTTGATACCAATCACCGCGTGTCCAGCTTCATGATAAGCTACCATTTTTCTTTCTTCTTCTGTATATTTAATAGACTTCTTTGCTGGTCCCATTAAAACACGGTCGATTGCTTCTTCTAATTCAGTCATTGTTATTAAGTCTTTTTGGTTACGAACAGTTAAAATGGAAGCTTCGTTTAAAACAGCCCCTAATTGTGCACCACTCATACCTGGTGTTTGTTTCGCTAATTGATGGAAATCAATATCATTAACTATTTTTTTATTACGAGCGTGAACTTTTAAAATAGCTTCACGTGCTTTGACATCAGGTAACCCTACTTTAAAAATACGGTCAAATCTACCAGGTCGTAATAAAGCAGGATCTAGGATATCAGCGCGGTTAGTAGCGCCAACAATAATAATACCTTTAGATTGAGTAAAGCCATCCATTTCAGTTAAAAGTTGGTTTAAAGTTTGATCTTTTTCTCGAGAACCACCAGAAAAATTTCCTCCTCTTTTACCACCTAAAACATCTATTTCATCAATAAATAAAATACAAGGAGCGTTTTGTTTGGCTTCTTGAAATAGTTTTCTGATACGGCTGGCACCAACTCCAACGTACATTTCAACAAATTCAGAACCTGAGGCGGCGTAAAAAGGTACTTGAGCTTCACCAGCTAAAGCTTTAGCTAATAAAGTTTTTCCAGTTCCTGGTGGTCCTTCAAGTAGAACTCCTTTTGGAACTTGAGCTCCAATAGAGGCGTATTTTTGAGGTTGTTTTAAAAAATCAATTAATTCTTTTATTTCTTCTTTTTCTTCTTCATTTCCTGCTACATCTTTGAAAGTAAAAAGGGATTTTTGTTTGGAAGATACTAAAGGATTGGAATTGAGTTGGCCTGAGGATTTCGTAATATTTATAAATATATAAAAGAAAAATAAAGTGGATGATATATTTTTGAAAAAATCATAAATAAAATCAACAAATCTAGAAATTCTTAAAATTGTATTAAATGTGGTTGGTAAATATTCTAAATAAGATATTTTTAACAAAATTTTAATTAATAAATGAATACAAACAAAATATATAAAAACTTTTAAAAAATTTATTTTTCTAATCAACCTATTAAACATAAAATTTTTCCTTTTTTTCGTATAAATATCTTATTTTTTAATTTATATATTTTTATATGTTAAAAACATGTTTCATGATAAAAAATTTTATATAGTGGAAATAGATTTATTATATTCATAATTTGTTTCATCGTTAAAATCTTTCAATTCATATTGGCCCGAAACTTTTTTATAATATTTTTTTATTTTTTTCTTTAATTTATTATCTTCATAATTGTTTATTTCTTCTATTTTAACTGGATCTACATTATTTGGTTGGAGAATTTCTTTTTTTATAATGTTATGGTTTGTATCATAGGTATACATTCTTGTTTCTATTATTTGTTGGTTAACATTATTGTAAATCGTCTCTTGTGTTAAAAGATTTGGCTCGTGATATTCGTTGCGTTGATAAGTTTTTAATAATATCGAGTTATTATTTGGACTTAAATTTTTATTATTATAATTATCAATTTTTATTATCGTTTTACCATTTGTATCATAAATAAATTTATATTCAAATGTTGTATTGAATATTTTTGCGGTTTTTTTAATCAATTTATTATTCGAATCGTATTCATATTCAACAGATTCATAAGGGGTGTTTTCGCCTTTGAAAAATCTCTCTTCCTTTTTTAATAAATTATGAACATTATATAAATAATTTACAAATTCATCATTCTTTATTCTTGTTTCAGAGTTAGTTTTAAAAGACATTTTTCTAGATATCAAGTATCCTTGATCATTATAATCGTAAATAATATTTTGGATATCTTCTGTTTCTGGTTGGTTGAGTAACTGGTTATTTGTATTTTTTTGAGTTTCTTTTATAATTTCTGACATAATTCTATTATTAGATTTGTTAAATCTTTTTTCATTCATAATATTGCATACTATATAACCTTTTTTTGTGTTAGTAATTGATAAATTATAATATGATTCCTGCCTGTTTTTATTTGCTTTGTTTTTTTGACCATTGTCATAATCTCTTTGTATTAACCAAACAATTATACTAATCGTCAAAACAATAAATACCAAAGAAAAAAAATAAAAGAGATATTTTTTATTTTTTTTAATAAATACTTTTAAATTCATTTTTTTCCTTTTCTCTTTTTTTATTCTATTTCAATAATCATAGCAAATATTTAAATTAACTATTTTGCAAATTCAAAAAATAATTTAAACTTCACTATTAGTTATAATTATACACCAAAAAAACAAGTTTAACACTCAGAAAAATTAATTTACTAAGGTTTTAACTTGATATCATCAAGTTTCTTAAAATTTTTTACAAATTCAAAAAAATTTAATTCAAGAAAGTTTTTTAACTAAAAAATTTATAATCTCGAAATAATATTAATTCCTATCAAAATAAAAAAATTAATATATTAGTAATACACATCAAAAAAAATAATTTTAGCGCTTAGTAAAATGTTTTTTTAAATTATCTTGGATTGCTTTTTTTCGCTTCTCATCAAATTTAATTAATAAATAATTGATTGTTTCTGTCAACATAAAAAAAAGACTCTAATGAATAAAGTCCTAATTAAATATTGTTTATTGATTAATTATAATGTTTTTATAAATCTTTTTTTTGATATCGTTTTAAATATCTTTTATGACTTTTTTAAAGGATATTTTTGACAAATATCGTAAAGTTCATCTCGTGATAAAATTTTTTTAATTGTCAAAAATTTGGCTATTTGATCTAAAGTTTCTTTGTTTAAAGAAAGTAAATCTTCACTTTGTTTTAACAACAAATTAAAATCATTTTTAGGATTTTTAGAATTTCTATTTAATATCTTGCGAGCTTTGCTAAAATCTGAACCAGAACCTTTTCCAACTTTTTGTTTATCTATTTGATTATTGCAAGCTACTAAAGATTCAGCTGCAGTACCAGCTAAAGCAACTAAAACATTATTTTTCCAATCATTTTTTAAAATTTTATGTTTAGAGTGTCCTAAAGTTGATCCGCGCGGAATAATTGTTACATAAGACATTTCATAATTATGTGGATATAAAAGGGTGATTAAAGCATGTCCGGCTTCATGATAAGCAGTTGTTTCTTCATTAGTTAATTTAGTTTTTGCTTCAGGTTGATAAAAACCAAAAACATTTAAAAAACAACGGTTGATTAAGGGGTGATGACCCCAATAAATAATAGTTAAAAAAAACACATTAAGAGATATTAAATAAATTATAATTAACCATTTTTTAGTATTATCAAAAGGTTTATTTGTTATCACGTGCCACCTTCACTTGTTTCTTTTTTTTATTGTCTTTTTAATGTTGTCTGAAGGTTAATCTTCATATTAATTTTTCAAAAAAATCATTAATTCTTGAATCTGAATTGCTTTTGTTTTGATTAATAAAATTTTGTTTATTTGTTTGAAAATTATTAGCGTTTCGTTGTTGTTCTGATATTATATTTCGTAATGCTGTTCTAGCTTCAGTTTCTTTTTGTTCTTCAGCTGCTCTTTGTGTTTCTTTATTCGGAATAGTGGTTTCTTTTAAAGTTTTAATTTTCCCTGCTAAATTATCTTTTGCTGTTTTAGCATCTTTTTCTTTTTGTTCTTCCGCTGCTCTTTGTATTTCTTTATTCGGAATAGTGGTTTCTTTTAAAGTTTTAATTTCCCCTGCTAAATTATCTTTTGCTGTTTTAGCATCTTTTTCTTTTTGTTCTTCCACCGCTTTTTCTTTTTCATAAAAAGGAATAGTGATTTCTTTTAAAGTTTGAATTTCTTGTGTTAATTCATTAACTTTGTTTTCTGCTTTTTTTATTTCTTGATGCTTCAGAACTATTTTTTCTTCTTTTTCTTTTACTGTTTTATTCGTAGTTTCTAAGTTTTTAATTTCTTGAATAAAGTTTAAATTTGACTCTAATTTAATAAAATTATTTAATTCTTCTTTATTAGGGATTATTTTTTCATGTGCCTCATTTAATAGCGAAAAAGCATCTTTTCCTTGATTAAATGTTTGTTGGGAATCAGTTGTAGAAGTTGTTGTTGAATCTGATAGTTGAAAAAATGTAACTATATTTATTTTTTCAACAACATATTCACTAAGGTTTTTTAATTTTTCTTGGGATGAATTTTTTATATTTTCAGCTTTTTGGCAATCTAAAAAAACTTTTTTAATTTCAATGTTAATTTGTTTAACAACTTCGTCTAAATAACTTTTTTCTTCAGATGTCAATTCAGTAATTTCAAATTTTTGGAATTGGTTGTTTAATATATCTTTATATTTTGTTAAACATTCTTTCATCCAATTTACATTTTGATAAGAATAAGTTGTTGTTTGAGAAGTGTTTTCTTGTGGGTTTATAGATTCAATTATTTGTTTTATTTGTTCTTGTTCTTGTTCTTTTTTATTTGGTGTTAACGAAGGATTATCAAGTTGTTGTATTAATTGTTTAATTTTTTCTTCCCTTAGTTTTAAGATGTTTTCTTTGACTGTTTTCAAATCTTTGTTATATTTGTTTAAATATGTGTTCTTGGTTTTATAAACATGTTGAAAATGAAGAATTTTTTTAAAATAATTGTCGACAAATTGACTAAAAAAATTTTTTTCTGCTTGTGGATTTTGAGAAGCTTTATTGATTTTTGTTAACGCATTTGTAATTTTTTCATAAAGTTTTTTTAAATCTTCGGGATATACTTTTGTTAACTCTTCCAAAGGAAGATTAATAAAAGTATTTTTTAACTCTTCAATCCCCTTAGTTAATTTATCTTTTACGTCTTGTTCTTTTTGTAAAAAAACTTCTCTTAGGTTATTACTTTGATCTTTATAAATTGCTTCTATATCTTTTGTTTGTTCTTCTAAATCTTTATTTAAAGAATTTAAATAATTGTTAAGATCCTCAATTTTGTTTTTATAATTTGTTTTAAATTCATTAATGGCTAGTTCTAATAAATTTCCTACAACTTTGTTTTGAAGATTTATGCTTTTAGTAAATTCATTTTTATCTTCTTCTTTTAAAAGATAACGTCTTTTCATCCATGATTTATATAATTCATTATAAATATCGTTTAAATTATTGATAATTGATTCATGGTTTCTTTTTAAGTTATAGAAATTATTACAATATAAGAAATTTAATGAATGGTTATGATTTTCAGAACCATCAAGCAAACTATTGTTTATTTTTGTGATACTTTTAATAATTTCTAATTTACCTAAATTAAACCCTGAGTAATTGTTGGGTAGTTCAAGTTGTAAGTTATTAAAATTTATTGAGGACGAATAATCATTCCCTTGATTTTGCCATATTTCATTAGTTAAAAAAATTTTAGCGTTTTTAACAAACTCATCATTTTGATTGATTGCTTCTTTTAACTCGGGTGAAGTAGTGGATTCATTTTTAAAGTCTTCTAAACGTTTTTCTATAAATTTCTCAATTAATCGGTTAATGGAATTTTCATTTTGGCTATTTGAAAATGAATTAAGTTCTTTTAGTTTTGTTTGCAATTTTGATGATAAAGAAGCATCATTTCCTTCACTTAACTCTTTTAACTCTTCAGGTGAATGAAATAAATATTTAAAATATGATAATTTCTTACTTAATTCTTTTTGAATAACTCTTATTTCTTTTAAGGTTTTTTGAAAAATACGTAAATATTCTATTTGAAATTGGAGATTAGTTGATTCTTTTAAATGACTAAAACTTTGCGTTCGTTTTAAATTTGCTTCTTTTCTTGGAGTATCATATTGTTCATTTTGATATAATTCAAACATCTTATCACAAACAAAGTAGAGGTATTCTTCTTTTAAATTAAAGTTATCTGGTTGTAAATGTGTTTGTAATTTTTTTAATTGCTTTAAATCTTGAATTGTTTTTTTTATATTTTCAATTTTTTTTTGCAATTCTTCTTTTTCTTTTACTAATTTTTCTAAATCACCTAATTTATTCAAATTTTGTTGGTAAGAATTCAATATTGATTTATGATAGTCAATGAATTCTAGAATAATGTTTGCCATAAAATCATTAAATAAAGTTATTTCTTTTTCTTGACCTTCAAAAACTTTAAAATTGTTAAATTGAATTACTATTTCGGAATTATTTTGTACTTCTTCTATGTTTTCCCTTTCGTTTAAACTCTTAGTTATTTTTTTAAAGTAATTTTGAAATTCATTCGTATTAAAGAAAGGTTGAAATATTTTTGTTGGACATTTTCTTATTTCATCTTCCAAATAACAAGTATATGCTTGTTTTTTTTGGCAATCCTTTTGTTGTTGTATATACTCTTCATCTGGTTGAACACCAAAAATTTGGTGTTTTGTTTGGTAAGGAAAAAAAGAATTGATAAAAATAGCAATCACAAGACAAAAAATAACAATAATAAAAACTTTTTTTTGAAAATTTTTTCTTTGTTTAACACTCATTTAAGTGATTGTCTCCTTTAATTATTTTTTTTGTTTTAATTGTTTTAATTGTTTGAATTGTTTGAATCATTTCTAGGATGTTGATTAACTTGATTAAATTCTTTTTGATAACCAAAAAAATCTTTAAAAGCTTCTTCTAAGTCACTGATTAAAATTTGATTGTGATTATTTAAAGCCGCTTTATAACCAGCATTTTCTACTAACATTTCTAATTTTCTACCTGAAAGAAGGTCATAAAAATGGACTTTAATTTTTTCTAAATCTTCAAGATTATAAGCTTTATCGTTTATGGATGGGGATTGCAAACATGCATAATCTCTTCTAATTTGCAAATGGTTTAACTCATCATTTATCGAGGATAAATTACCGTAAGGATGTGTTTTGTCACTTGTACCTTTGATTTCAGTTTTTCCTAATGCGGGAATATAATAACCATGTTTTAAGGCAATAGCAAACATTTCGGGATGTTCTAAAGCAAAATTAAATTTCTGCATTAAAATCGGTAAATATTCATTTAAGGCGTGTCGTTCTACTTTCAATGTTTTCTTTTTAAACATTAATTTGACAAAATCTAATCTTTCATTTTCAGAGAAATAACCGATATAAATACTTTCTAACCTTGATAAAATAGCTGAATCAACTTTATCTTTATGATTAGTTGCACCCATAAAAAAAACCGGATTTTCTTTGTCGGTTTTGACCCCATCGATTTCAGCTAATAATAAATCGGTTTTTTTAGTATCCCCTTCTTCTAACATTTTAGAAGTTCTTGATTTAATAATTTCTTCGGCTTCATCAGCAAAAATGATGGCAGGACTATTTTTACGCGCTCTTTTAAAAATATTTTCAATTTCTTCTAAGGTGTGTTTTGGCGTAATGATATAAAAATTCATTTCTGATTCTTTAGCAAAACACTCCGCTAATAAAGTTTTTCCGGTACCAGGAGGACCATAAAATAATACCCCTTTAGGGAAGGACATCGGGTTTTCGGGGCTTATTTGATTGTAATAATTCGCATTTTTAGGATTAAAACGATGAGAAATTTCTTTTAAGCGTTCAATTGGTTCTTTTAAACCATGTATTTCATCAAAACCAGGAAAATTTTCATAATTGGTTTCTGGTGGAGTAAAAAGATCAACAAAAGAACCTAAATTGCCGCGTCCACCAGCTGGGGTTTCGTTTTCTTGATTGGGAGGTTGAGATTCTGGAAAAGACTCAGGTTGTGATTTTGATTGTAAATGATCAATATAAACTATGGCACCAAAGACAAATGCTACAACAGTTAATAACACTAAAACAATAAAAATAATTATTAACTGCCAATTTTTTTTGGGTATAGCGGACTCGTTTTTATTATTTTTTTCCATCTATATTTAAACCTTTCTTTTTCAACAATTTTATTGATTTAGTTGTATGTTTAATCGAGATAATAACCTAGGTATTTCTCTTCTTGCGTTCAATCTAATTGATTTTAATAATTGTTTAGTTAAATCTTCAGTTAAAATATTAGTTATTTGCTTCAATAATGCTTTTTGACTTGGTTTGGCTTCAATGCTTTTTAATTTTTCTGCATCTTCTAAATGCATACTTATAATTTGAGCATAACTGTTTAAATAACTTCTAGCATCTTTTAAATTTTGGATTTTTTCAACTAGAGATGTAGTACTTTGCATGCTTTCTTGAGATAGAGATGGAGTGATATTCATCAAATTTTGATTTTCTTCTATTTGATTTTTGAGATCGTCCCTTAGTTTAGCACCTTGTTGAAATTGTTCAATTAAACGAATCAATTGTTCATAATTTTGCCTTTCTTCGTTGTTTTGAGTCACATTTAGAGAATTTTGAAAGCTTGTTATCGTGCGTTTAAAAATAGCATCTGTTTTTTCGTCTTCTTCGTTGTCTTTAATTATATTTTCTAAAGAATTTATTTTTTCATTTAATTTAAAAAAAAAATTGTTGTCAGTTGATTTTGATTTTAAACTATCCAATAAAAGCTTAAGCTCGTTTTTTGTTTTCGAATCTTCTTGTGGTTTTAATTCTTCTTTAATTTTTTGACATTCACCATATAATTCTTTCTTTAATTTTTTGTTATCAAAAAATAAAATAGTAATACAAATAATTATTATCAGATTAATAAAGATAAAAACATAAACAAATTTATTTTTTATTTTTTCTAACATTTTTTTCTTTTTCCTTTTTTTTTAATTGTCATTAATAAAAAACTAGATTCTTGATTCCAAACCAAAATCAAATACTTTTTCTAAAAAATCAATTAAGTTTGGGTCATAGGCGTTATTAACAAAGACAGTTTCGCAGCCGATAACAAAAAAACGATATAAAACACCATTATTAACATTATTTGGACTGAATTTATTAATAAAAGATTTTTCATCAGCAAAAATTTTTTCAAAATTTTCCCAATTTAATTGCTTAAATTCCAATAACTTTTTATTTTGTTCATTGTTAAATTCTTTTTCAAACTTACTTTTAATTTCGTCATCCCACTTAAAAAAGATATTTTTATCATCAACAATATTTTTTGAATTAATACAATTTATTTCTTCTGGAAATTTTTGGTTATTAATAGATAATTTTTCTTCATTATTGTTATTGCAGAGTGCATAAGGTAAAATAATTTTTTTGGAAATGTCGTTTTTATCGGTATTTTGCAAAAGTTCTAAATTAGCGTTAGTTATTTTTTTAACAAATGCCAAAGTTTGAGTTATTTTTTTGTTAATTTTTTCGTCATCTTTTTTGTTTGTATTCGTTATTGAGTCTGTTACTTCAATTATTTCTTTGAAATAATATTCCAATTCACTTAAAGCTCTTTGATGACTAAACATCTTGCTTATTTGAGTTTGTTTTGCTAACAAGTTTTTAACTTCAACGTAATATTGTTTTAAGAATTGGGTTGCAATTAATAATTTTCTTAATTGCATTTTTTCTTCTAATTGTTGTTCTTTTTCATTTAACTCTTTTTTTAACTCTTTTGTTTTGTTATCTAATACTTGTTGTCGTCTAGTTAATTCTTTTTTATATTCGTTTAATTTTGTTGGTAATTGTAATGTTTGTGTTGGGTCACCATTTTGTAAAAAGTTAAAAAATGAAATAAATTCATGTTTTTTCTTTTGTGCATCAGTTTCTATGTTTGCTTGTTCTTGTTGTGTTTGTGTTTTGAGGCTAATTTGGTTTTGTAATTCTGCAATTTCCCCTGTTAAATTATCTTTTGCTGTTCTAGCTTCAGTTTCTTTTTGTTCTTCCGCTGCTCTTTGTGTTTCTTTATTCGGAATAGTGGTTTCTTTTAAAGTTTTAATTTCCCCTGTTAAATTATCTTTTGCTGTTCTAGCTTCAGTTTCTTTTTGTTCTTCCGCTGCTCTTTGTGTTTCTTTATTCGGAATAGTGGTTTCTTTTAAAGTTTTAATTTCCCCTGTTAAATTATCTTTTGCTGTTCTAGCTTCAGTTTCTTTTTGTTCTTCCGCTGCTCTTTGTGTTTCTTTATTCGGAATAGTGGTTTCTTTTAAAGTTTTAATTTCCCCTGTTAAATTATCTTTTGCTGTTCTAGCTTCAGTTTCTTTTTGTTCTTCCGCTGCTTTTTCAGGTTCGCATTTTTGTTTGATTTCATTTTTGTAATTATTAAATTTCTTTTTCAATTTACCTATTTCTTTTTCTTTCTTTATTGAATCAAGAAATAAACGAGGATAAGTTTTATATTTTATTTCTGCAATGTCTTCTAATAATTTATCAAAAGTACCCTCTTCGTTGTTACATAAACGTCTTATTTCAGCTTCTAAATCTAACTTTTTCCTATGTGGTGTCACATTAAACCAACCCTGATACCGACCTAGGGCACCTATCATTGCTAAAAGCAATAATAAAATTGGTATTCCATAAATTAATATTTTTTTGTAATTTATTTGTCTTTTGTTCATTTACTAAAAATTTTTCCTTTCTTTGAAAATAAAAAAAATGTTGTCGTTACACAAATAAAATTTTTTAAATCTAGCAATTTTTGAAAATAAAACTACTATAATTAAAATTATACATCAAAAAAAAAAAAAAACAAGTTTAACACTCAGAAAAATTAATTTACTAAGGTTTTAACTTGATATCATCAAGTTTCTTAAAATTTTTTACAAATTCAAAAAAATTTAATTCAAGAAAGTTTTTTAACTAAAAAATTTATAATCTTGAAATAATATTAATTCCTATCAAAATAAAAAAAATGTTGTCGTTACACAAATAAAATTTTTTAAATCTAGCAATTTTTGAAAATAAAACTACTATAATTAAAATTATACATCAAAAAAAAAAAAAAACAAGTTTAACGCTCGGAAAAATTAATTTACTAAGGTTTTAACTTGATATCATCAAGAAAGTTTTTTAACTAAAAAATTTATAATCTCGAAATAATATTAATTCCTATCAAAATAAAAAAATTAATATATTAGTAATACACATCAAAAAAATTTAGTGCTTAATAAAATGTTTTTTTAAATTATATTGGATTGCTTTTTTCACCTCTAAAATTTATCATAAGTTCATAAAATACTTTTTTAATTTTTTTTTAGACACTAATCTAAATTGTAAAATTAAAAAAAGAAAATGAAAAGCAAGTGGACTGCTGATGATTTTTTGAGTGATAATTTTTTTTATATAATGCTGTTTAGCATTAACTTTATTTATAAAAAAATTATGATTTTAAAGAAAATAATAAGAAATAGTAAATACAACTAATTTACGCACTAAAACCCATTGGCTATACACTTTTTTAATTTAAAAATCAAAAAATTAATTTTTTTTAGCGTTAAACTTGTTTTTTATTTTTTTTGGTGTATAATGGTGATTGGTATTAATTTTCTTTATGGAAAAATCTTTATGGATGGGGATTTTAAATAGATAAGAAAGCGTAAATACAAAATTTATAATTAAATTAGAAGGGATTTGTATGAATAAGATTAATAATTTATTTTTTAACTTAAAAATTAAAAAATTATTTATTATTACATTTATTATTACTTTTTTACTTGGTTCTAAAGTTATAATGGCGGAGGAAATAGAAAAAAATAATTGTATGCCAATAAACATAGAAGAAGATAATCCATCAATAGACAAAGAAATTACAATAACATCGATGGAAAACAGTGCAGACTTTGAAAAACAAGAACTCGAAATATCGAATTTAAACATCGATATTGAATCATTTAAAACAAAATTAAACAATAAAGACAATCAACTTCAAGAACAAAGAATTAAACTCCAAGAACAAGAAACTCAAATTAACCTTCAAACAACTAAAATTCAAGAACAACTACAAACTAACACTTTTTTAGAAAAACAAATTAAAGAAGAACAAAATTCAAGAACAAATAAATCTGAAAACAATATAACAAACTCAAATAAACCTCAAGAAAATAATTCATCAATTTTATCATCTTTCATGGAAAAATTAAAAAACATCGCAAATAATATAAAAACTTCAATAAAAAACGATATACACTATGCAAAAACTTCAATAGTAGATCCAATAGTAGACGGTATATGCAAAACTATAAATTCAACATTAGATAAAAAAAAAGAATTAAATAATGAAATCGATAATTCAAAAGAACAATTTGAAAAACAAGAACTCGAAATATCGAATTTAAACATTGATATTGAATCATTTAAAACAAAATTAAGCAATAAAGAAGCAGAATTAAAAAATAAAGACAATCAACTTCAAGAACAAAGAATTAAACTCCAAGAACAAGAAACTCAAATTAACTTTCAAACAACTAAAATTCAAAAACAACTACAAACTAACACTTTTTTAGAAGAACAAATTAAAGAAAAACAAAAAGAAGAAAATCAAAATTCAAAAACAAATAAATCTGAAAACGATATAACAACCTCAAATAAACCTCAAGAAAATAATTCATCAATTTTATCATCTTTCATGGAAAAATTAAAAAACATCGCAAATAATATAACAACTTCAATAAAAAACGGTATACACTATGTAAAAACTTTTGCTGAAAACATAACAACTTCAGAAAAAACTAATTCCGAAGATAAACCTTCAACAACTATAAATCCAACATCAGATCAACAAATTCAAGAACAAAGTGTGAATTCAAAAGAAATAACTCAAAAAACACTTTTGCAAACAATAGTAAATGGCTTATACAACTTATGCAACGGAATAACTTTATCCTTAAGCGGCGCATTAGGAAAAAATAAGGAAACATCTAATAACGCAGAAAAGTCTCCTCAAGCAAATCAAAAAGTTCCAGTAACTCCAACAACACAAAAGCAAAAATTATTAATATGTTTGTGTGTAACTTTACTTGTTATCTTTATTTTTTCTTTAATTATATTCATTATTAAAACAACTAAGAAAAAGAACCCAACTAAAAAAACAAGAAAAAAATAATTTAGTTTTGGAAAATAATTTTTGATAAAAAGAGACTTTTAAAGGTCTCTTTTTTTCTTTTATTTATCTTTTAATTCAAATTTTTTAAAACCTTCAATGAATGACAGTATGGTTTAAAATAAGGGTAAACTTAATTGTTTAAAGTTACCGAAACACTTCATTCTATTTACATACTTATTTCATAATCATGTAAACATTATTTCTCACAATTGATTAAAATTGGAAAAATAACACCCTTTTTCTCATAATAATAACCAATTAGCTAACTTTTGTCACCAAAGCATTCATTTATAGCAAAATAAAGTTATAATTTTTTAAAACAAAACTAAAAATCTGTAATTCCCAAACTTAAAAAAATAAATAAGTGTTATAATATAATTGAAAGATAGTAGTTAATTTAAAAACAATGAAAGAGATAATAATTTATAGTTTATGATTTTAATTAAAACTAATCGTCTTTGTGATTTAAAACCTTATTTTTACTATGCTTTAGAATCCTACGTTCTTAATCATTTATTAAAAGAAAATCCGCAAGAAAGCTATTTTTTTCTTTGGAAAATTAAAGGGGTTGTAGTTGGTAAAAATCAAATTATTGAAAATGAAGTTAATTTAGATTATCTTAAAAAACATCAAATTCCTTTATTTAGAAGACCTACAGGTGGCGGTTGTGTTTATAACGATCCACAAACACCGATTTTTAGTATTATCGCTAAAAAAGACAAAAACTTTAGTTTTAAACCTTATTTATCTAAAATAGTTCTTGCTTTACAAAAATTAGGTTTAAATGTTGTTTTTGGTGGTAGAAATGATCTTTTATTGGAAGGTAAAAAAATTTCTGGAAATGCTTTTTTACAAAATCAAAATGGGATGGTGACTCACGGGACTTTACTTTATGATTGTGATTTTAATACCATGATTAATGTTATTACCCCCAATGACCAAAAACTAATTTCAAAAGGAATTGCAAGCATTCGTTCAAGAGTAACCAATCTTAAAAAATTTCTTCCTCAAGAAATATCGCAAAAAGTTTTCATACAATATCTCATTCAAGCTTTGACTGTTACAACATATTCATTAAATCAAGAAGAATTAAAAGTAATAGAAGAAGACGCTTTAAAATATAGTTTGCCTGAATTTATTTCTTTAGAACAACCACATCACACTAAAATACTTAAAAAACGCTTTTCATGGGGGATGTTAGAAATATTTTTAGATATTAGATTTGGTAAAATTCAAAATTTATCTTTAATCGGCGATTTTTTTCACAAAGAGGATAATTTAAAATATTTTTGTCAATTTTTTGAAGGAATTATCTATCAAATTAAGCATTTAGAAAAAGTTTTAGACCAAATTGATATTAACCTTTTTATTCTTGATGCTACTAATGATGATTTTTTAAATTTATTAAAAGAAGGCATTTTAGAAGAAAAACTTAATTATCAGTTTTTTCCTAAAAACCCAGAAGTAAAATCATAAAATAAAAGGGATATTTTTATGTTAAATAGCCAAAAAAATATTTTAAAAAAAATTATTGCGACGTCTTTTTTATTATTCTTAACTTTTTTTTTGGAATTAATTTCTCGATACACCATCAATTTCGGATCTTCTTGTGAATATTCTTTGTTTAAAATCGAATTAATTTTTATTATTTTAATCGGTTTTCTTTTTGGGTTTAAATATAGTTTTTTTGCTAGTTTAGCATATCTTGTAATTCACTATGCCTTCGAATATTTTATTATGGAAATATTATTATCAAGTCATAAACATAATCACGATCAAAATTTCAAATTTCAAATTTTTATTTACAAGTTTTTTTTGCCTTATGTTGTGTGTTGCATATCTGGTTTGTTTTATCAAAAAAAAAGAAATCAACTTTTTGAAAAATGGTCTTTAATTGTTGCTTTGACAATTATTAGTATAGTTCAAATTAGCGCAAGCATTTTATTTATTGATTTACTAAAAGAACATTTTTTAGAAGATCAAAGCGCTATTTTAACTAAAATTATGAAAAGTATAGGTTATTCTGATTTACTAAATGTCATCTATAGCTTTTTATCTGTAATCATCAATAACCTTTTTATTGGAGTCCTACTTTATTTAATTAATTTCCGTCTAAAAGATAAATTAAATTTTTTATATAATTTTACAACAAATTAGTTTTTTAAAGTTTAATATTTTTTCACAAATTTTACATGGAGTTTATACTTAGTGTTTTTCAAACATTTTTTTTTAAAAAACAAAATTATCTTTTTTATTATGATTTTTACTATTTTCATTTTTTTAGTCATTACTTTTTCAGAAATATTTTATTTCATCAAAGAACAAAAACAATTAAAAGACGCGATTTTAATTAATTTTTATGAATTAATCGAAAAAATCCAAGAAAACAATATTGAAAAAATTCATTATATTTATAAAAATAATAATAATTACTTATTTAAAGAATATTACCTCATTCAAGCCCAAGATTATTCAAAACAAAAATATTATTGTTACATTCCTGTTTCTTTTTATAATTTTCTTTTATATTACATCAATTATTATAAATCTTTTTTAAAAAATGTCACAACAACTACTAAAACTAATTATTTAGAATTATATATCAGTTTTATCCTTTTTCTATCTTCTTTTATTTTTATGTTTTATATTGTAATTCAACTTAAAAAACAATTTTTTTATCCGAAAAGAAATTTTTCACAAAAAAATTATCAAAATAAATCTAAAATAAATTTTGAAAATATTGCTGGATTAAAAAAAGAAAAAGAAGAAATATATGAATTAGTTGATTTTTTAAAAAATCCTCAAAAATACACAAATTTAGGAATTTCTATTCCCAAAGGTGTTTTATTGGAGGGTCCTCCGGGAACTGGAAAAACTTTACTCGCCAAAGCTTTAGCTGGAGAAAGTGGCTTCCCTTTTTACGCCACCTCAGGTTCAGAATTTGTTGAAATGTATGTTGGAGTTGGAGCGGCTCGTATTAGAAATCTTTTCCAAGAAATAAAACAAAATACTCCTTGCGTTCTCTTTGTTGATGAAATAGATGCTTTAGGAATCAAAAGAGGGTCGAATTTGCATAATAGTGAAAAAGATCAAACTCTGAACCAGCTTTTAATTGAAATGGATGGTTTTGAACCATTACATCAAATCATTGTTATTGCTGCTACCAATAGAGTCGATATTTTAGATCCTGCTTTACTTCGTCCTGGTAGATTTGATCGAATAATTAAAATTAATTTACCTGACCTAAAAGCTCGTAAAGCTATTTTAGAAGTTCATGCTCGTAATAAAAAAATAAATAATTATATTGACTTTGAACAACTAGCCAAACAAACTGAAGGTGCAAATGGGGCTCAATTAGCTGCTATTTTGAACGAAGCTTTAATTTTGGCTATTAGAGAACAAAAAGAATTTATTGATTTAATAATTTTAGAAAAAGCTTTGGACCGCGTTTTGTTGGGGGTGGCATAAAAACAAAGCCAATATACTTCTGAATAAAAAAAATAATAGCTTATTATGAGATTGAAAAAACTATCATTTGTTTAAAATCTCTTTTAACGTCTGAATTTTTTTAGAGAAGGAGGTCAACTATTAAATTATTTGTACTTAACAACTTGTTATTTAAACGGTATAGAAAACAAACAATTAATTTTTATGATTTTAGCCATACTCAAAAAAATTATTCAATAAATTCAAATTTCTGCAAAAAAATATTTATGCAAAAACAAAATTTTTTAATTTCTAAAATTTTTTTTATCGATAAAATATAAAAAAAGTTAACTTATTATTTTTAAGTTAACTTTTCTCTTTTTATTTACTTTTTATGTATTAAATATTTTTTTCAAAAATAAAAATTTTAGTCGGTATAATTAAACCAGAAACAAAAAATCGGTTTTTTAAAATATTGGTTTTTTCTTCTACACCTTCAATAAGGTGTTTTTCGCGTAAAAAAGGTAAAAAACGATATTCTACGAATTTAATGTTATTGGCCCTTATTACTTTTGAAAGACCCTCATTTAATTTGTTTAATTGTTCTTTTGAAAAATTACTTAAAGGAAGGGTAGAAACTATCCCTTTTATGTTTTTAGTTGCTTCTTTATTATCTTTTAATAAATTTATAAAATCAGCAGCATCTCCATGAATAACTTTTAATTTTGGATATTTATTTTTTAAAACTTGACATAAATCTGAATCATATTCAAGAGCAATAACTTTTTCTTCTCCGAATTTTTCCACTAAATATTTAGTTACGTTACCACTTCCTGAACCTAATTCTAAAATTTTTTCATTATCTTTTAAAGATTGGTTTTCATCTAAAACTAAATTAACCATTTGTAAAGCCATTTCTTGTGTTTCAGGAAAAAGAGAAGAACCCATTTGTTGGGGATGTAAAATTAATTCTTTAGCGTGATTCCAATCACTTATTTCCCTTGGGATAACTGAAGTTAAAAAGAAAACCAAAACCAACATTAAAGCTTTTAAAATAAAATTAATTTTAATTTTGCTAACTCCGATTAAAACCATGGTTAAAAAACTAAAGGCGATAAAAATTTTAAAATAATTTAAAAAATTATTTGTTAAAAAATCAGGAATGATAAAGGGTGATTTTACACTAAATTTTAGAGAAAGAAGAAAAAAGATCAAAAAATAAAGAAAAGGATGAATCAAAACTAACCATCCTTTCCTCCAAGTTACAAAAGTAAGTTTTTTTTGGTAAAAATAAAAACAATAAAATAAAGGTAACAAGATATATTGTAAATAATGGGCAGTTAAGGCAATTATTGATTCATTAGAAACATAAGATTGATTATCATCACGAATAAAATTACCAAAAACTAATCCTACGATTAAAATATTTATTAAAGCAACAAAACTCAAATTGAAATAAATTTGCTTCGTTTTATATTTAGAGAAAGTTAAAAGGGCGATAATAAAAATTAAAAAAACACTTTGTCTAGTAAAGTTAAAAATATTTTGAAAATAATCGACTTCTGGTAAATGGTTTTGAAAACAACTATGAACTATTCCCCAAATTAAAGTGATAAAAGAAATAATCACTAAGGAAATTGAAAGTAAATTTTTTTTTCTAAAAAAATCTTTAAAAAAATGTTTTTCGTTTAGTTTAATTAATTTTGTGATTTTTATGAATAATACTCCATTCAGTTTTTTGTAATATTAAAGTATTACTGTTATTAATTATAAACTAAAAATTAACAAAAATTAACAAAAAAATCTTGTCATTGTCAAAAAAAAATGTTATAATTATTTTATAATGGTTATGTTTCTTTTTTTGTAAACAATACTCTTATTCTAGATCTAGATTATATAACAAAATAAAAGGAAAATTATCAAAATGACTTTAGAAGCTATCAAAATAAAAATAGAAAAGATGATAAAAGATCTTTTAAACCAAGATATTTTTTTACAAGAACAAATCAATAATTGTGATTTTGATTTTTCCTTGCCTTTATTTGTTTATGCCAAAAACAAAAATTCCAAACCTTCTTTAATTTTTGATATTATCAAAAAAGAATTAATTATAAAAGAAGAAATAGAAAAAATAATGTTTTTAAATGGTTTTTTAAACATCAAAGTAAAAAGAGGACTTTTATCAAAAAATCTTTTATTACAAATAAATCAACTTCAAAATAACTATGGTAGTCAAAAAAAAAAGGATAAAACCATAGTCATTGACTATTCTTCACCTAATATTGCCAAAAATTTTTCTGTAGGTCATCTTCGTTCTACCGTTATTGGCAACGCTTTAAAAAATATTTATAAAAAATTAGGTTTTAAAGTGATAGGAATTAATCATTTAGGAGATTGGGGCACTCAATTTGGAAAAATGATTGTCGCTTATCAAAAATGGGGTCAAAAAGAAAAAATTTTAAAAAATCCGATTAATGAATTACAAAAACTCTATTTGCTTTTTCATCAAAAAGCTTTAGAAAATCAATCACTTAACGATGAAGCTAATGAAGCTTTTTTACAATTAGAAAAACAAAATCAAGAATATCTTAAATTATGGCACTATTTTCGTGATGTTTCTTTGCGTGAATTTTGTAAAATTTATGATATTTTAGGGATTTCTTTTGATTATTTTTTGGGAGAATCTTTTTATAACGATAAAATAGAAGATCTTTTAGAAGAATTAAAGCAAAAAAGACTTTTAAAACAAGAAGATCAAATGTTGTTAATACAACTAGATAAATTGCCTCCTGGTCTGGTTAAGAAAACTAACGGTAGTACTTTATATTTAACTAGAGATTTAACTGCTTTTAAATATCGTTACAAAACTTATCGCTGTCAAACTATTTTGTATGTAGTAGGTAATGAACAAAAACTTTATTTTCGTCAATTAAGTCAAATTATCCAAAAAATGGGATATCAGGATGTTACAATAGAAAATATTAATTTTGGTCTAGTTTTAATGGATGGCAAAAAAATTTCGACAAGACATCATAAATTTACTACATTGATGGATGTTATCAAACAAACGACTCACTTAGCACAAAAAATTATCCAAGACAAAAATCCGTCTTTATCTAATGTGGAAGAAACTGCTCAAAAAATTGCTGTTGGAGCTATCATTTTTAATGATCTAAAAAATGATAGGCATTTAGATATTGATTTTAATCTTGAAAATATTTTACAGTTCAAAGGTCAAACAGGTCCTTATTTGCAATATACAGCTGCTCGTCTTAATTCACTTTTAAAAAAAGAAAAAATAGATCTTAGTTTAATTGATGAAAAAATATATCAACAAAATCATTATTTTGTTTTAATCAAACTATTAGGTCAATTTCCTTTGATTTTAGAAAAAAGTCAACATGAAAAAATGCCAAGTATTTTAGCTAGATATCTCGTTAAAATAACGCAAAATGTTAATGGTTTATACGCACAAGAAAAAATTTTATCTACAGATAAAATAATTAAAAACACTAATCTTTTATTAATCAAAACCGTTTTAATTGTCCTTCAAGAAAGTTTAAGAATTTTAGGTGTTCCTTTTTTGGGAAATATGTAATTTTTTTTAATAATGTTTCAAAATAAACTTTTTTTATTAAAAAAAACTTTTTATTATTTTGAAAAAAATATAATAAATTAAATTTTTTGATATAATATACAGGTATAGTATTTTATTATATTTGAAGCTGATGTGGCGGAATGGTAGACGCACTTGACTCAAAATCAAGCGAGTAATTCTCATGTCGGTTCGAATCCGATCATCAGTACCATAAATTCAATAAATGAAATAATTATATCTTAAAATAATAAATAAAAAACCACATGGGATTTCACGTGGTTTTTTATTTATTTTATACTTTTTTTTAAACCAAATATTGTTTTTTTATCTTTATAAAATTAGGTGGTAATTTGCATGTCTATTGATTTATTTCAACATTTCATAAAAGAAAATAGTTTCGATAAAAATTATTTTCAAAAACCTCAATTACAAAAAGTCTCTATTTTAAGCCAAGAAAATAAATGGATTTTGCATATTAGTTTTCAAAAATTACCCTTTGTTAATGATTTATCATCTTTTTTAGAAAAATTAAAACTTTTTTTGGAAAAAAAATGTCAAAAACATAATCCATCAAAGGAAAATGTTATTACAATTGAATATCGTATACATTTCAAAAATTTTGATTATTTATCATCTTTAGCGCAAAGTTATTATCGTTATATTCTTTCTCAAGCTAAATTTAAAAAAAAATATTTAGATTTGGAATTTTTCGAAAATGAGAATTATCAGATTCAATTTGAAAAGGAAAAATTTATAATTTCTGTCAACCCTGAAACTTTTTCAATTTTAAATAATAAAATTAATCTTTTAAAAGAGTTTTTCAGCTATTTTTATAGTTTCCAAAATAATTTTATCTTAGAAAAAGATGATAAAATTAAAATAAAACAAAACAAAGAAAAGATGATAAATCTATTCCCTCAAAAAGAGTTAACAACAAACCAAATAAATACTAATCAAAACTCTATTAAAAAATATTTTAGCTTGGAAATGGAAGAAAATCAAAACAATCAGGTAAAAATTAAAGACATCCCCAAATCTAAAGAAGAATTTTATGACAAAAACAACAAAATTTATCATAAAACAACTTTTATAATTGAAGGTCTTTTGTCGCAATCAATTACAGAAAGTAATTTTCGTAAATATAATTGGAAAGAATTTTATTTTAGTTGTGTTTTAGAAGAAAATAATGGTTTTTCGATTGAAGATAGAGATGCTATTTTAATTAAATCAAAAGTATCAAAAGAAAAAAAAGAAGAATTTTTAAATCATAATATTAAAATTCATCAAAAAATTCAAATCAAAGCCAAAGTTGAATATAATATTTGGGATGATGTCCATTTACTTTTCAATCAAAACGATATTAAGATTTTAAATGAATCTTCTTTGTTTCCAATTAGAGAAGATCACGGTATTCAAGGTAAAAAAAGAATCGAATTTCATACCCACACTAAAATGTCTAATTTAGACGCTATTAATAGTGCTAAAGAATATTTACAAACAGCTGAATCATGGGGGCATGAAGCAATTGCTTTTACCGATCATGACGGTATTTATTCTTATCCTGAAATTTATGAATATTCAAAAAGCAAAAAGATTAAACCAATTTACGGACTAGAAATAGGTTTCATCAAAGAAAAACCAATTTATATTACTAATCAAATAGAAGATAATTTAACTCAAGACTTTAATTTAAAAGAAGCTACCTATGTTATTTTTGATTTAGAAACAACTGGTTTTTCAAGTATACGAGATAAAATTATTGAAATTGCTGGAGTCAAAATTAAGAAAGGTCAAAAAATTGAAGAATTTCAAGCTTTAGTTAATCCACAAGAAAAACTAAATCCAACTATTATTAGTATCACAAATATTACAGATGAAATGTTGGAAGGGCAAAATACAATTAAACAAGTTTTACCGAATTTTTTAGATTTTATTAAAAATTGTATTTTAGTCGCTCACAATGCTACTTTTGATATGAATTTTTTAAAAGAAAAAACAAAAGAATTAAATATAACATTAACCCCACAACCAGTAATTGACACCATGGCGTTATCGCAACGTTATTTCAGTGAATTTTTAAAATATTTTTCTTTAAAAAGATTAACTACTGTTTTCAAAGTTAAAATGGAAAGTCATCACCGTGCTTTAAGTGATGCTAACGCAACAGCTCAAGTTTTTATTAAAATGATAGATCAATTATCAGTTCCCAATAAAGATCCTAAAAATTCAGTAATTACGAATTTTTTCGATTTAAAAGATCCAATTGACCCCAAATATGAAAGGGCTTATCATATCAATATTTTAGTAGCTAATCAAAAAGGTTATCGAAATCTTTTTGAACTTTTAAGTATAGCCTTAACAAATGATTTTCATAAAATACCAAGAGTTTTAAAATCTAGTTTAATTAAATATAGAAAAGGTCTTTTAATTGGTAGTGGTTGTTATAATAGTAATATTTTTGAAATAGCTTTAAATTCAAATATTAAAAAATTAAGAAAAGCAATTGCTTTTTATGATTATATTGAAGTTCAGCCGCCTCAAGCCTACAAACATTTATTTTTTGAATTAGGATCTCAAGGAAAACAAATCATTCATTCAACTTTAATTAAAATCATTGAAGAAGCCAAAAATCAAAATAAAATAATTATTGCAACTGGAGATGTTCATTATATCCACCCTTGGGAAAAAGATTATCGCCAAATTTATATAAGCGCGAAACAAGTAGGAGGGGGATTGCATAAATTATCTAAATATGACACTGACTATTTACCGGATAACCATCTTTTAACTACCAAAGAAATGATTGATGCTTTTAGTTTTTTACAAAATGATAATTTAGCGCGTGAAATCGTTATTGATAACACTCATTTACTTAATTCTAAAATCACAAAAATTAAACCCTTCACTAAAGAGCTATTTTCTTTGAAAGATGATTCTTTTAAAGATGTTTTAAATATACCAAGTGTTAAAAAAGAAATTCAACGTTTAGTTCAAATAAAAGTTCAAAAATTATACAGCGTAAATCCTCATCCTTTGATTAAGGAAAGATTAAAGCAAGAGTTAAAAAACATTATTGGTGATGTCAACGACGCAAAAAGTAATCAAGAAATTGCTCCTATTTATTATTTGTCCCATTTATTGGTTAAAAAATCTTTAGAAGATGGTTATTTAGTTGGTTCTAGGGGTTCTATTGGTTCTTCTTTAGTAGCTACCATGTTAGATATCACTGAAGTTAATCCTTTAAAACCGCATTATCATTGTCCTAATTGTTGTTATGTTATTATCAAATTAAAGCCTGAAGAAAAGGCAAAATATGGTGTTTTAAAAGAACAAAATTATTATGAGGCTTTAGAAAAAGTTTTTTCAGGTTATGACTTAGAAAATAAAAACTGTCCCAAATGTCAATCTCCTTTCAAAAAAGACGGGCACGATATTCCATTTGAAACATTTTTAGGTTTTGAAGGTAATAAAACTCCTGATATTGATCTTAATTTTGCAGGTGATTATCAAAATCAAGCTCATAATTATATTAAAAGTTTAATCGGTGAAAAACATGCTTTTCGGGCTGGCACCATTCAAACGATCGCCAAAAGAAATGCTTATGGTTATGTCATGGGTTTTGTTGAAGAAACCAAAAGAAACTGGCGTAAACAAAAAATATCGCAAATAACAACTAAAATAGAAGGGGTAAAGCGTTCAACTGGACAACATCCAGGTGGTATCGTCATTGTGCCACCAAATCGAAGCATTTATGAAATAACTCCGATTCAATTTCCAGCCAACGATACCACTTCTCAATGGAAAACTACTCATTTTGATTATCATTCTTTTGAGAACAATTTATTTAAATTAGATATTTTAGGTCATGATGATCCTATGATGATAAAATTTTTAATGGATTGTGTCAAAAAAAATCCAAGTAGATTTCCTTTTGAAAAAGCCCAAGATATTCCTTTAGATGATCCTCAAGTCTATAAATTATTTTGTGAAGACCTGAAAATAACTTCTTCTCAAAATGAAACAATTACTATTGATTCTTTAGGGATTCCAGAATTTGGAACTATTTTTGTTAAACAAATGCTTAAAGATATCAAAAATAATCATAAAAATTTGATTAATTTTGCTGATTTAGTTAAAATTTCTGGGCTTTCCCACGGAACTGATGTTTGGCATCAAAATGCTAAAGATGTTATTAATCAAACAGGTGATTTCGAAAAATATAAAAACCAAAATATTTCTTTTGATGATATCATTGGTTGTCGTGATGATATTATGTTACAACTACAAGAAAAAGAAATTGATGTTTTAAAAGCTTTTGAAATTATGGAATTTGTTCGCAAAGGAAAACCACAAAGTGATTCAAAAACTTGGCAATCTTATAAAACTCTGATGGAAGGAAAAGTTGAAAACTGGTATATTGATTCAGCTGAAAAAATAAAATATTTATTTCCAAAAGCTCATGCTACTGCTTACGTTATTATGGCTTTAAGAATTGCTTGGTTCAAAGTTTATGCCCCTTTGATTTTTTATAGTGGTTATTTTTCGAAGCGAGCAGAACAATTTGATCATAAAATTATGATTAGTAATGATGTAACAATCATTGGAAAAAAAATTGAAACATTAAAACAATTAAAAACTAGTAAAAAAATTAAAGCAAAAGATGAAGTTTTAATTAACACTCTCCAAATTGCTAAAGAAATGTTGCAACGAGGTTTTAAATTTTTAAGTGTTGATTTTAATAAATCAGATATTAGTGTTTTTCAAATAGAAAACTATAATTATTTGAGAATGCCTTTACTTTGTCTTGATGGTTTGGGGGTGATTGCTGCCAAAAAAATTATAGAAGCTCGCGAAGAAAAGCCATTTACTAAGGAAAATTTTCGTATTCGTTCTAAGGTTAATAAAAGTGTCTTTGAACAAATTACAAAAGAAAATCTTTTAGATTCCTTATAAAAATAGTGAAAAAAAATAATGATTATTCTAAAAATCCAAACAACTATTTTTTCAAAAAAAAAAAAAAACAAAAAAAAGGGGTTTAAAAATTGATCCAAAAAAAAAGATTAGTATCAGGAATTAAACCAACAGGAGAATTAACTTTAGGTAATTATATTGGTGTTTTACAACCTTTACTTTTTTTGCAAAAATATTTAAAAAATTTTGATTTTTATCTTTTTATAGCTGATTTGCATGCTCTTACTTTTTATCAAGAACCAGTACAACTAAAAAAACAAATTAAAAAAGTAGCAGCTCTTTATTTAGCAGCAGGATTGGAGCCAGAAAAAATAAACTTATTTGTCCAATCAGAAATTATTGAACATTCTTATTTGGGGTATCTTTTGGAATGTAATTCTTATTTTAATGAACTTCAAAGGATGATTCAATATAAAGAAAAAAGTAAAAAAAATAACGATAGCATACGTACTTCTTTATTCACTTATCCAACATTAATGGCAGCTGATATTTTGATTTATGATGCTAACCTTGTGCCAATCGGTCAAGATCAAAAACAGCATTTAGAACTAACTAAAACATTAGCTATCAGGTTTAATAATTTATATGGAAATACTTTTATAGTTCCAGAAGCTTTTTTTAATCCTTTAGGCACTAAAATTAAATCTTTGCAAAATCCTTTAAAAAAAATGAGTAAAAGTAAAACCGAAAATGATAAAAATTATATTTTACTTTTAGATGAACCCAAAGAAATTAAAAAAAAAATCATGTCTGCTATGACTGATTCTGAAACAATCATCAAATATGATCCTGAAAATAAGCCTAGTATTTCTAATCTTTTAACTATTTATGCTTCTTTAAAAAAAGTTAGTATGCAAGAAAGTGAAAAAATATTTCAATTATCTTCTTATAAAAACTTAAAAGATAAAGTTTATGAAGTTATTATAGAATTTATCGTTCCTTTACAACGAAAATTTTATCAGTTAATTGATAGCCCTCAATTAAATGCAATTTTAGATGAAGGAGCTAAAAAAGCTCGTTTTATTGCGGCCTACAAAATCAAAGAAGTACAAAAAAAATTAGGGATTGCTAGATTTTAAAAACTAAAAAAATAAGACCACCTTTGAAGGTGGTCTTTTATTTCTTTTTTTGAATTATTTTTTCCAAAGCCTGCCAAGGAAGAGCAATACAAGCTCTTCTTCCTGAAAATTGGCAAAAATGTTTAAACAATAATAAATCATTTTCTATTTGTTTTTCGTCTAAAGTTTGATTATTGATCATAGATAAAAAATGATTTATTTTATTTAAACATTCGTTAATTTCTATCTTTTTTAAATAAATAGACATTAAACTAGCCGATGCACGACAAATAGCGCAAGATTGAGTTTCATATTTGATATCTTCTATTTTTTGGTGGAAAAACTTAATTTGTAAAATAATGGAATCTCCACAAGAAACGTTTTTATGAGTTAAAGAAATAAAACTGTTATCTTTAGATAAACCCCAATTTTGAGGATTTTTATAATGCTTCATAATTACATCACGATATAATTTATTTATTTCTAACATTTTAAAACCTTTTTACTTTTTAGAAAATTGCATAAAAAAATCTTGTGCTTTTTTCAAGTTTTTTATTAAGATATCAACATCTTTTTGATTGTTATAAATACCTATAGAAATACGTACCACACTAGACTGTTTTATTTTTTTGGCTGCTAAAAAAGCACAACATCTTCCTGTTCTTACGTAAATATTTTCTTGAGCTAAAAAAGTTTCTACATCATGAGCATGAATTTGATTTAAATTGAAAGTAATAATATTAAAAGATTTAGGGTTGTAAATCGTTATTTTGGGAATTTTTTTTAATTCTTTAAGAATTTTTTGATGAATGTTTTTTTCGATTCTTTGAATTTCTTGGAAATTAATTTCTTCAATCAATTCTAAAGCTTTTTTAAAAGCAATAATTCCTGCAATATTAAGAGTTCCTGATTCAAATTTATGAGGAGAATTATTTAACACAAGATGATTTAACGAAAATTCTTGAATAGAATTACCACCAAAAAAGGTTGGTTTTAATTTTTTCAAAAGAGAAATTTTTCCAAATAAAATTCCTACTCCGAAAGGACCATATAATTTATGAGCTGAAAAAGCTAAAAAATCAACATCTAAAAATTTAACATCTATAGGAAAATGACTTGCTGATTGAGCAGCATCCAAAACCACTAAAGCATTTTTTTGATGAGATAAAGCAATTATTTCTTTGATAGGGGTAATATATCCTAATAAATTAGAAATATGCGTTAAAGCTACTATCTTGGTTTTTTCGGTTAAAACTTTTGAAAAATTTTTAACAGTTATTTCGTTTTGGTGATTCAAAGGAATAAAAATTATTTTTGCTTTTTTCATTTTGGCTTGCTTTAGCCAAGGTAATATAGAAGAATTATGTTCTAATTCTGATGTAATAATTTCATCACCTTCTTCTAGGAGATCACCTAAACTTTGGGCTAATAAATTAAGAGAATCAGTAGTTCCTTTGGTAAAAATAACCTCTTCAGATAAACAATTGAGAAAAAAAGCTGTTTTCTCCCTAGTTTCATTTAATAATAAAGTTGTTTGAGATGATAAAAAAGCAAAAGATTTATTACTCATTCCATTATTGTGATAAAAGGAAATTAATTCATCTATTACTTTTTTAGGCTTTAAAGAAGTTGCAGCTGAGTCAAAATAAACAAGTTTAGGGTTGGTTGTCAAAATAGGAAAAAGAGAACGGAAAGATTTTTTTAACACTGTTTATACCCCATTTTATTTGTAAACAAAATTTAAAAAAACATTAATTAAAGATAATTAAAGCGTTGTGTTTTTTACCTTTTTTTAAAAGGGTGTATTTAGTGAATAAAGTAGTTTCTTTAGTAATCAAATAATCAGGATTTTTGATTTTTTGGTTAAAAATTTGAATATTTCCTTTTTGAATAAATTTACGAGCTTCACTTTTAGAAGTTGTTAATTTAGTTTTAACTAAAACATCAACTAAGGAAATGGAATCTAATGGAGTTGAGTAGCAAAATAATGTTTTAGCTAATAAAATGAAATCTTTTTCTTGAAAAGCTTCTTTTTGATTTAAAAATAAAATTTCATTGGTTTTAAGACATTCTTGCAAAACTTTTTGAGAATAAATTAAACAAATGATGTTATTGGCTAAAGTTTTTTGAGCTAATCGCTTTTGAGGATTTTGGAAAGTTGCTTTTTCTAATTCTAAAATCTCTTCTTTAGGAATTAAAGTAAGTTTTTTTAAGTAATTAATAATTTCTTCATCAGAAACATTTAAAAAATATTGATAAATTTCATAAGGAGAGGTTTTTTTAGGATTTAACCACAAAACACCTTGTTCACTTTTGCCAAATTTAGTACCATTAGCATTTAATAAAAGAGGTGTACTAACACCAAAAGCAATATGGTCTTTTGATATTTTTCTAATTAATTCTAAACCACTTGTAATATTACCCCATTGATCAGAACCACCTAATTGCAATTGAACATTATGGTTTTTATATAAATGGTAAAAATCTAAAGATTGTAAAATCATATAAGTAAACTCAGTAAAAGAAATGCCAGAAAACAATCTTTTGGCCACTGTTTTTTTTCCTAACATATAATTAACATTAAAAAACTTACCATATTTTCTTAAAAAAGTAATTATATCTAACTTAGAAAGCCATTCATAATTATTCATAAAATTTATTTTTTCTTGAAATAAAATTGCTTTCAATTGCAATTCAAGATTTTGAGCGTTTTTTAATGATGTTTCCAAAGATAATAATTTTCTTTCTTCTGTCTCTTTTGGATCACCAATTAAACCAGTAGCTCCACCAATCAAAATAAAAGGTAAATGTCCTTGTTTTTGTAATAATAAAATCATTGTTATCTGAACTAAATGTCCTACAGTTAAAGAATCGGAAGTGGGATCAAAACCACAATAAAATTTAACTTGTTTATGATCTAAAATATCTTTTAATTCTTTTTCATTACTACAATCTTTAATTAAATTACGCCATTTTAATTCTTCATAAAAAGACATCTCCAAACTCCTATTTTTTATTTCAAAAACATTTTATTTTTTTGGGAATAAAAAATAACTTATATCAAAAAAATATTGTATTTTAAGAAATTAAGTTATCTTTTTTCTTTAATTCGTGAAGCTTTAGAAGAAAGATTGCGAACATAATGTAATTTAGCACGACGAACAATACCATAACGTACAATTTCTATTTTTTCGTTAGAAGGTGAATACAACGGGAAAGTAAGTTCTACCCCTACCCCTGAAAAGATTTTTCTAACAGTAAAAGTTTCTGACATAAGACGTCCTTGTCGTTTGATAACCAAACCTTCAAAAATTTGAATTCTTTTGCGATTTATTTCTTCAATTTTAATAAAAACTCTAACAGTATCTCCGGGTTTAAAAGAAGGAATTTCTTTCAGTTGGTGTTGAGTGACTGATTCTATTAAATTTTGTCCTTTTAATTGAGACATGCACTTTCTCCTTTGTTTTTTAAAAAAATATTTTAAGAATTATTTGTCAATTCTTGTTTAATTTCTTCTAAAATTACTTTTTCTTTTGGGGTTAATTTCTTATTTGCTAAAAGATCAGGTCTTTTTTGTAAAGTAATTCTTAAACTTTCTTTTTGACGCCAACTTTTAATTTTGGCATGATTGCCAGATAACAAAACTGAAGGTACTTCCTGGTTTTGATAACTTTGTGGTCTTGTATATTGAGGAAATTTCAATAAACCTTGTTGATGTGAATCACAAAGATAAGATTCTTGTTTGATAACACCAGGAATAAGACGAACAATGGCATCAATTAAAACGGTGGCAGCAATTTCTCCTCCGGTTAAAACATAATCACCTATTGAAATTTCTTGATCAATGTATTTTAAGATTCTTGCATCCACCCCTTCATAATTACTACATAAAATAATTAAATGAGATTCTTTTAAAACGTAATTAGTTGCTTGCAATTGATTAAAAAGTTTACCCTGAGGAGAGAGTAAAATAACTTTACTTTGGGGAGTTTTGATTTCTTGAAGACAATCAAAAAAAGGAGGAAAAGAAAGTAACATTCCTGCTCCCCCTCCATAAACACAATCATCTACTTGGTGATGTTTATTAACGCTGTATTTTCTTAAATCATGAACTTTTATTTGAACTTTTTTTTGTTCTAAAGCTCTTTTGATAATAGAATTATCACAAAAACTTCTAAAAAAAAAAGGAAAAATAGTTATAATTTCAATAATCATAATTAAGGGTCACTTTCGATATAATGTGAAATTAACATAATTAAAAAAATTATTTTGTAACACTTGACTTTTTCATTTTGGTTGTTGTTTTGGTAACAAAATTATCTTTTTTCAAGATTTTTTTAACTGTTTTAGTTAGTTGAGCACCATTGGATAACCACTTTTGAATTTTATCATGATCTAACTTGATAATGTTTAAAATAGTATCATAAGTTCCTAAAATTTCTAAAAATTTACCGTCTCTAGCGTTTCTAGAATCACTTGTAACTACCCTATAAAAAGGTCTTTTATGCACTCCGAATCGTTGCAAACGCATTTTTATCGCCATATTAATAAAACTCTACTTTCTTTTTGTAATTAATCTTGAAATTAACAAATTCATCCTAACTATTATGACATAAAAGTCGTTAATTGTCAAGTTTTGTATGTTTTAGATGAATAAAATTATTAAAAAAATATTTTTTTAGTATTTTATTCATTAAAAGGTATTTTACTTAAATATCCATTAATAAAATCATCAATATTGCCATCCATTACTTGTTCTAATTGAAAAATTTCTTGATTAGTGCGATGATCTTTGACCATTTTATAAGGATGAAAAATATAACTTCTAATTTGAGAACCCCAGCCGATTTCTTTTTGCTCGCTTTGAAATTTTTTAGCATTTTCTTCTTTTTGCTGCTTTAAGGCTAACTGAAATAACTTAGTTTTAAGCATTTGTAAGGCTTTTTCGCGATTTTTAATTTGACTACGTTCATTTTGACAACCAACCACCAATCCGGTTGGTAAATGAGTAATTCTAACTGCTGAATCTGTAGTGTTGACATGCTGTCCTCCGGCACCACTACTTCTAAACACATCAATTTTTAAATTCTCTGTTTGCAAATTAATTTTAATTTCATCTTTGATCTCAGGCAAGACATCACAAGAAACAAAAGAAGTATGCCTTTTGGCATTAGCATCGAAAGGAGAAACCCTAACTAAACGATGAACTCCTTTTTCAGCTTTTAAATAACCGTAAGCATAATCACCTTTAACCAATAAAGTAGCCGATTTAAGACCAGCTTCCTCACCTGATTGATAATCAAGGATTTCTATTTTAAAATTCTTTTTTTGAGCGTATTTTTGATACATTCTAAAAAGCATTTCACACCAATCTTGTGATTCAGTTCCGCCTGCTCCAGGGTGAAAAATTAAAATAGCGTTATTATTGTCATAAGGCTGATTTAAAAAAATTTTAATTTTAAAGTTAAAAACAGCTTCTATTAAGTTTTTTAATTCCTCTTCCAAAAAAATAGTTTCATTATTTTGGCTATCTTCGAAATTAAAAAAATCTACTAAATCTTGATAATTATTTTCCAAATGAACTAAAGTGTTTATTTTTTCTTGTAGATCATTAAACTTTTGACTTATTTTAATTGCTTTTTGTGGATTATCCCAAAAATCTTTTTTTTGCATTAAATCATTAAGTTTTATCAAAGTTTGATTATTTTTATTTAAATTAAGAGCTTTTTTTAAATCTCTTAAATTTTGAGATATGTTTTCTAAATTTTGGTTAATTTCATATTTTTCCATAAATTAATTCCAAGGTTTTTTAGAAATGCGAATTTTTCTTCTTTTTTTGACTATATTAGCATTATCAGAATTATTATCATTTAAAATGTTTTTTTGTGGTTTCGGCATGTTTTTAAAGTTTTGTAATAAGGAAAATTTTAAAATAGTATTAGTGATATCAATAGCTATTTGATGAATCATTTTATTAAAAAATAGTTGTCCTTCTTTTTGATATTCAATAAAAGAATCTTGTTGTCCATAACCCACAAAACCAATACCTTGCCTTAAAATACTCATATCGTTAATATGACGTTTATAATGATTATCAATTATTTTTAACATAATCCATCTTATAACTTGATAAAAAAATTGAATATCGCTATTTTCCTTTTCAAAAAAAGTTTTTTGACTTTTTAAAATAGTTGTAATTTTGTCTAATAAGTGTTTTTTAAATTCAATAAAGGTTTTGTTGGTAAATTTTTCAAATATCACTTGGACTTCTTTTAAATCAAAAGTTTCTTTGGGGAAAAAGTTTTTTTCTAAAAAAAGAATTAATGATTTTGCTTGGTTAGAACTTTTTTTATTGGAAAAATAAGGAATAATAGCTTGATTAATTGTTTTTTCAATTAAATTAAGAGCTATTTTTTCAGGATGAGAACTATTTAAAATTTCTTTTCTTTGACCGTATATAATTTCTCTTTGAATTCGCAAAATATCGTCATATTTTAAAAGATATTTACGATAATCAAAATTAGAAGATTCTACTTTTTTCTGTATTTTGGTGAAAAATTTAGTAATCATTTTAGAAGATGTTTTTTTTTCACTAGTGTTTATTTGTTGCAACAAAGAAATAATTTTTTCAATTTTTGTACCACCAAATCTTTGCGCTAGTTCATCTTGGCTAGAAATAAAAAAACGAGAATAACCAGGATCTCCTTGACGTCCAGCGCGTCCTCTCAATTGGTTATCAATTCTTCTTGATTCATGTCTTTCGGTTCCTAAAACAGCCAACCCCCCTAAAGCAATTACGCCTTCACCTAAACGAATATCAGTTCCTCTTCCCGCCATATTAGTAGCTATCGTAACTGAGTTTTTTAGTCCAGCTTTGGTAATTATTTCAGCCTCTTTAGAGTGATTTTTAGCATTTAATATTTCATGTTTAATTAAATGTTTTTTTAGTTTTTTGGCAATAATCTCAGAAACTTCAACTGTAGTTGTCCCAATTAAAATAGGTTGTCCTAATTTATGTCTTTCTAATATTTCATCAATTAAAGCATCATATTTTTCTTTCATAGTCACAAAAATAAAATCAGGTTCATCAATCCTAATCATAGGAAGGTTAGTAGGAATTTCAATCACTTCCATATTATAAATATCTCTAAATTCATCTTCTTCAGTTTTAGCAGTTCCTGTCATCCCTGATAATTTATGATAAAGACGGAAAAAATTTTGATAGGTAATAGTAGCTCCAATAGAAGTTTCTTCTTTGATTAAAACCCCTTCTTTGGCTTCTAAAGCTTGGTGCAAACCATCACTAAATTGACGCCCTTTTAAAACCCTTCCAGTAAATTGATCAATAATTAGAACTTGATTTTGATCAACCAAATAATCTTTATTTTTATGCATTGTAAAAAAAGCTTTTAGGGCGTTTTTGATATGATGAAGCAGTGAAGAATATTGTATATCATATAAATTTTCAATTTGAAAAAAATTTTCAGCTTTGTTCATCCCTTCTTCAGTTAATTCAATGGTTTTGCTTTCTAACTCAATAAGATAATGTTGACTTTTTAGTGTTTTTACAAAGCGATTAGCTTCTTTATATAAATTTTTAGTTTCTTTCGTGCTTTGAGAAATGATTAAAGGAGTGCGGGCTTCATCAATCAAAATAGAATCTACTTCATCGACAATAGCGTAGCTATAAGGTCGTTTCATCACTAAATTATGAGCATCAATTTCCATATTATCTCTTAAATAATCAAAACCAAGTTCAGAATTGATAGTATAAAGGACATCACATAAATAAGCTGCTTGTTTTTCTTCAATGTTTTTATCTTTAATGTTAATTCCAACTGAAAGTCCTAAAAAACGAAAAACTTCCCCAATCTTGCCTTCAAATTCTCTTTTAGCTAAATATTCATTAACTGTAACTATATGCACTGAATCACCACTTAAAGCGTTTAAATAAGCAGGCATAATAGCTGTTAAAGTTTTTCCTTCACCAGTTTTCATTTCAGCAATATTGCCTTGATGCAAAATAATAGCTCCTAAAACCTGAACGTAATAAGGAGTTAAACCTGTAACTCTTTTAGTGGCTTCTCTTGCTAAAGCATAAGCTTCAGGTAATAATTGATTAAGGGTTTCTCCCTTTTGATATCTTTGTTTGAATTTGTTTGTTTTTTCAACAAAATCTTGATCCTGTAATAAAGACATAGTTTGACTTAGATTTTGCACTTTATTAGCAATAACTCTAGCTTTTCTTAAAGCTCTTTTAGAAGAATTAAATATTTTTTTTAAAAAATTAAACATAATGGCTTTAATCCCTTTTCTATATTTTCATTAATTAAACAAAAAATAAAATCTTTTTCCAAATTAGTTATTTTTAATAAATTTTAAGCTCAAAGATAACTAAAAGTCTAAAAGGAAAAAACTAATTTTTTTAAAAAGATTTTTTAATTTCAATTTACTTTTTTTAATTTATGACAAAAGTTAATGTGAAATAATTAAAATATTTAATTTTTCACTTTTTTCCAAAAAAATCATCATATCATTAGGAAATAAAAAAATTAAAAAAAGCAAATATCAATAATATTATACCTTTTTTTAAACTAACAAAAAACTTATTTTAAAATATAGTTTAAATATTTCTTATTATCTACAAAATTGAAAAAAGACAACTTTTTATCTTAAAAATATTTTATTAATTTTAAGTTTAAAATGTTTGAAATCAAAGACTTAATTACTTTTTGACTGTTGACAAATATTGATAATAGGGTTATAAGTTTTACAAAGTTTACCTAAAGAATCATAAAGATTAACCAAACAAGTTTCTGACGATTCTCCAAAAAAATTAGTCCTAATTTTTTTTCCAGTTTGAGGATCGATTTGAGTAATTCTTTTAATAAAACCATTACGAGAAAAATCAATTAAAAGCCCCATTCTTTTTAGTTCTTCTTTTGAATATCCAAATTCTTGAATTAATTTAGATGAACAATTAAGATTTAAACATTTTTGAGGGGTAATTTTTAGTTCTCTTAAATCTAAACCAATATTTGATAATTGAATTAATTCTTGCAACGTATAACCAGCTTTTTGTAATTCTTTAGCGGTGCAACCTGCATTTTTTAATTCATCAAGAGTATAGCCACTTTCTTTTAATTCTTGAATTTTAATTCCCGCAAACAAAAATTGTTCCAAAGAAAATCCTTTTTCTTTTAATTCATCAAGAGTGTAACCAACTTCTTTTAGTTCTTTAGCACTAAATTTAAAATCTTTTAGTTCAGAAATTAAATAACCAGCTTCTTTTAATTGTGAAATAGAAACACCATTTTGATTTAAAACTTTTGGGGTGTAACCAGCTTCTTTGAAATCTTGTAAACTAAAATTGGCATCTTGGAATAATTGCTTAATTGAATATAAAGCAGGTTTTAATTCTTGCAAACTATAACCCATTTCTTTTAAAGCTTTTGCACTAAATCCTGCTTTTTTCAATTCTTGTGGAGTATAACCGATTGATTTGAAACCATATAATGGTAACGTAGTATATCTAAATTGTACCGCTTTAAAACCTACGTCTTTTAATTCTTGAGGAGATACACCAAGATAAAGCATTAATTCTTTTGGGCTAAATCCAGCTTTTTTTAATTGAAAAAGATTATATCCAGATTCCAATTTGATTTTATTAATGGTATATTTAAATGCTAATTCTAAAGGGCTATAACCAATTTGAATTAAATTAAAAATGCTGTATCCTTTTTGTTCTAATTGATCGAATCCAATAAAATCTTTTTTAAAATCTTGAACTTTATATCCAATTTGTTGAAAAATTTTATTATCAAGATTTATAAGTTCTCGTGGAGTATAACCAGCTTTTTTAAAATCTTGGGGGACATAACCAGCTTTAATTAGTTCTTCTGGTAAAAAACCAGCATTTTTTAAATCTTTAATTTTGAATTGTGCAGCTTTTAATTCTTTAGCTGTATATTCTCCTTGTTTTAACTGTTTTGCAGAAATTAAAACTTTTTTTAAAAGATTAGCGGTATAGCCTTTTTGTTTGAGTTCTGAAATACTAAGTCCTTGTTTTATTAAGTTCTTTATTTCGTTAATGTTTGCTTTTGATGGTTCGTTTGGTAAAGTTTTGAACTGTAAGTTGGTTTTTTGAAAATGTTGAAATTGCTCTTTTTTAATTTGATAATCTAACTTTTCATCAAGAGAAATATCTTGAACTTCTTGCTTTAAAACTCTATTTTTTATTTTTTTTTGATTATCTAAATAAAAAAGCAAAAGAAACAATAAAGTTATTAAAATCATTAAAAAAGTGACAATAAAGCGTTTTTTAGAAAAAAAACTAATGCTCATTTTAAAACATTCCTAATTACTTTATAATGAATATTTTTTTTAATCTTTTAATTTTTAAAAACTAAAAATTAATTATAAAAAATTAAAAAAGGGGGGGAGTAAACACAATATTATTATAACCCATATAAACATTATGTAAACTAAAATAATACGTTTTTGGCATATAATTTAATTATTTTTTATTTTTTTTAGTTTTGATTGTTGTTGTTTTTTTGTTCTGATATCTATTTAAATTAACAAAGATTGTTAAAAAAATAGATATTTTTTAGTTCAAAAAAACAAATCACAAATAATTTTTTAAATTTAAAAATTTTTAAGTTATAATGAAAGTATACATAAGATATATCAGTATATATAAGAAATTTAAAATACAAAAATATTAAACTATCCTCAATGTTATTTAACTTAAAAAATTAACGAAAGGGTTTTTTATATAATTTTATGATTAATATAGATAATTTAAAAGTTATTAATTATTTGAATAAAAATTATTATTTAATTATTTCTGGTTTCAATTCCTTTTTTAGCTTGTTTGAAGGTTCTTATTTGCACATTAACAGAAGATATTATTCTTTTAGTTTGTTTACAAAACGAAATACATTAGTTGTAACCTTTCGGTTAATTATTGGATTCTTTCATTTATTTTTTGACTATTCATTTTATTTTTGTTTCAGGTGGTTGCCGTTTTTGGTCCGGCGCCTATATTTAAACTTACAAAAAAAATTTTGTTTGACAATTGTTTTCTTTTTACTTTTTTTTATTTTTCGGCTCAATTCCTAATAATTTAATAATTTTTTTACACATCAAAATTACCATCAAAATCAACAAATATGGATCTTATAATACTCTTTTTTTAAGTTTTTTTGTTATATTTAAAATTATTTTAAAATATTTCATAAATTAAATAAAAATTAAAAAAGGGAGCTAATAATAGATTGTCTGAAGAAAATAACATTATTAATGTTGTTGCTTGCGCAACAAATAAGGGAAAAGATGGTATTATAAATCATTTAAAAGATAACATAGAAGATTGTTATTATTATTTTAAAGAGGAAAATATTTCGGTTTTATCGAATCATTATTGTGAAATAACGATTAACGAAATGAAGAACCAAATATTTTTTAAAATAACCAAAACACTAGACAAAAACATAATTGGATTTAAATTTATCATAGAAAAAGAAGAAAATAAAGAAGAGAGACGAGAACAAAATACAGAAAATAATGATAACCAAACAATTAAAAAATTAGAGTTAAAAATAAAACTTATTACAAAGGAATTCGAAGAACATAAATATAATATACAACACCTAACAACCAATACAACAAAAAATGAAACAAAATTAGAAATCAATGAACAAAGAAATATTATTATCTATTTGATAAAATCTACTAAAAAAATGTTAAAAGATAATAAAAATGATTATTGTATAAATATTTTATTAAATCTTCTTCTTTTGCCAGAACTTTGCTATCATATGGAAAATCTTTCAAAAATTTCACACACAAGTGAAAAAAAATATAAATATTTTATTAGTTATATAGAACAAATAACAAAATGGGATACAAATGTTGAGAATAATAATTTTTTTTCTAAAACATTGATGTATCAACTAAGATGTGATTTATATCATGGAAATATTACTTTCTCCAAGTACAATTTTATATCAAAATCTAAAAAATCAAACGAAGACAACCAAACATATCCTTTTTACATAACAGAAGATTCAGTTCCGATAGAAAAAAACTATAATGAAGACAAAATACAATTTTATTATGAACGAGTTAAACAGATTGTAAATTTTTTTAAAATAACTTTAGATTTAAATATGGATTTCGAGGATAAATTTAATTATAATGTTATTTTCAATGAAATACCATTAGAAAAAAAACCAAAAGGTTTAAAAGGTTTAATAACAAATTTAATAACAAAAATAGATAAAATAAAAGAATTAATTAAACCCAATAATAATAATGATGATGAAATAAATTTACAATATTTACAAAAATTTGCTAACTCAGCTTTTAAATTAAAAAAAAATCAATTAGATTTTTTATCCAAACAAATCTTAAATAATATAAAATTTTTAATTAAAAAAAATAAGAAAAATAAAAAAAATGAAAAAAATAAAGATCTGCTTTATTCTGTTTTGAAGGAAAATTTAGAACCAAACGAAAGAAAAGAAAAAATAGAAAAAATAATCAAAAAAATAAAAAAAATTATAACACCAGAAAACATAACAAATAATGAAAATATATTCGCTATTTTATATCAATATAATTATGAAATAAGAAAGTTATCTCTTTTGATAAAAAACATTCCCGAACTTATATCAACTAATAATGTTTCTTCTGATAAACAATATTTAGATAATAAAAATATAATAGCAGAAGCATCATTTAACGCAATATTTAAAACTAAAACAAAAATATTAAACAATTTTAATAATAACATAGATGTTAAATCTTTCTTAAATGAAATTGATTTATCTTGTTATATATATAAAAATAAATCCTGCTTTGAAAAAAATAAAAATAATAATTGTACCCAAATACTAAAAGATTTCATCGATAAATATAAAAACATTAATAAAGAAAACAATAAACATAATCGCTATTATAAAGAAATTAATAAGTTGTTAAAAACCGATATAACTGATATAAAAGAAATTAATATCGATGTTTTAAAAAACATTAATGATATATTTAACAAATTTAAAATAGAATATAAAGAAAATGGTACAGATAAATTGTTCAAAATGCTAACAGAAAACGACAAATCTAAAGTTTCAGACACAAATCAGTATTTAAAAAATATTATAAAATATGTTATTATTAATGAAATTAAAGAAACAAACTCCTCCGATGAAAAATTAATTAAAAGTTTTTCTACAAAAATAAAACGAAATAAAATTTTTAATAAAATATTTACAATTTATACGGGAACAATATCAAATGAGCTAAAAGACGAAAAACTAGAAAACAAAATACTTAAAGAAATAGAGAAATTAAAAAAAGGCAAAAATATTAAAACATTAAATAACACAAAAAAAAATTTTGCAGATGAATTAGAAAAAATAATAAAGGTAAGATCTAATAACAAACCGTCCACATTATTAAAAAATTTTACCCCTTTATTAAATTTATTTAAGAAAATAAAATCACCTATCATAAATATTGATATTAACGCTTTATTTAATTTTTTTTATAACTTTTTATTTAATAAAACAGAAAAATCTTGGTTAGACAAAAATCACAAAAATATTTTATTGTATAATTTAAAAGTTGATTTCGAAAAAATCAAACATGACCACAATCAAAAACCATTGCTTCCAAAAAATACACTTAGCAAATAAAATTCTATAATTTATTTTTAGCTAATTATAAATATTTTCAAAAATAGCAAAAGATGACAAATTACTGAATTAAAATAAGTAAAAGACACTTTTTTAAGAGTCTTTTTTTTGTTAATCTAAAATAATGATAACAGTAATTAATAAAATCAAGATAATAAAGTTTTAAATTTGTAATTAGAAACAAGCTTTTTTTTATTTTAATTTATTTCTAATTTTTTAACTTTTCTTATTTTTTTCTAAAAACAATTTTTTTTCAACGAAATATACGGTTAAAAAAACGCCATTTTTTGGTATAATTAAGATTAATGTTTTAAAATAAAAAAAATAAATTAACTAGATTTAGGAGAAGATAAAATGACTAAAAAAATGACAGAACAAGAAGCTATTAGATATCAAAAAATCAAGAAGTTAAAAAAATTAAAAATTGATCCTTTTGGTAAAAAATTTATTTGTTCACAAACAATTGAAAATCTTATTTTAAATTATCAAAATATAAATAAAGAAAAGTTAGAACAAACAAAAATTGATGTAGCTATAGCAGGAAGGATTGTTTTAAAAAGAGGGCAAGGAAAAGCTGGTTTTTTACATTTACAAGATTTTAATTTTAGAATCCAAGTTTATCTAAAACTTGATTTATTAGGTAATGATCCTTTTAGTCTTTATCAAAATTCTGATTTAGGCGATATTATAGGAATTAAGGGTTTTTTATTTAAAACTAAAACTCAAGAACTAACAATTAAAGCTTTAGAATTTATTCATTTAACCAAAACTTTAAAACCATTACCTGATAAATTTCATGGTTTGCAAAAACGCGAAGAAATGAGAAAAAAACGTTATGTTGATCTTATTGTTAATGAGAAAAGTAGACAAGTTTTTTTTATTCGTAGTCTGATTGTTAAAGCAATTCGTAATTTTTTTGATAATGAAGGTTTTTTAGAGGTAGAAACTCCTATTTTGCAATCAACTTTGGGAGGGGCAGCCGCTAAACCCTTTATCACGCATCACAACGCTTTAAATTGTGACTTTTATTTGAGAATAGCTACTGAATTGCCTTTAAAAAAATTGATTGTTGGTGGAATGAACAAGGTTTATGAAATTGGACGTCTTTTTCGCAATGAAGGGGTTGACGCAACTCATAACCCTGAATTTAGCACCATCGAAGCTTACCAAGCTTATGCAGATATGCAAGATATTATGGAATTAACTCAAAAATGTCTTCAATATGTTTGTCAAAAAGTGTTAAAAAGTTTAGATTTTAGTTATCAAAATAAAAAAATTAGCTTTCAAAATTTTCAAAAAATCAGCATGACTGACGCTATCAAAGATCAAACAGGAATTGACTTTCAAAAACATTTATCTTTAGAAACTTGTTTGCAGTTAGCAAAACAACATGATATTAACGTTATGTCTCATTTTATTCAAGGTCACATTATAGAAGCTTTTTTTGAAAAATATGTCGAAAATAAATTAATTCAACCTACTTTTATTTATGGACATCCAGTAGAAATTAGTCCTTTAGCAAAAAATAACGAAAAAGATCCCCGTTTTGCCGACCGCTTTGAACTTTTTATTGATGGAAAAGAGTTTGCTAACGCTTTTAGTGAATTAAACGATCCAATAGAACAAGAAAATCGTTTTTTAAATCAATTAAAGCAAAAAGAATTAGGTAATGATGAAGCCAACGAAATGGATTATGATTTTTTAAACGCTTTAAGTTACGGAATGCCTCCAACTGGCGGCTTGGGAATGGGGATTGATCGAATAGTTATGCTTTTAACCGATACCGCCAACATTCGTGATGTTATTTTATTTCCTCATTTCAAAAATAAAAATGTTTTAAAAGAGAACCTTAAAAAAAAATAAGGACAGCAAGGATTGTTATTATGAGAGGTGTTTTTTATTTACAAAGTTATTATTCTTTATTACAAAGTCTAAATTCTTTAGAAAAACTAGTTTTAAAAGCTAAAGAAAATGATTATGATTTTGTAGCTTTAAGTGATGAATCTAATTTATATGGCATGCCAACTTTTTTGAAATTATGCCAAAATCATAAAATAAAACCTATTTTAGGTATCAAAATTAATTTTTTATGGAAACATCAAATAGGAGAATTTTTAGTTTATGCCAAAAACGATGAAGGAATTAAAAATTTAATCCAATTAGCAACTGTAAGCAAAAAAAAAAATCAAAACAACATTCCTTTAGAAAAAATTTCTCAATTAGGACAAAATTTATTTATTATTATTACTGGTATTTGCCCTTTTTGGGAAAAGATTTTTGTAGGTAACCAAAAAGATGAATTTAATCAATTGTTAAAAGAGCTAAAAGTAATATTTTCTGAAATTTTTTTAGGAATTTCTTTCCAAAGTTTTTTTTTAGAAAAACTAACTGATAACATCTTTGAATTTAGCTCTCATTTTGGAATCCCTTGTTTACCTGTTCACAAAACTAATTATGATAATCCAAAAGCTAAAGAAGCTTATCAAATTTTAGCCCAAATGGAAAATAAAAAAATTGATTCTCAAATAGATTTATCTTTTTTAACTAAAAATGAGTTTGACGCTAAATATCAAAAAAAACCACAAATCATCAACCCTTTAAAACAATTGATTACTAAAATTAATTATCAAACTGATTTGCCAAACAATTTTACCTTACCTTCTTATCTTGATTTTGTAGAAAGTAATAAAAAACAAAAAAAAGAAAACGAAATAAAAAAAGAAAGTATTTCTTCAAAAATAAGCAAAAAAACTCCTAAAAATATTACTTCCAAGAAATACTTAAAAAAAATAGCTTATCAAGGGTTAAAAAAAATTTTAACTTCCTCAAACTTAAAATATGATCAATATCAAAAAAGACTTGACCAAGAATTAGCTATCATCAATGATTTAAATTACGAAAATTATTTTTTAATTGTTAGCGATTTAGTTAAATATGCTAAACAAAATAATATTTTAGTAGGTCCTGGAAGAGGTTCTTCTTCTGGTTCTTTAGTTTGCTTTTGTCTTGAAATTACAGAAATTGATCCTTTAAAATATCATCTTATTTTTGAAAGGTTTTTAAATCCCCAAAGAAAAACTATGCCAGATATTGACCTTGATTTCCCTGATAACAAAAGAGAAATAATAATTAAATATATTTGTCAAAAATATGGGTTATCTCGTGTAGCTAATATTATTACTTTTGGTCGTTTCATCAATAAAAAAGCTATCATCAAAGAATTACTCAAATTCAAAAAAATAATGCCTTTTCAAATAAAACAGCTTTTTAATTTCTTAGACAATAAAACCACACAAGCAACTAATAATTTAGACGACCAAATAAACAATTTATTACAAATAGCATCATTTTTAGAAGGAGTGCCGCGATTTACAGGAACCCACCCTGCAGGAATTATTTTAAACAAAGATAACTTATTACAAAGCATCCCTTTACAAAAATCAAATTATCTAAATTTATTACAAACCCAATGGGAAGCATCAGATTTAGAATCAATGGGTTTGTTAAAAATTGATTTGTTAGGACTTCATAGCCTTACTATCATCGAACAAATAATAGCAGCAATTAAAAAAAAAGAAATTACTTTTGATCTTTTTTCTATTTCTTTGGATGACCAAAAAACTTTTCAACTTTTATCAAGTGGAAAAACATTAGGTATTTTTCAATTAGAATCTTACAACGCAAAAACCTTTTTAACCAAAATGGCGCCTCAAAATTTTGAAGATTTAATTGCTTTATTAGCTTTAAATCGACCAGGACCGATTGATTCTTTTAATTTATTTTTAAATAATCGTAATCAAAATAAAAAGAAACAAACTTATTTTGATCCTCTTATTGATCAAATTTTAAAACCAACTTATGGTGTTATCCTTTATCAAGAGCAAATTATGCAAATAGTGGCTGCTTTTGCTAAATATAATCTAGCCGAAGCAGATCTTTTTCGAAGAGCTATCAGCAAAAAAGACAAAAAAGTTTTACTACAAGAAAAAAAATATTTTATTAAAAAAAGTCAAAAAGAAGGTCATGATATCTTTTTATCAAACAAAATCTATGATTATATTTTAAAATTTGCTAATTATGGCTTTAATAAAAGTCATAGTGTTGCTTATTCTTTGATTAGTTATCGTATGTCTTATTTAAAAACTCACTATTTTATCGAATTTATGATAACTTTATTAAACGATGCTTTAAACGACTCTTTACAAACTACCATTTTATTAAAAGAAGTATCACAAGCCAATATTACTTTAGTAAAACCAAATGTTTTGTTTAGTTTAGATCAATATTATTTTAAAAATAAGCAATTGTTTTTACCTTTAAACATAATTAAAAGTGTTAGCAATAATTTTTGTAAAGAATTAATCAAAGAACGCCAAAAACAAAATTTTTTATCTTTTAAAGATTTTAAGCAAAGATTGTGTTTTTGTTTAAATGAAACTATTCTCACTAATTTAATTTTTAGTGGCGCTCTTGATCAAATGGGTTTAAATCGAAAAACTTTATTCCATAATCAAGATTTAAACGAAGTTAAATATTATAGCTTTTTGCCAAATCACATCATCATTTATCATCAAGAATTTTTACCACAGCAATTAAATGAAGCTGAAAACAAAGTTTTTGGTTTTAATCTCAATAATTACATAAAACAAAAAAATTAAAATAGAAAATTTAAGAAATAATTATGATAAATTTTAATATATACTTATTTGAAGAAAGTAGAAAAAATAATTAATTATGAAAAATAAATTATTTTTTTGATATCAAACATACTTTATAAAACAACGAAAAAAAAGTAATCCTTTCGCAAACCAAAAAGTTATTACACCAATTATCACAAAACCCTAATAATATTTTAGGAATTGCAACAGGTAGAAAACGTAGAGGGCTTGAAGTTTTAAAAGAACTAAAAAAATTATTTCAGTATTTTGTTGTTTTTAATGAAGTCATCACTTTTTAAAAAAAAGAAATAATCATCCACAAAACCCCAATACTTCAAGAAGATGTCTTATAAATAAATAAAAAAGCTTTTGAACACCAAATAACAATTATTAATTTTTCTCTTCAACAAAAAGGATTTCTTTCTTGAATTGATCCCGATGCCAAAGAGTTTATTGCTAGTGGAACAAGGAACAAAAAAACTTCAATTAAATTAACTTTAGCTCAACCAATCTATAAAATTAATTTATTTCACTCTAATTCTTTAAAAATAATTAATTTTATCAAAAAATTTTAATTAATTTAATAGTTATTTTTAAAAAAGTGGGATTGTAAGTCTAAGCGTCAAGGAAGTTAATAAAGCTTATGGCATTTTTTTAATTGAAAAAATGCATCAACAACATCAATTAATTTGTATCGGAGATGGTTGTGTAATAATGTAAGAAATGTTTTTCAAGCAGCTCACTTGGCCATTGTCATTAAAAATACTAAATATAATTATTTAAAAAAAATAGCTAACTTAGTGGCTTCTGACATATAAGACAATAATTTATTTGATTTTTTTCAAAAAAAATGGCTTCATTTATTTTTAGATATTAATTCATAAAAAAATAGAAAGGATATTCAAAAAATGAATTCAACACCAAAAAAAGCTATCATTAAAAAAAATAATCTTCAACCTAACAATTGCAATCCTTATCAAATTTTATTGCAAAATAAATTTTTTCATGTAGCAGTTTTTTGTGCTGCTTTAACCCTTAATTTAATCATCATTTATCTTTTTCGAAATAATTATAATAATGATGATGAGTATAAAAAATTATCACAATTGCATTTAACAACTATCTTTTCTGGGATGTTTTTAGGAGGGGTTGTTTTAGGACTTAAAAAAGGTGCTTTAGGAATTTCTTTAGGAATTTTTTTAGGCGCTACTTTAGGTATGTGGTTGTCTTTGTTAACAGATGGTAAAATCATTTCTGGTATGATAATATGATGCAGCGCAAAAAAACAAAGATAAAAGAAAAGGAAAAAGAGTAATATTTTTATGAAAAATAAAATTAAGCTTTTAAAAGACCAATTTGAACTTAGTTTAGCAAAAAATAAAAATAGCTTGGAAGATTTAATTTTTTTAGAACAAACATTTTTAGGGAAAAAAGGACTTTTGCAAGAGCTAAATCAAACATTAAAAAACATTCCTTCAGAACAAAAACCTGTTATTGGTAAATTAATTAATGACTTTAAACAAGCAATTATCTACACCTTACAACAAGAACAAAAACATTTAAAAGAAAAAGCGCTTAATTTAGAATTAATGCAAGAAGATGTTGATGTTAATTTACCAGGTTTTAACTTTTTTTCAGGAAGTATCCATCCCCTTTATCAAATTATCGAACAATTAGAAGATTTATTTTTATCTTTAGGATATGAAATTAAAGATGGCAACGAAATTGAAAGCGATTTTTATAATTTTGAAATGTTAAATATTAGCAAAAATCACCCAGCCCGAGCGATGCAAGATTCTTTTTATATTGACTCAGAAAATCTTTTAAGAACCCATACTTCTAATATTCAAATTAAAGAGATGTTAGCTCACCAAGGAAAACCATTGAAAATTATTTCTTCTGGCAAAGTTTTTCGCAAAGATAACGATGACGCTACTCATAGTCATCAATTTATGCAATTAGAAGGTTTAGTGATTGATAAAAAAATCAATTTTTTAGATTTAAAAGAAACTCTTTTAACAATCATTAAAGAACTTTTTGGTGATTCACAAGAAATAAATTTAAGACCTTCTTATTTTCCTTTTACAGAACCAAGCGTAGAAGTTGATTTAGTGATTAAAAAAAAAGACAATAGCAAAGAGTATTTAGAAATTTTAGGAGCTGGTTTAGTTCATCCTCAAGTTTTAATTAATGCCAATTATGATCCTGAAAAATACCAAGGTTTTGCTTTTGGTATTGGAATTGAAAGAATTGCTATGATTAAATATCAAATTGAAAATATTCGTTATTTTTATCATAATGACATTCGTTTTTTAAAACAATTCGCAAGGAAGGTAAAACATGAAAATTCTTGAACCGATTTTGAAAAAATATTTTTATAACTTGCCTGAAAATAACAATATTTTTAACTTAATTAATAATTATATTAGTGAGGTGAAAGCTTTTCATCCCATTTCTAAAAATACTAATTTAGTTGTTGGAAAAATTATTCACTATCACAAAATACCTAATTCGCAAAAACTAAACTTAGTAACAGTTGATATAGGCCAAAGAATTTTAAAAATTGTTTGTGGTGCTTCTAATTTAGTTAATAATCGCAAAATAATTGTTGCTTTAGAAGGAGCTTTTTTAGAAGGATTGCAAACAACTCTTAAAAATAAACAAATTTATGGTGTTTTTTCTGAGGGTATGCTTTGTACTTTAGAAGAGTTAGGGATTAACCCAACTATTTTGACCCAAAAAGAAAAAGAAGGGATTTATCTTTTAGAAGATCCAAATGATGAAATAATATTAGGAAGTAATGCTTTAATTCCTTTAGGTTTAGATGGTTTTCTTTTGGAATTAGGGGTAACCCCTAATCGAACTGATCTTTTATCTTATCTTGGTTTTGTTAAAGATTTCGAAGCTGTTTTAAAAAGTATACCTTTAAACAAAGATAATCAAATATTAGAAAATAAAAAAAATTTGTTGGCTTGTCAAAAAACAAAAAACCCTTTTTTATCTTTGCCAGATTCTTTTTTTAAAGTAACTATAAAAAGTGATTCTTGTTATGAATATCATGCTTGTATTTTGGAAAATATCACAATTAAAACCTCTCCTTTGTGGTTAAGAAATACTCTTTTAAAATCAGATATCAAACCAATTAATAATGTCGTGGATATAACTAATTTAATAATGCTTGAATACGGTATCCCTTTACATGCTTTTGAATCTCACAACATTAAAGAAATTAAAATAAGGCAAGCTTTGTCGCAAGAAAAAATTACGACTTTAAACCAAAATACCTTTCAATTAGATCAAAATGATTTAGTTATCACAGATGGCGCTTATCCAATTGCTTTAGCTGGTATTGTTGGACTTTTAGAAAGTGGTATCAAAGAAGACACTAAAAAAATAATTTTAGAATGTGCCTATTTTAAACCAGAAACTATTGCCAAAACTAGTCATAAACTTAAAATAAAAACCATGAGTTCTTTACGATTTGAAAAGGGAATTGACCCTAGTTTAATCCCTTTAGTTTTGCAAAAAGCATGCAATCTTTTAATGACTTTAGCTGATGGCAAAATAACTTATCAACCAATAAGTCAAAAAAAAGAAGAATTAAAATTAAAAACAATTGATTTAAGTTTAGATTTTGTAAAAGAAAAAATCGGTATTTCATTTTTACCAACACAAATAAAAAACTGGTTGGTAAATTTAGATTATCGTGTTTTAGAGTCAAACTCAACTGCTTTAAAAGTGATACCTCCTTTGCGTAGATATGATGTCAACATCAAAGAAAACATTATTGCTGATTTAATTCGTCTTTATGGTTGTAAAAATTTAATTGCCCAAAAAGATATCAAAAACAAACAAACTAAAATGACTTTAAAACAAAAAAATCTTAGAGAATTAAAAAAATTGTTAGTTAATTTAGGTTTTTATGAAACTGTCACTTATAGTTTAATCAGTCAAGAAATGTTTGAAGCTTTTAATTATCAAAAAGAATCAATCAAAATATTAAATCCTTTGTCGCAAGATAAAATTATTTTAAGACAAAGTTTATTAAGTAGTTTGATCGAAGTCATAAGTTATCAACACAAAAGGAAAACTTTCGACAATGCTTTTTTTGAAATTGGCAAACTTTACTATCCGCAAACAGAAAGATTAAGTTTATCTTTAGTTTTAAGTGGCAAAATATTTAATAGTGGTTGGCTAAAACAAGGTTTTATAAGTTCTTTTTTTGTTTTAAAAGGGATTGTGGAAAAAATTAGTGCTCTTTTAGGAATTAAATTAACTTATCAAAAAAGTTCTTCTAACCCTAATCTTCATCCAGGAATTCAAGCCAAAATTTTATATCATCATCAAACAATTGGATTAATAGGAAAAACTCATCCCACATTAAATGAAAAATATCATTTAAAAGAAAGTTTTGTTTGTGAATTATTGTTATTAGACCAATTTTTAACTCAAAAAAACAAAATTGTATATCAACCAATCAGTAAGTTTCCAATTATCACTCGTGATTTAGCCTTTTTAATCGATCCAAAATATTGTTTTTTAGATATTACAAAAACTATTAAAACTAATTTATCACTTGATTTAATTGATTGTCAATTGTTTGATGTTTATCAAATAAATAATGACAAAAAAGAACTTTCTTTGGCTTTTAGATTATCTTTTTCTAATCCTTCGCAAAACTTAGAAAAAAACATGATCGAACAAAGAATGCACATAATTATTGAAACTTTAATCAAACATTATCAAATTAAAATAAGATAAAGTTTTTTTTGTTTTTTCTTAATATATCAAAAAAAATAAGATATGATATAATAAAAATGTATTTGAATAAAAAAAATAAAAGAGGTGTCAAATGTTCGATATTAAAAAAATTAGCAAATTTTTTACTACTGCAACTGGTTTCCGTACATTAGCTTTAAATGATATTTCCTTAAAATTACCACAAAAAGGCTTAGTTTTTATTTTAGGAAAATCAGGTTCTGGTAAATCAGCTTTATTAAATCTTTTAGGTGGTCTTGATTCTTATGAAAAAGGCGATATCACCATTAAAGGGCATTCAACTCGTTTCTTTAAACAAAAAGATTTAGATACTTATCGTAATGGAACAATTGGTTTTATTTTTCAAGATTTTTATTTAATTGAAAATATGAGTGTCCATGAAAATATTGCTTTAGCGTTAGAATTGCAAGGTAAAACTCCGAAATATCAAGTGATTTCTAACTTATTAAACGAAGTAGAAATGCAAGATTTTCAAAATCGCAAAATCAATGAACTTTCCGGGGGACAAAAACAAAGAGTTGCAATTATAAGAGCTTTAATTAAAGATCCAGAAATTATTTTAGCTGATGAGCCAACTGGCAACCTTGATTCTCAAACAAGTCATCAAGTTTTCAAAATTTTAAAACAATTGTCTCAAGAACGTTTAGTGGTTGCTGTTTCACACGATCAAGAAAGTGCTTATCAATTTGGCGACCGAGTGATTGAATTTAAGGATGGCGTTATTATTTCAGATATAACTAAAAAACTTAATCCGAGTAAAACTCGAAAATCTCAATTTACTAAAGGGGAAGTTTTAACTGAAGAAATGATTAAAATAATTCAAACACAACAACAAAGTCCTTTGAAAGAAAACTTTGAACTTACCCAAGAAGTTTTGTTAGAAACTCAATCAACTCCTTTTAAACAAATTAATAGCCAACTACCTTTAAAGAAATCTTTTAAAATGGGTACAAGCGCTTTAAAAACAAAAAAAGTTTTATTAGTGTTTTCACTATTAATATTGAGTTTGACAGCTTTTATGTGTGGAATGGCTTCACAATATATATTTTATTTAAAAGATTCAAAAAAAGTTGCAATAGAAAGTTTAGAAAAACAAACTCGGTACAAACAACTAGAAACAGAAGAAAAAGAAAAATTAAAAGAAATTGTTGTAAAAAGCGAAGAGGAATTTTTAAAACCATTATTAATTTTTGTTACTGTTTTGAGTTTAATTGCTTTTTTTACTATTTATATGTATTTTAACGCTAGCGTTAAAATAAAACAAAAGGAAATTGGTACTTTAAGAGCGTTAGGAGCTAAAGGTTCAACTGTTTCTAAAATCTTTTTTTGCGAAGGAGTTGTTTATTCTTCTATTGCTTGCGTACTTGTTTTTGGATTTACATTTCTTCAACTTTATTTAATAAGAAACAAATTATTTCCCACATTAAGTTTCTTTGATTTTGTGAAAAATTATTTTAAAGACCTAAAAAGCTGGTTATTGTTAGGAATTGATGTTGTTTTTATTTTTGCTTTGACATTTATTGCTATTTTCTTTCCGATTACTAAACTTTCTCGTAAAAAACCAATTGATGTTTTATTAAACAAATAATATTTACAAACTAAAAAATTATCATTAATTCAAATAAATAAAATTATCTTTGATTATATTAATTTTTATAACTACCACCGCGAAATAACTACATTAGGTAATTTAACCCCAATCGAATATAAAAACTTTTATAAAAACAACCCTGAACTGATGCCTGTTTACATTAAATCTAAAACCAAAACAATAAGACGTTATAATTAATAAAAAATACTTATAAAGCGCTTTATTTTGCCTCTTAGTGGCGTTCAATTTAGTTTTATGATTCCCTCTTCATATACCCATTTTTAAAAGTTATTAAAATCAATTATTTTAAAACCCTTCATAACTAAGGAAGGTGTTTTGGTTGTTTATTAAGTTTTTAACAATAAATATTAATTTTAATATTTTGAAAGAGTACAAAAAGAAATTAAAATGAAAAGAAAAAATAGAAAAAGTCTAGTCTTGTCTTGTATAGTTTTTTTGTAAAAAAAACGAATACTAATTTCTTTGAAAAAATTATTGACAAATAAAAAAAAATTGTATACTGTATATAATATTAATTATATTAGTATTCAGACTCGACTAGACTTTCTTTTTTTAGTCTTATTTTCTTTTTATTTTATTCTTTATTTGATAATTCTTTTTCTTTGCTTCTTTCTTTTTCTAGACTGTCCAAAAAAAGTGAACTGGTTTAAAGCAACAAAATTCCCAAATGCAAAAAAGGAGAAAAGATGTTAGAAGCTGAACGTGCATTGTTAGGTAGTTTGTTTTTAAACCCCGAAAAAATGAAATACTTAACCGAAAATCAAGTTAAAAATATTATTCATAAATATATGCATTATTATAACTACAAACGAAAAATGAAAATTCTTAATTATTTATCTCCGATTGAATATAAAAAAAAATATTTTAAATAATTGCCGTTCTATTTTGGAATGGTTATTTTTTTTGATTTTTTTAAATTCTTTCAAAAAAAGGTTTAATTAATTTTTATAATATTGATATAGCGCTTAATTTTGCCCCTTAGTGACGTCTTAGGGGGTATATTAATAAATCCTCAAATACTCCTTTTAAAATCTTATTAAAGGGCAATATTTTTAGTTTTTAATAAACGATGGTATTTATATACAATAATAAATAGCATACATTTTTCTAAATAAGGTCGTTTTGATTTGTTATTTACTTGCGATTTTTTGCAATGGCGCATACATTTTTACAAAATTGGCATACATTGCTAAAAAGCAAGTAAAACACTAGCAAATCGTCCTCGCGGGGATATATTTTTTTATAATATACACTTAAATTATGTCTTTTATTAAATGTTATTGTCAATAGTAAAATTAAATGAAAGTTATTTTTTTACGCAATTATGTTAAAAAACATAAAAAATTAATATTTATGTTTTTTTGTACCAATTAAAGAACAACAAAAAAATTTCATTTTTTTATGTTGAAATTCGATTTTAGCAGTATATAATAAAAGTAATAGTAAACATTTTTTTGAGTCATGTCTTTTTTGTCTCAAAAAGTGTTGTTCTTTATCAGTTCACTTTTCGTGGAGCTTACCAAAGCTTGTATATTCTCTCATCAAATAATTTTCTTTTGTTTTTTTGTATTCACTAAAAAAATAGCATAAGTATAAAAAATAAGTTTTTGTAATTTAGTATTATTTAATTCAAATTTTTTTCCTTGCTTTTTTCGATAATATAATTAGCAAAATCAAAAACATGATTTCTTTTTTTTGTTGTCCATTTTTTTACTCCCTTTTTTTTACTAATCTATTCAGAATATACTACTAAAAATAAATTCTTCAACTTGTTTTTATGTTGAGGGGGGATAAAAGTTAAACTGTTTATCGTTTTGTTAACTTTTTAGATTTTAATTTTGTTTTTTTATTCAATATGAACAAAAAAACTTTCTTAATCATTAAGAAAGTTTTTTATCTTTAAACAAAAGCAATAATAGCCATTGGTGCAGCATCGCCGCGTCGAGGGACGGTTTTAATCACTCGAGTATATCCACCTTGACAATTCAAATACTGAGAAGCTATTTTTTGAAATAATTTTTGCAAAACAGTTGTTTCTTCGTTAATTTGTTCATCAAAAAGATGTCTTGCAGCTTGACGTCTTGTATGCAAAGTCCCTTTTTTTGCTAAAGTGACCATTTTATCAGCTAATTTTTGTAATTCTTTGGCTTTTGATTCTGTTGTTATAATTTGTTCTTGCACAATTAAATCAGTCATTAAGGTTCTTAATAAAGCTCTTCTTTGAGATTTATTGCGTCCTAATTTACTAAAAGACATAATAAGTCCAGTTCCTTTCTAATTTGAATCTTCTTCTTCACTGTGATGCAAAGCTTCTTTTAAACAATCATTAAATTCTAAACCGTATTCTACAAATTTATCTTTTAGTTCTTGGAATGATTTACGACCTAAACTTTTTAATTCAGCTACTTCTTTTTGGCTAAGTTTAACTAAAGCAGCAACTGTATTAATTCCGGCTCTTTTAAGACTGTTAAAAAGTCTAACTGATAAATCTAGTTGTTCAATTTCCAAATCAAGGACATAATTATGAGCTTCTACTTTGGCTTCAGAAACAAATTCAACATGAGATATTTGTTTACTTAATTCAACTACTACATTAAAATGATCTACTAAAATTTTTGCCGCTGTTGCAAGCGCTTCTTTCGCTAAAAGAGCTCCATTGGTGGTGATTTCCATAGTTAATTCTTCTTTGTTACCTAATTTTTTTTCTACTTGATAAGAAACATTTATAACTGGTGTAAACAAAGAATCGATTGGAATGACACCTATTTGATTTTCACTGTGAACTTTATTTTCTTTTGAACCCACATAACCAATTCCTTTTTTGATAGTAACTATCATATGAAAGTTGATATCGGAAGAAATAGTTGCAATCAGTGCTTCCGGATTGATAACCTTAACACCAGCAGGTAGTTTAAACGAAGATGCAGTAATTTTTTGAGGACCAATAAGAGAAATTTCTAATTTTTCTTCAAAATCATTTGATTCATCGTCAACTTTAAAAATAATTTTTTTTAAGTTTAAAATAATGGCCATAACATCTTCATAAATGCCAGGAATAGTAGTGAATTCTTGTTCAACGCCTTCAATTTTGACATTAACAATTGCAGTTCCAGGTAAAGAAGATAATAAAACTCTTCTTAAAGCGTTTCCGATGGTAATGCCGTAACCTCTCTCTAAAGGATGAATGATAAATTTGCCAGAAGTAAGTTTGTCATCTAGTTCTTCAACAAAAAAAGGTTTAATAAATTTAAGATTTTTCATAATTACTCCTTAAGATTTCAAACAAATTTTTTCACACTCTCCGAAGTTTTGGTGGACGACAACCATTATGTGGTACTGCAGTCACATCTTTAATAACAGTAATTTCTAATCCTGCTGCCTGCAAAGAACGAATAGCTGCTTCTCTACCTGGTCCTGGACCTGTAATAAAAGCTTCAATTTGTAACATTCCGTGTTCTATGGCAGATTTAGCAACTGCTTCGGCTGCTAATTGAGCTGCAAAAGGGGTTGATTTACGACTACCTTTAAAGCCTAAAGCTCCAGCACTACTCCAAGTGATAGCATTACCATTGATGTCTGTAATAGTGACAATAGTATTATTAAAAGTGGAGTGAATATGAGCTATTCCCAAAGGAATGTTTTTTTTAACTTTTCGTTTGGTGGTTTTTTTTCTTGCCAATGACTTTCTCCTTTATTATTTTTTTTTCCCAGCAATAGCTTTAGGTTTACCTTTGACGGTATGAGCGTTATTTCTTGTTTTTTGACCTCTAACAGGTAAACCTTTACGATGACGTAAACCTCTATAAGCACCAATTTCCATTAAGCGTTTAATGTTAAGAGTAATTTCACGTCTAAGATCGCCTTCAACATTGTATTTAGTGATTTCACTTCGCAAAGAGGATAATTGCTGTTCTGTCAAATTTTTAACTCTAATATCTTGATTGATGTTTAATTCAGTTAAAATTTTTTGAGATAGTTTTTTGCCTAAGCCATAAATATAAGTTAAAGCAATGACTACTCTTTTATCACTAGGAATATCTATTCCTGCAATTCTCGCCATAAAATTCTCCTTTTATCCTTGTCTTTGATTGTGCCTACGGTTTTTTTTATTAATAACATAAACGCGTCCTTTACGACGAACAATGATATCGTCTTTACTACGTTTTTTTACCGATGCTTTAACTTTCATTATTTTTCTCCTTATTTAAAACGATATGTAATACGTGCGCTAGTTGGATCATATGGAGATAATTCAATTTTTACTTTATCACCAGGTAAAATACGTATATTGTTGATACGTATTTTACCAGAAACATAAGCATTGATCGTTTTTTTATTTGGAAGTTCTACTTTAAATTTAGCATTTGGCAATACTTCAACAATAATAGCTTCCGTTTCAATAATATTTGTTTTTGACATTTAAAAGATTCCTTTAATTTCTTAATTTTTTTAACATTAGGCTAAAATTTCATAACTTGTATTGGTAACTACAACTGTATGTTCAAAATGAGCACTTAAACTTTTATCGATGGTGACAACAGTCCAATTATCAGTTAAAATTTCTACTTCTGGACTGCCTAACGTTAACATTGGTTCAACACAAAAAGTCATTCCTTTTTTGAGAATATCGCCTTGATGTGGTTTGCCAAAATTAGGAATATAAGGTTCTTCGTGTAGATATTTGCCAATCCCATGACCAGTAAAATCTTTCACAATTCCTAAATTATGATGTTCGGCAAATGTTTGAATAGCATAAGAAATATCAGAAAAATGATTTCCTGGTTTAATTTGTGCAAGTCCCTTCATTAAAGCTTCTTTAGTTAAATCAATAAGTTTTGGAGGGATCATGCAAGCATTACTGACAAAATAAGTATAAGCACAGTCAGCATAATAACCTTGATAGCTGACACTTATATCTAACGTAACAATATCGCCTAATTTTAAAATTGCTGTTTTTAAAGGAATACCATGAACAACTACTTCATTAATAGAAGTACAAATGTGTTTCGGAAAACCATGATAACCTTTAAAAGCGGAAAAAACATTTTGCTTTTGATAAAATTCTTGAGCTAATATATCAAGTTGCTCTGTTGAAGTTCCTGGAACAATAAAAGGCGCAAGCATTTTATGAGTTTGTTGTAAAATGATGCCAGCTTGCCTCATTAAAGAGATTTCATAAGGAGTTTTGATAGAAATCATTTTTGCTCCATTTCTAAAACTTTTAAAATTATTTGAGTAACTTGTTGAATGTTTTGCATGCCATCAACTTCGAAAAGTTGCTTTTTTTGACGGTAATACTTCACCAAAGGTAAAGTTTCTTGGTTAAACACTTTTAAACGTTTTAAAAAAGTATCAGGTTTATCGTCTTCTCTTTGGATTAATTTTTTTTGGTCTTTATCACAAACACCTTGAACTCGAGGTGGAATATGATTTAAATGATAGACTTTACCACATCCATGACAGATTCTTCGACCAACAATACGTTTCATTAAATCTTGAGTTCCAGCGTTAAAATAAATTACTTTTGTTAAAGTTAAATTCGATTTGGCAAAAAAAATTTCTAAAAATTGTGCTTGCAAGACATTTCGCGGGAAACCATCTAATAAAAAACCTGAGTTAAAAACTATTTGAGATAAATAATCAGCAATCATTTGATTAGTGATGTCATCGGGTACTAAAAGCCCTTTAGCGATGAATTCTTTACTTTCCTTACCTAATTTAGTATTTTCTTGAAAATTTTTGCGAAAAATATCACCTGTTGCAACATGATGAATCTTTAAAATATCTGATAAAACAGCTGCTTGAGTTCCTTTTCCAATTCCGGGAGGTCCTAATAATATTAATATCATAGTTATTTTGTCTACCTAATTAAAATAATTTTGCATATTCTTTTTTGTTAGCAGTAGCCATAATACGTTGAATAGTTTCCATTGCAACACTGACGATAATTAGTAAACTGGTTCCTCCTAATTTCATATTTTTTAAACCAAAAAAAATGTCCATAAGGTAAGGAGTAGTAACAAGAGTAATCATAAAAAGAGTACCTATAACAGTGATTTTAAACAAAAGAGAAGATAAATAATAAGTGGTTTGCTCTCCAGGTCTTAAACCGGCAATATAAGCGTCTTGTTTTGATAAATGTTCGGAAATTTCTTCAGGATTAACATTCATAAAAGTAGAGAAAAATGAAAAAACAATGATTAATAAAATATGTAACCCAAAAGCAAAATTAATAATTTTAATATTAGTTAAATATGTAATAATGTTATTAAATGTTTGATTATTGATTACTTGAGTTAAAAAATTAAAAGGTTGCAACAAGGCATTGGCTAAAATCAAAGGCATAACTCCAGCAGTGTTAATTTTCAAAGGGATATAACTATTACCTTGAGATGCAACTTGATTGCGAGCATAATGAATTGGTATTTTCAAAGAAGTTATTTGAACAATCACAGTAATAACTAAAAACAAGATCAAAACTAAAACAATAATAATAAAATTTATAAACTCTTTTGCATTAAAACTTTGAACCATTGGTAGCAAAAAAATGTTTTTTAATTCTTGAAAAGAAGAAATTAAGCTACCACTCATAGAAGCTATAATCAAAAGAGAAGTACCATTACCAATTCCTTTAGAATTGATTAAATCAGCAAACCAAATGAGAATAGCACATCCCGCTACAGCAATCAAAGAGATTAAAAAGCAATCTCCCGACAAAATTTTTGATTCTGGTGATAATAATACTTTATTAAAATTATTAAGAAAGGCAAAAGTTTGTCCAAAAACAAATAAAAGAGCTAAAACGCGAGTTAAAAGATTAAGTTTTCGTTTACCGATTTGACCTTGATCTTTCCATTCGTGACAAATAGGTAAAAGCTTTTGTAAAAATTGGACTACAATAGAAGCTGTAATATAAGGATAGATACCTAAGCCAAAAAGTTTTTGAGGCTCAATTGGAAAAAATCGTCTTTCTGATAATCCAAATTGTTTAACAGGAATAAAAGGCAAATTTAAAGTAGAACCTAATTTAAAAAGAAAAAGAATCAAAAAAGTAAATAAGATTTGAAAAATCAATTTTGGATTACCTAAAATTAATTTTAGTTTACGTTTCATCTTAAATAACCTCTATTTTTCCACCAACTGCTAAAATAGACGCTTCTGCTTGGTGAGAAAATTTAGAAGCTTTGACAACTAGTCTTTTAGTTAAAGTTCCTTGCGCCAAGACTTTAACACCAGATAATTTATCTTTAATAATTTTTTGATCTAATAATAATTGAGGAGTGATAATGCTGTCTTCTGGAAAATTTTGTAAAGTTTTTAAATTAAGAATAGCATATCTTTTTTGCGCAAAATTATGAAATCCTCTTTTAGGAATTCTTTGAAAAAAAGGGATTTGTCCCCCTTCGAAACCAGGTCGAAGAGTTTTACCTGAACGAGCTAATTGACCTTTATGACCTTTACCAGAAGTCTTACCAGTACCGCTACCAGGACCACGACCTAAACGTTTAGTAGTTTTGCGAGCATTAGCAATGGGTTTTATGGTGTGTAACATTATGCTTCCTCCTTTGTATCAAAAACTTTTTGAACCGAAACAAGATGACTGATAGTTTTAATCATTCCATGGATGGCTGGAGTATCATCTTGGATTACTTGACTATTTATTTTTTTTAAACCTAAAGAATAAGCAGTTCTAATTTGATTCTTACGACAAGCAATTAAACTTTTGATTAAGGTTATTTTAAGTTTCATTGTTCATTTTTGGCTAAAGTAAGACCTCTTAATTTAGCTACTTCTTCTTTCGTTCTTAAACTTTTTAATCCATCCATTACAGCTCTAATAACATTAATAGAGGTACGAGAACCAAAGGTTTTAGTTAAAACATCACTAATGCCAACTAATTCTAAAATAGTTCTTGCTGCTGTCCCTCCGGCAACAATTCCAGTTCCTTTAGAAGCGGGTTTTAAAAAAAACTTGGAAGCGCCAAAACGGCCAATAGTATCATGAGGAATAGTGGTTCCCATAAGAGGAATACGAATTAACTCTTTTTTGGCTTTTTCTAAAGCTTTTTTGATAGCATCAACGATTTCTTGAGCTTTAGCGGTGGCAAAACCAATTTGACCTTTTTTATCGCCAACAACTACCAAAGCAGAAAAACGAAAACGACGACCACCTTTAACTACTTTAGTGATCCGTTTAATTTTAACAACTTTTTCCTCGTAAGGAGATACTTTTTTGATAAATTCTTTTTTTATTGTTTTCATCTTGCTTTTCTCCTTTAAAATTGTAATCCTGATTGGCGACAAGCTTCAGCTAAAGCTTTTATTTTACCGTGATACAAATACCCAGAGCGATCAAAGACAATATTTTTAATTCCTAAAGATAAAGCTTTTTTTGCTATTAAAGCGCCAACTGCTTGAGCTGTTTTGATATTTGCACCGATAATACTAGTTTCTTTGCTGTGAACACTGCATAAAGTGTTTTTACTATTATCGTCAATTAATTGGACATAAATGAATTTGTTAGACCTAAAAATATTTAAACGGGGGCGAGTGTTTGACCCTATAACAATTTTTCTGAGACGAAGATGACGTTTTTTACGTAAAACATTAGAAGATTGTTTAATTATCATAACTTATTTTTAGTCCTTTCTGGTTTTTTTAGCGCTTTTACCGGCTTTTTGTCTAATATATTGCCCCACATAACGAATTCCTTTACCTTTATAAGGTTCGGGTTTGCGTAATTTAACTATTTTAGCAGCAAATTCACCAACAAGTTGTTTATCAATTCCTTTAATAACAATTTCTGTATTTTGATTAACTACGATTTCGATATAATCAGGAATGTCAACACTAACAGGGTGAGAAAAACCTAAAGATAAAATGAGTCGTTTATCTTTGATTTGGGCGCGGTAAGCTAAACCAACGGTTTTTAAAGTTTTTTGAAATCCTTTATCGACCCCTTGAACCATATTAGCAAGTAAAGCTCTAGTGGTTCCATGAATTTTTTTCATAAAAATTTCATCACTAGGACGTGTTACTGCAATAACTTTGTTTTCATGAGTAATTTTTAATCGATGATTAAATTGATATGATAATTGTCCTTTATGACCTTTAACTAAGATAATATTTTTATCTTGAATATCAACTGTAACTGTATCAGGGATTTCAATTACTTTATTTCCGACGCGTGACATACATTTTCTCCTTTAATTTCTTTTAGTCTTTACCAAACATAAGCTAAAATTTCTCCACCAACCTGAGAAATTCGAGCTTGAGCGTCAGTTAAAATACCTTTAGAAGTAGAAACTAAAGCTATTCCTAAACCATTTAAAACTTTAGGCATTTGTTGAGCTGTTGCATAAACCCTTAGTCCTGGTTTAGAAACTCTTTTCAATCCTTTAATCACTTTTTCTTTATTGGAAGCATATTTTAAACTAACAATTATGTCTCGAGATGATTGAGGTAGATAAAAACTTTTAATAAATCCTTCATTTTTTAAAACTGATAAAATTTCTAATTTTAACTTTGAAGTAGGGATTAACACTTTTAAATGTGACATTTGATTAGCATTACGGATACGTGTTAACATATCTGCAATAGGATCAGTCATAACCATATTTTAGTCTCCTTTTTACCAACTAGTTTTTTTAACGCCAGGTAACTTTCCTTCGTGCGCTAACTGTCTAAATTTAATCCTGGAAATGCCAAATTTGCGAATATATCCTCGAGGTCTACCATCGATAGAATCTCTATTTTTTAAACGCACAGGAGACGCTTTAACAGGAATTTGAGATAAGCCAAGATAGTCAGCTTTTTTTTTAAGTTCTAAACGTAAAGGAGCATATTTTAAAACTAGCGCTCTTTGCTTACGATCTTTTACTATTTTAGATTTTTTAGCCATAAATATTTTTTTCCTTTAATTTTTAAACGGCATGCCATAAAGTTCTAACAGCTTTTTGGCTTGAACGTTATTTTTAGCAGTAGTGACAATAATGATATCCATCCCGCGGATTTTTTTGACTTTATCAATGTTAATTTCTGGAAAAACAATTTGTTCTTTCAGACCTAAAGCGTAATTACCTCTGCCATCAAAAGATTTACCTGAAATACCTCTAAAATCTCTTACACGAGGGAAAACAAGACGAGTTAATTTATACAAAAAAGCTTCTTTGCGAACACCTCTTAAAGTAACTTTAGCACCAATTGGCATCCCTTCACGTAATTTAAAATTAGAAATAGATTTTTTAGCTTTAGTAATTATAGGACTTTGTCCTGTTAACAATTTCAATTCTTCTACTACATCATCTAAAACTTTGACGTTAAAAATAGCATCACCAACACCCATATTAACAACAATTTTTTCAATTTTAGGGACTTGCATAATTGATTTATAGTTGAAAGTTTCCATTAAGGTAGCAGTTATCTTTTGATGATCTAATTGATATAAATTATTTTCTTTTTTCATTTAACAAAACTCTCCTTAAATTATGCCATCTAGTTGATTGTTGGAATTTTTAGCGTAACGAATTTTTTTCCCTTTTTCGAAACGAATACCTACTTTAGTGGGAGTTTGGGTTGTGGGGTCAATTAAAGCGACATTGGAAATATGAATTGAACCTTCTTGTTTAATTATGCTACCTTTTTCTTGATCTTTAGAGGGTGGTTGATGTTTAGTTTTGATGTTGACACCTTCAACAATGATTCTTTGTTTTTGATTAAAAATTTTAAGCACTTTACCTGTTTTAATTTTTTTTTGACCAGTTTCATCCATAAAATAACGATCTTTACCGGCTAAAATAGCAACAGTTTCACCTACTTTAATACTCATATTGACTCCTCCTTATAAAACTAATTGAGCTAAAGAAACTATTTTTGTAAATTTCTTATCACTTAATTCACGAACTACTGGACCAAAAATACGGGTGCCAATGATGTTTAAATCTTCTTTTAAAAGTACTAAAGCATTATCATCAAATTTAATATAAGAGCCGTTTTTGCGTCTTAAACCTGTTTTTGAACGAACAATCACTCCTTTTAAAACATCATGTTTTTTAACCGTCCCTGATCCTGATTTAACAGTCACAACAACAATATCACCAATATTAGCATAACGACGACGAGTACCGCCTAAAATACCTATTACAAGAACTTCTTTAGCGCCACTATTATCAGCAACAACTAATCTACTTTCTCTTTGAATCATCTTAGTTTCTCCTTAGTGTCTTAATTTAGACTCTTTGCATGAGTAAGGACTTTGAATAATCGAAATCTTTTAGTTTTAGATAAAGGTCTTGTTTCCATAAAATTAACTAAATCACCGATTTTTGCTAGTTGATTTTCATCATGAACATGGAATTTTTTCGATTGCTTCACTCTTTTGCCATATAAAGGATCTTTTTTGTAAATATCAACAACAACAGTAATAGTTTTTTGCATTTTATCAGAAACTACTTTTCCAACAAAAGTTTTTCTACAATTACGATTCACTATTTTCCTCCTTAGTGGTGACAGTTTTATGGTTAGACAGTAATTCAGGATTAGTTGGGTTTATTTTAAGATCATCTTTTTCATTTGAAAATTCTAAAATTTTATCATTTTTGTTATTCTTCGCTAAATTTTTAGTTTCAGAAGGGAAATCTTTCAAAGTTAAAGTTGATTTAAAATTAGTATTTTTTTGAGTAAGGATAGTTTTAATGCGAGCAATACTTTTTTTAAGCTTACGAATTTGAGCAGTGTTAGTCAGTTTTCCTAAAGCTAATTGAAAACGCAAATCAAATAGTTCTTGTTTTAAAAATGTTACTTTATTTTCTAATTCTTCTGAGCTCATTTTTAAAATTTCTTGAATTTTCATACTTGAACACCTTTTTTAACTATTTTTGTTTTAATTGGTAATTTATGAGAAGCTAGTCTTAAAGCTTCAATTTCAATTTTATCTAAATTAGAAGTGTCTTTGACTTCAAATAAAATTTTACCAGTTTTAACAACAGCAACCCATTCTTCAGGAGAACCCTTACCGGAACCCATTCTTACTTCCAAAGGTTTTTTAGTTAAAGATAAATGAGGGAAAATATTGATCCAAACTTTTCCTGTTCTTTTCATATAACGAGTCATAGCAATACGAGCAGCTTCAATTTGTTTGTTAGTAATAAAAGATCCTTCTTTCGCGATTAAAGCATAATTACCGTTAACAATGACATTTTTTCCTTTAACTTTGCCTTCGTAACTAACACGATGAGGACGACGATATTTGGTTCTTTTTGGCATCAACATAATTATTTACCTCCTTTAAAATAACGAGGACGTTTAATGAATTTATTTTGAGAAACAAAAGGTTTACGAGTGTCTAAAATAGTTTGACCTGGTAAAACTTCTCCATGAAAAATCCAAACTTTAATCCCTAAAACTCCATAAGTAGTGTGAGCTTCTAAAGAGGCATAATCAATATCAGCTCTTAAAGTATGCAACGGAACACGGCCTTCAGCGTGACCTTCACTACGTGCTATTTCATCACCGTTAAGACGTCCAGAAACTAAAACTTTGATGCCTTTAGCACCAGCTTTTAAAGCTTTTTGAATAGCCATTTTTTGAACACGACGAAATTTCATCCGGTTTTCTAGTTGTTCAGCCATACTTTGAGCCACTAATAAAGCTGTTTTGTCGGGATTTTTAACTTCTAAAATATTTAAATTAATATCTTTTTGAGTTATTTTTTTTAATTGAGTTACTATTTTATTGCGAGTTTCACCGTTTTTACCGATAATAAAACCCGGTTTAGCTGTGTGAATTGAAATTGTGATACGATTTTTAGTTTTTTCTTTTAAGCGTTGAATTTCAATTTGACTAATAGAGCTTTTTTTGCTAAAATTATTAATTAATTTACGAATTAAAAAATCTTCTTTAATTAAAGTGGGTATTTCTTTATCGTTTACAAACCATTGAGAATCCCAAGTTCTAATAATTCCTAACCTTAAGCCGTTAGGATTAGTTTTTTGACCCACTTTCTTCCTCCTTTAATGTTTGTACTAATAAAGTGATGTGGCTAGTTCTTTTTTTAATCATATTCATAGCACCTTTAGCTCTAGGAAACATTCGTTTTAATTGTAATCCTTCATTGACAAAAACTTCTTTTACATAAAGTTTTTCACGCTGTAATTTTAAATTATTTAAAGCGTTAGCAACAGCACTATTTAAAAGTTTTAGAACAACAAGAGCAGAAGCTTTAGGAGTAAAAGTTAAAATTGCTTGGGCTTGGTCGATTTTTTTTCCTCTAATTAAATCAACAACTAAACGGACTTTTCGAGGAGCAATTGAAACTTTACGAACAATTGCTTTAGCGTTTTTAATTTCCATAGTCATTCCTTACCATTATTTTATTTTTTTGTCCTTTTTTTATCTTTTTTGTTATGACCACGATAAGTCCTAGTAGGAGAAAATTCTCCTAATTTATGACCAACCATGTTTTCTGTAATATAGACAGGGATATGTTCGCGTCCATTATAAACAGCAATTTTGTGACCTACAAAGATAGGTGTAATTGTCGAACTACGTGACCAAGTTTGAATCACTTTTTTGTTTTTTAAGTTTTTTTGTTTTTCTATTTTTGCTAACAAATGAATAGCAACAATAGGACCTTTTTTAACTGAACGTGCCATATTTACCTCTCAATTATTTTGTACGACGTCTAATGATTAATGCATTAGATGCTTTTTTACGATCACGAGTTTTAATACCGCGAGCTTTTTTACCCCAAGGGGTCATGGGCGATTTACGTCCAATTGGAGCTCTACCTTCGCCACCTCCATGAGGATGATCGTTAGGATTCATGGCAGAACCTCTAACTGTCGGTCTAACACCTAAAAAACGTTTTTTACCAGCTTTACCATAATTAATAAGTTTGTAAAATTCATTACCCATTTCACCAATAGTAGCACGACAAGTACCAAGCACTTTACGAACTTCACTTGATTGTAAACGTAATAAAACATATTTATCTTCTCGACTGATAATTTGAGCAGAAGTACCGGCGCTACGAGCGATTTGTCCGCCTTTTCCTGGTTTTAATTCAATATTATGAATAGTAGTTCCTACTGGAATGTTTAACAAAGGTAAACAATTACCAACTTTAATATCGGAACTTAAACCAGAAATGATTTGCATTTCAACAGTTAGTCCTTTAGGAGCTAAAATGTATCTTTTTTCGCCATCAGCATAAAAAATCAAAGCAATATTAGCACTACGATTGGGATCATATTCAATAGTGGCCACTTTGCCTACAATGTTATCTTTATTTCTTTTAAAATCAATTAAACGATATTTTCTTTTAACACCACCACCATGATGTCTAACTGTTATTTTACCTTGATTATTGCGTCCAGCTTGATTTTTATAAGGAACTAATAAACTTTTTTCAGGAGTTTGAGTCGTTAATTCTGCAAAGCTAGAAACACTCATATTGCGAAGCCCGTTGGTAGTAGGTTTATATTTTTTAATTGCCATTATTTATACCTGCCTTATCCTTTTTTTAATCGTTTGCTAAGATTCCTATTTTATCTCCTGAAGCTACTTTGACAATAGCCTTTTTGTAACCAGCAGTATAACCTTCAAATTTACCTTTTCTTTTAAAACGTGGTAAAACATTTCTAGTATTAACCGATAACACTTTAACTTGAAAAATATGTTCTAAAGCTTTTTTTATTTCAATTTTGTTGGCTGTTTTATCAACTTTAAAAGTATATTTATTTTGTCTTTCAATTAATTTATTAGTTAATTCAGTGATAATAGGAGTTTTAATTAATTCGTAATAATTAGTCATAATTATTTTAAAACCTCCTCAAAATAAGCAACAGCATCTAACGTTAAGACTAAATTTTTACAATTTAGTATTTGATAAACACTTGCATGAGCGGCTGTTTCTAAAGTAATATAAGGTAAATTACGCGAAGCTAAAGTTAATTTTTCTGTAATTTGTGTTACTATAATTAAAGTTTTGACAGTAATATTTAATTTTTGTAAAATTTGTTGAAAAGTTTTTGTTTTGTGAGTTTCTAAATTAAAATTATCAATTAAAATTAATTGTTTTTGACGAGAATGCAAAGACAAAGCTGATTTTAAAGCTAAATGACCTACTTTTTGATTAACTTTAACTGAATAATCGCGTGGAGAAGGTCCAAAAGCAACTCCACCACCACGCCACAAAGGAGAACGAATAGAACCGTGACGAGCCTTACCAGTTCCTTTTTGTTTCCAAGGTTTTTTACCTCCTCCAGAAACTAAAGCACGTGTTTTAGTAGCGTGAGTGCCTTGTCTCATAGCAGCTCTTTGAGCGTTAACAACATCGTATAACGCTTGTTGATGAGGTTTAATATCGAAAACACTGTTCTCTAAATCCTTAGTAGAAATCAAATCACCTAATTGGTTGATAATATTATATTTTGGCATTTGTTTTCTCCTTTGTTAATTTTTTGACAGCAGATTTCACCATGACAAAACCTTTGTTAGGACCCGGAACATTACCCTTAATTAAAAATAAGTTTTTGTCTTTATCAACGAAGACAAGAACCAAATTTTGAATAGTAACGGTTTCATATCCCATATGTCCTGGTAATTTTTTTCCTTTAAGTTTTCCTTTTATAGGTCCCATAGAACCAGGACGGCGATGATGACGAGAACCATGAGTTTCAGGGCCTCTACTTTGATTATGCCTTTTAATTGAGCCAGCAAAACCTTTACCTTTAGAAGTACTTGTCACATCTACCAAATCACCTGCTTGAAATAAATCACAAGTTACTTGATCACCTACTGATAAAGTAGCTAACGAGGAGATGTTTTCTTTTTTAAAGGTTATTTCTTTAATGAAGCGCTTAGGAGTTGTTTTGGCTTTTTTAAAATGTCCTGACATTGGTTTAGTGGTATTTTTTTCTCTTTTGTCACCAAAACCAATTTGGGTAGCGTTATAACCATCAATTTCAATTTTTTTTTGCTGTAAAACAACATTAGTAGAAACTTCTAATATTGTTATTGGAATTAAAACTCCTTGTTCATTAAAAATTTGAGTCATTCCTATTTTTTTTCCTAAGATTCCTTGAACCATTTCCTTCCTCTTTTCTTTTTTTCTTAAAACTAAAATAAAAGTTTTATAATTTTTTCAAACTGTTTTATTTTTTCAATAAAATATCTATTGCAGATGGTAAACTAATATGCATTAAAGATTCAATTGTTTTATTATTAGGATTAACGATTTGAATTAAGCGTTTATGGGTGCGGCGCTCAAATTGTTCTCTTGAATCTTTATTCACAAAAGGGGATCGCAAAACAGTAAATACTTCTTTTTTAGTTGGAAGCGGGATTGGCCCTTCGATTTGTGCTCCCGTTTTATTTACAATATCAATAATTTTTTTAGCAGCTTGATCAATTAAATGATGATCATAAGCTCTTAAAAGTATTTTGATAATTTCTCTTTCTTTATTGTTCATTGATGTGCTCCTTTTTTCAAAATATATCAAAACTTTTTTGGTTTCAATAATTGTTTTCTAGACAACGGACATTGGTGTTTAGTTTTTTTAATCAAAAAATAAAAAAAATCTTAAAGAGATAATAAATGTTTTTTAAACTAACAATAAAAAAAATAATTAATATCTAAAAACAATTTCAGTGAACTTTAATTTAAATTATCAGTTTTAACGATTTTATTGTTTTTGAAAATAAGTTTTCCCCTATAATAACCACTATTTTTAGTTACTCGATGAGATAAAGTGAAATTGTTTGTTTGTTTGCACACAATTAAAGCAGGACTACTTAACTTATAATGAGTACGTCTTTTTCTTTTGGAAGTTTTGCTAGTGCGTCTAAAAGGAACAGCCATTCTTACATCCTTTCTTTTTTATCTTTATTATTTTTTACCAGTTTATTCAAAGAAATTGTCTAAAAATTAAATTATAAAAAAAATAATTAAGCTTAAATAATTAAAAATTGAATTTTAAACCTAAAAATATTGTAACCTAAAAAGAGATTTTTGTCAACCTTAAAATATTTCAACAAAATAAAAAAGTTTTTTTCAAGTTTAAAGAAGTGTATCTTAGATTTAAAAAAGTTAAATCTTTAAAAACATTATTTTCATTCTAAACTTTTAAATATGAAATGTCAGAAAAAAGTAATTTAGTTTGAAGTTTTTTTAATTCTTCTAAATAATTATCTAATTAGTTAGCAATAATGTTATCTAAAAACTAAAATTACTTCATCCGACAGCCAAAATAATTTTATCATAATCATCAATCCGTTTAACAATAAAATCAAGCTTGATGTTAATTTTTTCTTTTGTTTTTTCGTCGCCACATTCAATCAAACTTATTTAGTTTTTTCAATTAAATAAAACGTTTAGTTGGACTGCCGATGATTTTTTGAACTTTTTGAAAAAGTTTATAAAAATTAAATTCAAAAAGTTCAAAAAAAACATAGTCACTGCAAGGTAAAAAAAGATTGATTTTAATATAAGAATCATCTATAAAAAAATTTTATTAATTTTATTGTAAGCTATTTAAGGAATTTTTTAATTGGTCTATTTTTTCTTTCAATTCTTTATTTTCTATTGAAGTCATTTTGTCATCTTTTTTTTGAAATATTTGTTTAAGGTCTTCAAAACCAAACCAAATAAAAAAAGAAATCATAATAATTGCCATTACCCTTAAGAATATTTTTTTTTTTAATTAAAGTTATAAGAACAGATTTACTAAATTTTTCAATTAAAAAATTACCTAAAAACACTATAAAAGGGATGGTAAAAGCAACTATCAAGTATTTAATGTGGCTTTTAGTTACATTTGTGTTTCCTTGTTGTAATTCTTGTCGAACAGTTTTTAAATTATTTTTGCTATTTTCAACTTCATTAAAAATTTTTATGATATAATTTATATATTCTTTATTGTTATCAGTAAGATCAATCAAGTCTTCAACCATCTTTTCTTTATCTTCAATAACTTTAATTTGAGCTGCAATTTTAGCTTTGATAGCTTTACGTTGAATTTTGTGGTCTACGTACTGAACCCGAAAATAAGCGATTAAATAAGTTTGCACTAAAGGCAAGATCGATATTATAATTATTTTTAAAATTTTTTCTTTAATTTGCATTTTCATATATTCTTGTTTCTCTTTGCTTTTTCAAAAAAACTAAATAATGGTAAAAATAACTATTTTAATCAAATAATAAAGCGGATAAAAATGTTATTAATAAAATATTAACAGCTAAATTTGTTCTGATGTTTACAAAGGTTCAAAGGAAAAACAAGAATAAAAAGAAATATTTACAAATATTGCCTTCAAACAAATAAAAAAATAAAATTGGTGTTGATTATCTTTTTATTGATAATTCAAAGATTTATTTTGATTTTTTGACTAGAAAATATGATTTCCAAACTAAAAAAAATTAAATAATAAATAAAATAGTTAAAATAAGTTCATATGTATTGAATAATAATTTTTTACTGTTTTTTGAGTTTAGGATTACTATGAAAAATCATAATTATTTGGTCATCCTTTAAAAATTAGTTACAAAAACTATTAAATTTATTTACAGTTATCATGATTTATTTAGAAAATTTTTTTTATTAAAAAATTAAATAAAATCAAATTCATAATTACAAATTTTAACTTGATCTCCTGGTTTGACTCCTTGTTTTTTCAAAATTTCTTCGATTCCTATTTTCTTTAATAAAAGATTAAACCTTTTAACAGCTTCTTCATTGTTGAAATCAGTCCGATGAAAAAAAAGTTCCACTTGATTACCTGAAACAATAAAAACACCTTCTTTTTCTTTAGTTATAGTAAAAGTATTGGTTTTAGGGTTTAAGTTATATACTTTAAAATTATTATGTTTAGTAATGATAAGAGGAGTTTTTTGAAGTAAAGAGCTGATAGAATACTTTAACTTTTCAATGTTGTAAAAATTAATTAAAGAAAGAGGGATAATCGGTGTATCAAACATCTTTTTTTGCAAATCTTTTAGTTTTTTAGGGGCATCAGCTAAATCCATTTTATTAGCTACAATAATTTGTTTTTTTTGAGCTAACTTTGGATTATATTGTTTTAACTCTTCATTTAAATTCACAAAATCACGATAAGGATCCGGACTTTCCATACTGATAAGATGAACTAAAATACGACATCTTTCAATATGTTTTAAAAATTGAATACCTAAACCTTCTCCTAAGTGAGCATTAGGGATTAAACCAGGTAAATCAGCAACTACAAAACTAAAACCATCAATTGAAACAACACCTAAATGAGGAAAAATGGTAGTAAAGTGATATGAAGCTATTTTTGGTTGAGCTTTAGAAATTAAAGAAATTAAAGAGGATTTGCCAACACTAGGGAAACCTAATAAACCAACATCAGCTAAAACTTTAAGTTTAATTTTAATTTTTAAACGCTCACCTAAATCACCTTTTTCAGCATAACTAGGAGCTTGATTTTTAAAAGTAGCCAAAGATTTATTACCTCTACCACCTTTTCCTCCTTTAGCAATAACTAAATTTTCTTGATGATGTAAAATTTCTCCTAAAAACTGATTATCCACAGTATAAAAAACAGTCCCCAAAGGAACTTTAATATATAAATGAGGAGCATTAGCGCCATTTTGACTCTTATTTTTACCATTAACGCCATGACAAGCTTTGAGGTGTTTTTGATATTTTAGTTTTAATAAAGTAGTTTCACCTTGTTCTCCTATAAAAATAACAGAACCACCATTGCCACCATTGCCACCAGCAGGACCACCAAAAGGAACATACTTTTCTCTACGAAAAGCAACAATCCCGTGACCACCATTGCCAGCAAAAACTTCGTTAAAGGCTTCATCAACAAAATGCAAACTAAACACCTTCTTTCATCAATTTAAAACAAAAAAATTATTGAACATAAACAGAAACTTTTTTGCGATTGCCTCTTTTTGATTCGTATTTGATAATGCCACTAATTTTAGCAAACAAAGTATCATCGCCACCAATACCAACATTAAAACCAGGATGGATCTTAGTGCCTCTTTGACGATAAATAATAGAGCCTGCTTTGGCATATTGTCCATCAGAAAGTTTAGCTCCTAGTCTTTTAGAATGAGAATCACGTCCATTTCTAGTGGAACCTGCTCCTTTTTTAGAGGCAAAAAGCTGAATTTGTAGCTTTAATAACATTTTTTTAATCTCCTTTCTCTTTTTTTAAATGATTGGGGTATTGATTTCTCAAATTATCTAAAGTATACTCTAAATTAGATAACAAAAGAAAGATCTTTTTTTCATCAAAATTAAGAACATCTAAATGAAAAAAATTGTCTTCCAAAAGATAAGAAAAAGAGATGTCTTTTTGATAACCTAACATTTCTAAAGCATTAAGGGAAACAATAATAGCAGTAGAAACAGAAGCACAAACAATGTCAAAACCTTTAGGAGCATATAAAGCATGTCCTAAAACTTCAACCATAATAATGTTATGATTTTCTTTTTTTTTAAAAAAATAGCGAATCATAACGAATTTTAAACAACAATTTTAGTAATTAAAAGTTTAGTATAAGCTTGTCTATGACCTTGCTTACAACGATACTTTTTACGCTTTTTGTATTTAAAAACAATAATTTTTTTAGCGCGATCGTTTTTAATAACCTCAGCTTGAACCTTAGCGTTAGGAACATAAGGTTGTCCTAAAATGACTTTTTTACCACCAATAGCTAAAACTTCTTTAAATTCATAATTTTGCTGAGGTTGAACTTCTAATCTTTCTACAAAAATTTCTTGCCCTTCATAAACACGCAGCTGTTTTCCGCCAGTTTTAATAATTGCAAACATGTTTTGTCTCCTTTAAAAAATAATATTTTTTTTTAATTTGTTTAACTTTAATCAAAAAAATAACAATAATTAAAGACAAAAAAACAATCAAATAATATTATAACATAATTTTTAATAAATTATTTTTTTATTTTGTTATAATTGTTGATTATTTCGTTTTAAAAGATATCTATTAGAAGGATGTAAGCGACATTTTTGACAACAAGCTCCTAAATATTTGTGTTCGTTTTTTTCATGACATAAAATTTGTTTGTTACATTGAGGATTGGAACAATTAATATAACGCTCGCAAGGAGTTTGATCAAAATAATCTTTACCGACAATAACATGTTCTTTTTGATTAACAGGAGCAGTGATTCTTTGATCAAAAACATACATTTGTCCATCCCATAGCGTTCCTTGAGTTTGAGCGTTTTGACTATAAGAAATAACGCCACCTTCTAATTGATAAACTTCTTGAAAACCTTTTTGTTTAAGTAAAGAGGAAAATTTTTCACAACGAACACCGCCAGTGCAATAAGTTAGAATCTTTTTATCTTGGAGTAATTTGCTATTTTTCTCAACCCACGCAGGTAAATCACGAAAATGTTTAATTTTGGGATTCAAAGCATTACGAAAATGACCGACGTCATATTCATAATCATTACGAGCATCTAAAATCAAAGTGTTTTGATCTTGCATCGCTTGATAAAAGGCTTCTGGATTTAAATAAGTACCTTTATTTTTTTCAAGATCAAGCTCTTTGTCAAAATTAAGATTAACAATTTCTTTTTTAACTTTAACAGAAAGACGCGGGAAAATATGTGTCGAAATTTGTGCTGTTTTAAAAACAAGATTACTAAAACGATGATCTTTTTTTAAATGTTGCATATAAGTTTGAAGGTTGCTTTTAGTCCCTGATAAAGTGCCATTAATACCTTCTTGAGCAATAATGATGCGCCCTAATAATTCTAAAAACTGACAATATTGAAAATGTTTTTTACGAAAGGTTTGAACATCATCTATTTTAGTGTATTGATAATATAAAATAACTTGATATTCTTTGGTTGTTGTCATAAAATAATTCAGCCTCACTTCGGTTTGATTTTAATTAAAAAAGCTAAAGTTTCTAGACTTATTTTATCATAAAAAAAGAGATTAAAAACTTGTTTTTTTATTAGTTTAATTTAGAAAAAATTCCAAAAAAAGATACATATTTTTTTACTCCATTTGGCATTTTTTTTAAATCAGTTAAAGAATGTGAAATTTTACTTTTGGAACTTGTATCTCTTTTACTGCCATCAAAATAAACACCTAACAAACTTAAAGGAGTGTTCTTTAATCCTACATAAAAGATAAGGATATATAACAATAGCTTCTGAATTATAGCAAGGGTATTTCGAAATTATACCCCGAAAAGTTGGATGAATGTTTTTTTGGTATAAATTTGGATTTTTTAATCGCAATTGGTTTTGCTTCAATAAATATTTTTCTATATTCCTATTTTTAACAATAAAAAAGGCCGAATCAGCTATTTTGTATAAAAGATTCGACTTCAAACACAAGATTTATTTAATAATATTAGTTCCTAAATAAGGAATTAAGACTTGAGGAACTTGAATAGTGCCATCTTGGTTTTGGTAATTTTCTAAAATAGCAATCATTGTACGTCCAATAGCCAAACCAGAACCGTTTAAAATATGTAAATACTCTTTTTTATTGTTATCAGGATTATGAAATTTAATATTAGCGCGACGAGCTTGAAAACTTTCAGAATTACTAATAGAACCAATTTCACGATAACAATTAGAGCTTGGTAAAAAAACTTCTAAATCATAAGTTTTAGACATACTAAACCCTAAATCACCAGTAGATAACACTACTACTCGATAAGGAAGTTGTAAAAGTTCTAAAACAGCTTGTGCATCTTTTAACATTTGTTCTAACAAAAAATATGAATTTTGGGGATGACAAAATTGAATCAATTCTACTTTGTTAAATTGATGTTGGCGAAAAATACCTCGCGAATAAGAACCAGCTGAACCAGCTTCTTGACGAAAAGCAGTTGTGTAAGCTACATATTTAAGTGGTAAGCAATTGTTTTTAAAAACTTCATCTCGATGCAAATTAATAGTTGGTACTTCGGCTGTTGGATTGAGATACCAACTATTCTTATGATGTGATATTTGAAAAACTTCAGAGGCAAACTTAGGTAACTGACCGGTAGCAAACATGGATTTTTCGTTGATAATATAGGGAGGGATAATTTCTTGATAACCTTTTTTACTATGTAAATCCATCATAAACTGAATCAAAGCTCTTTCTAAGCGTGCCCCCAAGCCTTTACAAACAACAAAACGACTACCCGTAATTTTAGTAGCTCTTTGAAAATCTAAAATATCAAGCTTTTGTCCTAAAATAACATGATCTTTAACAGGAAAATTAAATTGAGAGATAGCACCATGACGTGTTATTTCTTGATTAGCTGTATCATCTTTTCCGATCGGTAAAGAATCATGTGGTAAATTAGGAGTATTGCTTAAAATATTAAAAATAGTAGCTTCGATTATTTTTAACTGTTCTTCTAATTGTTGTAAATGATGACGAGAAAAAGTTTTATCAGCATTTAAAAGGGTTTTTTGAGATATTTGAAATTTCCTTGCGTTTGTTTGAGCGTTCTTATTTTTTTGTTGTCTTAATTGTTGGATTTGTAATAACAACTCTTTTCTTTGGGAAGATAAAAGAGGAAGTTTTTGCAAATCATGTAAAGGATAATTTCTTGTTTGTAATTTTGCTAAAACATATGATAAATGATTAACTACATAATTGAGTTCTAACATGCAATACCTCTTAATTTTAAGAAAAAATGAAATCGAAAAAATCAAAAAAACGTTATCTTTTTTTAAATTAAAATTCACAAACCATCTATTTATAATTTTGTTAAAACATATGATAAATGATTAACTACATAATTGAGTTCTAACATGTAATAACTTTTGATTTTAATAAAAATAAGAAGAAAAATTATTATTCTTTAAAAATAGTTTTAAAAATGTCATCAATATGTTTAACTTTTTTATCAAAAATTTTTTTAGTAATATTATCATTAACAAACTCCAACCAAAAATGATAAACTTTGTCTAAAAAAGTAATATTTCTTTTTTTTACAGTTTTACCTGTTATTGCTTCTGTTAAATCTTTGTAGTATTCGTTTTTTGATAACTGTTTGTCTTCTGAAACTTTGTTAAATTGATATTCTGGTTCATTAACTAAACCTTTAAAATATAAACAAACTCCTAAAAAAGCGCCAATAATAACGCCTAACAGCAAACAAAAAAATTCTTTAATCACTTTACTGTTTTCCTTTGCTAGATTTATAATGATATACATTTAAAAATCAGTTGATTTTTTTTGATAAATTATCTTTACTATTAAAATGTAAAAAGTTATTGCTTTTGCCTACTAAATATTTTAAAATTATTATTTTTTAAAAAAATTGGTTATATGACCTTGAAAGTACAATCCTAAAATACCTATTAAAACCACAACAGTAATAAAAATTAAAAGAAATAAAAAACTTTTTTTGCTACTCTTACTGGTTGGATTTGATTGAGAAACATTAGCTGTTTTTACAACCTCTTTTGCTATTTTAGGTTTAACATTTTTTTTAACTGCACTATTTTTATTTTTATTATTGGAATTTTTTTTATTTGCCATTTTGACATTCCTCTCTTCTTACTAAATTAAATAAATTTTTTTAACAAATCACAAGGGTATTAACTAGTTTTTGTAAATTAGCTTTACTACGAGATGTAAAATTATTATGATAGATTTTTTTAGAAGCACCTTTATCTAGTTTTTTATAAGCAAGACTTAAGCATGATAGTGCTTTTGCTTTATCAGATTTTTCAACTGCAGTTTTAACTTGTTTGATAACTGTTTTTGTAGCTGATTTAAAAGAAATATTTCTTAAACGACGTTTTTCGTTAGTTTTATTGCGTTTTATTTGTTGTTTAATGTTAGCCATTTTTAATTTTAATCTCCTTCTTTAGTATAATAATTACATTATCAATTTAATATTAATAACTCTAACTAGAATTATATCAAAAAATTCTTTGAAAAACAAGTCTATTAATATAATTAATTTTTAATTATTTTGAGAATAACAAAAAAACCCTTAATTCTATATTTTGGTTTGGTTTTTTAGGAAAAAAGATTCCCTTTAAAAAAAATGACTATATAAGGACATTGATGTAACACTAGCTTCTTTGTAGTTAAAAAAAATAATTATATAATTCTTTTAGTATATATATACTATGTATATATATGATAGAGTTTTTTATTTGTTTCCTTTAAACTCGATAATTTTTTTAATCCTTTTTGAAATGGTAGTATCTTGATATATTTTTTAAAAGCTTTATTTTTTTAATTTGAAAGATATTTTTTGTAGCAAAAAAAATAATTATTATTCCTTTTTAATTGTTTTTATTTTAAAATATTTTTTTGTCTAACAATCATTATTTTATTAAAAGTAGACAAAATAAAATGATGAAAATTAGACTGCCCCAAAAAAAGTGAACTGGTTTAAAGCAACAAAATACCCAAATTATTTATTAATTAAAAATAAATAGTTTGGGTATTTTTTGTACCCAAATGCAAAAAAGGAGAAAAGATGTTAGAAGCTGAACGTGCATTGTTAGGTAGTTTGTTTTTAAATCCAGAAAAGATGGATGCTGTGAGAATTTTAATTGAAACTCGCAATTTCACCACATCACAACATCGCTATATATTTGAGGCAATGAAGCACCTACGAAAACTAAATCGCGAGATTGATTACGTTTCTGTTAGTTCTACTTTAGAAACTAATAATAATTTAAACAAAATAGGAGGAATTGACTATTTGATTGAATTAACCGAAGAAACCCCACCAACTCAATATTTAGACACTTATATTGATTTAATCAAAGAAAACACCCTTAAAACTGATTTATTAGATTTAATCAAACATTTACCTATTGAATTATCAAAAACTAAAAATATACATAATTATTTACAAACAGTCAAAAATCAAGTTGAAGGATTTATCCAAAATACTAAATTGCCGTTTATTTCTACAAAATCCTTAATCCCTTCTCTTCGGAAAAGTATTATTACTGATAACGAAGATAACCAACTTATAGGAATCAAAACAGGTTTTGATAATCTCGATGAATTAGTTTCTGGGTTTAAAAACAAACAATTAATTATTTTAGGCGCAAGAACTGGAATGGGTAAAACTGCTTTTATGTTAAATCTAGTTACAAACATTACAAAAATATTTCATAAAAACCAAAAAAACCAAAACGCAGTAATTTTTAGTTTAGAAATGACAGCAGAAGAATTGGGTATTAGGATGTTTTCATCAACATCACAAATCCCTTTAAATAAACTTCAACACAAAATATTAAACAAAGAAGATAGATTTGAATTAGCTAAGGCAGAATTTGAGTTAACTAAATTAAATATTTTAATTGATGACGATAGAAACAACAAAATTGAAGATATCAAAACAAAATGTCGTCAAATGAAATATACAAAAGGACTTGATATTGTGTTTATTGATTATCTTCATTTATTAAAAGAAGACCAAAATTTTAATACCTATCAAGCAATAGCAGTAATTTCACGCGAACTCAAAAAACTAGCAAGTGAATTAAACATTCCAATCATAGCTTTAAGTCAAATGAATCGTGCAACAAATATAAGAGAAGTTAAAAGCCCACAATTAACAGATTTAAGAGATTCAGGAACAATCGAACAAGACGCTGATGTTGTAATGTTTTTACATCGCGCAAGTTATTATCAAAAACCAGACAATAACCCATACACTAATGTAATTATCGCCAAAAATCGCAGCGGTCAATTAGGAGAATGCAATTTTAATTTTTATAAACAATGCGCTGTTCCGTTTTTTTGGACATTTTTTTATTTAAAAATTACTCTTTAAGACTTAAAAATAAGTAGATAATTTCATATCTTTTCAAACAAACAAATTATTAAAATTACAAATAAAAAATGTCTAAACTTTTTTTAAATTTGCTAGTTTCAAAAGATATTTTTTTTAAATATTACCTAAAATCCCTTCCTGGTATAAATCCTCTTTAGTCAAAACTCGCGGATAGAAATTAAATTTGTTTGATAATTTTTTTGCTAACGGATAATGAAGTTCAATTAATTGATTGCGGGCCTCTAAATTCTTTTTATTTTTTAAAAAATCTTTAAATAATTTTTGTCTTAACATTTTAATCCTTTCTAAAAACGTTTTTAGAAAAGATATGAAATTATTTTTTAGTCTTTAAAACAAAAAAAGACTAACTTAATAGTTAGTCTTAAAGAATTTTTAAAAAATAAAAAGTGTCTAAAGTTTTGGAACAGTGCACAAATTCAAAAATTTGAAGTTTTAAAATAAAAAGGAATAAATAAAATGAATCAATTAACTAATTTACATTTCAAAAATATTAATGTTTTTAATAACCAAACTTCATGTGTTAACATAACTAAACAAATATGTCAACCATTTTTCTTCACTAAACCTTTTAATCAATATATGTTAGAATCTCACAATAATCTCAACAAATATCTAGAAATTAACAACTACAACTCCCAAAGCCAAAAAGCAATTCGTGGCAAAATAAACGAATACTTAATTTTACTTTATCTAAACAACAAAGGAATCACAAACCTTTATACGCAATCCTATTTATTCTTCATTCCCGACATCAAATTCGATTTGGTTTTATTCACTAAAACCAAGCGCATAATTGCATTCAATTTCAAAACGTCCCTACGAGACCGTTACAAACAAACAATTATCGAAGCCCAACAATTAAAAAAACTCGATACTCGTTTTCAGTTTTTTTTATTAACTAACAACGCCACTGAATCCCAAAGACTCAACAACAAAATTGCAAACGGAAAAGTTCAAGGCATAAATCAAGCCATCAATCTATTTTCTAAAAATGCAAATCAATTTTTACAAAACTTACTCACAAACCAATTCATCCCTTTTTCACCAATTAATTTAATTAAAAAAATGGTTCACCCTAATGTTAAATAAATTAATCGTTTTTGAAGGTTTAGATGGTAGTGGAAAAACTACTTTAATCAATGAATTAAAAAAATATTTAAAAAATCAAAAACAAAAAGTAATCTTAATTCAAGGATTAGGAAGTTCTTCAATCGGTAAACCAATTAGAAATTTATTTTTACATCAAGCAAATTTATCGCCTAATACTAGATTTTTACTTAGTTTAACTAACACGCTCCAAACCCAAGAAGAGCTCATTATTCCTGGTTTATCCAAAAATTACATTGTTTTAGTCGACCGTTGGTATGATTCTTCTTTTGCTTATCAAGGTGATGATATAAACCTTGATTATGGCGACAAAATATTAACTTCAAAATTCATAAATTATTTTTTAATTAAACCTAATTTAACTGTTTATCTAGAAATTTTAGATAATATTTTTTATTTAAATATTCAACCTTGAAAAAGGTTATCTTTTTGCACCTTTTTTTAAAAACAACATAATTGCGTAAAAAAATAATTTTAATTTCATTTTCTAGGGGGATTTTCCACTTTTTTTCCCTAGCTAGTTAGTGAAATGATATAATATTTAAAAAAAATATCTTTTGAAACTAGCAAATTTAAAAAAAGTTTAGACACTTTTTATTTGTAATTTTAATAATTTGTTTGTTTGAAAAGATATGAAATTATCTACTTATTTTTAAGTCTTAAAGAGTAATTTTTAAATAAAAAAACGTCCAAAAAAACGGAACAGCGCACCCTTTCCAATCATGCAATCGCCCAAAAATTAAATTTAGCTTTAAAACAAATTGCAATAAAAGTAAATGTTAGAAAAACTTTTTTGATAAAAAGTGTATTAAAAATTAAAGAAATATGGAAATAAAATGAAAAATTACAAAAAAAAGAAAGGAGGGAAAAGGGTATGAAAAAATATTTTTTAACATTATAATGAATTAATTATGATAATATATATATACAGGAGGAGGAAAACTATATTTGTATATATTTTCAAAATTAGGAGGATTGGTAATTGTTTAAAAAAAATTTTTTTAAATATAATTATTTAATTATCTTGATGTTAACTACAATGTCGTTTAGTGTTTTATTCTTGATGCCTTTACAAAATGTTTGGGGTCTTAATGATGATCAACCAAATTCACAAGAACAAACCAATCATATTTCTGCAGGAGAAACAGTGTTAGAAACTATTACAAGTTCTTTGAGCGTTAAAACCAAATTATCCACTTCTAAATTAGTTGATGAAATAAAAAAAGAATTATTGCAATCTTTTCCAGATAAAAAAAGATATATCACGGTTTTTATAAATCTTTTAAATGATGATATTTTAGTAGCTGAACGTTGGTCTGACGTTGCAGTTTCTAAATTTACCAAAGAAAAATACGATGATATTTGGATGAAACCAATTTTAAAAAGTACTTTAAAAAGTATTTTTGAAAAATCAAAAGAAATTTTAATTGTAAAACAAGATCCATCATGTAAATTTTTAAACGATCACATAACTTCATCATTGATGATAGACAATATCGAAAGCGTTGTCAATTCACTTTGGCCAACTGCATAAGCATTTATTTTTTAAAGTTTCAACAGTAAAAAAAACTACTATTTAGAAGTAGTTTTTTTAATTTTTAGTTGAAAAAAAATTAAAAAGAGTATAATAATAGTAGAATTATTTTTTTAATTTTAAATTGATAATTCTAAAGAAATAAAATTGTCTAAAATATGATAGAAAGGAAATATTAAAATGGAACAACAACAAAAGAAAAAGCTAATAATTGGCTCTATTATTTCAACTGTTTGTGTAGTTTTACTAGTAGTTTTATTAATTTTTATGTTAGGAAAAACAGAATTATCAGAAGTTTTAAAACCTAACAAAGATAAAATTGAATTAACACAAGTTGAAAAAGGTGAACCAGAAGTTGAATCAGTTTTAAATAAAGTCAAAAAAGAAAACGCTAAAGTGGAATTAAAAGATGTAACAATTGCTATTGTTGATAATAAATTAAAAGTAGCAGTTAAAGCAAATTCTAATAATCTTAAAGGCGACCCAGTAAGTTTTGATTTTGAAGTTAAAACAGAACAATCATCAACTCAAAAAGAATTATCAGAAGTTTTAAAACCTAACAAAGATAAAATTGAATTAACACAAGCTGAAAAAGGTAAACCAGAAGTTGAATCAGTTTTAAATAAAGTCAAAAAAGCAGACGCTCAAGTGGAATTAAAAGATGTAACAATTGCTATTGTTGATAATAAATTAAAAGTAGCAGTTAAAGCAAATTCTAATAATCTTAAAGGCGACCCAGTAAGTTTTGATTTTGAAGTTAAATAAGTTTAAACAAACACAAACAAATAATAAATATTTATCTCAAGTTAATTAAACATTTTTATTTCCCCTTATCATTTTAGAAAAATTAAAGACTATCTTTTTAGATAGTCTTTTTTTGTTCTTTTTTTTGAATTTTTTCATTATTATTTATTTTAATAAAAATAAAAAGATAAAAGGGGGATTACTTTTAAAAAGACGATTAGTAACTAAAAAATTATATAATTAAAATGTAATAATGATGTCATACATAAACATTATTACAAAATAACTCCATTGGAAAAAACAAATGTGACTTGAAACATTATTTTTCGGCCCTATAGCCAAGTGGTAAGACATGGCTCTGCAAAAGCTTGATCATCGGTTCAAATGAATAGGTGAAAAGTGAACAAAGTTTTTTTTAAATGCTATTTTTACTTTAAAAACTAAAAAAAACAAAGATAATCAAAAACAATAATAATTATGTTATTTAAATTATACATATTTTTTTCGATAATATTGTAATAAAAGTAAATGTGAGAAAAACTTTTTTGATAAAAAGTATATTAAAAATTAAAGAAATATGGAAATAAAATGAAAAATTACAAAAAAAATAAAGGAGGGAAAAGGGTATGAAAAAATATTTTTTAGTATTATAATGAATTAATTATGATAATATGTATATACAGGAAGAGGAAGACTATATTTGTATATATTTTAAAATTAGGAAATACTAAATATTAAAATGGGACAGCAACAAAAGAAAAAGCTAATAATTGGCGCTATTATTTCAACTATTTGTGTAGTTTTACTAGTAGTTTTATTAGTTTTTATGTTAGGAAAAACAGAATTATCAGAAGTTTTAAAACCTAACAAAGATAAAATTGAATTAACACAAGTTGAAAAAGGTGAACCAGAAGTTGAATCAGTTTTAAATAAAGTCAAAAAAGCAGACACTCAAGTGGAATTAAAAGATGTAACAATTGCTATTGTTGATAATAAATTAAAAGTAGCAGTTAAAGCAAATTCTAAGAATCTTAAAGGCGACCCAGTAAGTTTTGATTTTGAAGTTAAAACAGAACAATCATCAACTCAAAAAGAATTATCAGAAGTTTTAAAACCTAACAAAGATAAAATTGAATTAACACAAGTTGAAAAAGGTGAACCAGAAGTTGAATCAGTTTTAAATAAAGTCAAAAAAGCAGACACTCAAGTAGAATTAAAAGATGTAACAATTGCTATTGTTGATAATAAATTAAAAGTAGCAGTTAAAGCAAATTCTAAGAATCTTAAAGGCGACCCAGTAAGTTTTAATTTTGAAGTTAAAACAGAACAATCATCAACTCAAAAAGAATTATCAGAAGTTTTAAAACCTAACAAAGATAAAATTGAATTAACACAAGTTGAAAAAGGTGAACCAGAAGTTGAATCAGTTTTAAATAAAGTCAAAAAAGCAGACACTCAAGTAGAATTAAAAGATGTAACAATTGCTATTGTTGATAATAAATTAAAAGTAGCAGTTAAAGCAAATTCTAAGAATCTTAAAGGCGACCCAGTAAGTTTTAATTTTGAAGTTGAAGACTTATTATAAGTTTTATATTCTGACAAAGAAACAATTACATTAACAAAAGCTGAAAAAGGTAAACCAAAAATTCAAGAAGTTTTAGATAAAGTCAAAAAAGCAGACGCTAAAGTGGAATTTGAAGATGTAACAATTGCTATTGAAAATGATCAATTAAAAGCAACAGTTAAAGCAAATTCTAATAAATCTTAAAGGCGACCCAGTAAGTTTTAATTTTGAAGTTAAATAAGTTTAAACAAACACAAACAAATAATAAATATTTATCTCAAGTTAATTAAACATTTTTATTTCCCCTTATCATTTTAGAAAAATTAAAGACTATCTTTTTAGATAGTCTTTTTTGTTCTTTTTTTGAGTTTTTTCATTACTATTTATTTTAATAAAAATAAAAAAATAAAAAGGGAAATTACTTTTAAAAAGACGATTAGTAACTAAAAAATTATATAATTAAAATGTAATAATGATGTCATACATAAACATTATTACAAAATAACTCCATTGAAAGACAAATGACTTGAAAAGAAAAAAAATATACTTAATTTTTATTTGCCTTTTAATCTTAGTGATAAGTGCTACTATTATTGGATTAATATATTGGCCCAAGGAAGAAATAATAAAATTGCCTGAAAAGTTTAAAACAGAAAAAGCTAACACTATCTATCTTAATTTAACTAAAAAAGAAAACAGTATAGAAATTTTAAATGATTATATTATCTTTGAAGACACAAAACTTTCTAACAACCCAAAATATTTTTACAATAACGAAGGCAAAATAACCTCTTTACAATATTATAACTCTGATAACTCTAAAAGTGAAAAATGTAATTTAATTTACCAACGAAACGGACGAATAAAACAAAAAGAATGTTATAATCCTGATGGAATATATGAAAAAAACTATATATATAAATATAACAAACTAGGACAAATTATCACCAAAGAAGAAGACAATCTACAAACAAGCAATAATTTTAAATATGAATATATTTATAATGATTTGCATCAACTAACATATCTACAACAATATTTCCCTAATGGTGTTACAGGGGTAAAATTAGCTTATGTTTATAAGCCTTCAAATTAAAAAAACTTTGAAATAATTTTAATTTTTAGTATAAAAAATAAGCGAAGTGCGCTCCAAAAAACCCACACAAAATTAAATAAAAGATTAACTTTTAAGTTGGTCTTTTATTTATAATTTTTAAGTTATTTTTTTATATGACAATAATTCTTTTTCAGAAAAAAACTTTTCATTAATCAATAAAAAAGGGAGCTATTAATTAATGTTTAAATTTAAAAATAATTTTAACATATTTTCTTTTTTTATAAGTTTGATTATTGAAATTATTGCAATTTTTTATTTTACTAATAGTATTAACTTAAAAGAAACATATCAATTTTAAAAGTGAACATTTAAAGGAAAAATGTAAACTCAGTTTTTTTGGGACGCTCTAAAGTGAATTTTTTTTGATATTTCGAGGTTTGATCGTGATAGAATCATGGCGTTTCAGAGTTTAATCTTATTACCATGAGCCCCACACACCACCGTGCGAGCAAGTTTCCAAGCACACGGCGGTTCCGAATCTCCGCTGATTTTCATCAGTCCGTCATTGAAACCTTCAGGGTTTAGGGTTAATGGAATCACTCTGTTTCATCCCCCAGGTAACAGTTTTACTCTATTGCATTTCTCATTTCTGAGTTTGCTTTACATCCTCCAGACTATCTCCGCTTTGTGAGTCTGTCTTTGTTGGGATCACCTGCTTTCCCATCTATTATGTTTGACGTGAAGAGATTTGGTTCCCCTTTCGCCTTGTGAGGGTTGTTATCCCTTTCCTTGGTAGGTCAGTGCATTAATTTATTCCAAAATTAACTTTGAACTTTCTACGACTACTATACGGTTCTGATTTTTCCTTGAATCTATCAACTTAATGATATTTTAACTAGTTACCTAGTGATTTTTAGGGAGATAAAAGTTACTCTAATTTACTACCAATTCCCTTAGGTGAGATGACCTTGGCTTAGGTAAATACCGTTTAGCCAGGTGAATAATTAGCTTTTTTAATTGATAATTTTAAATATCCAGCTCCATGATATCTAAATAGCTAACTTCAGAGTGTTTTGCTATTATCTCTGAGCTCTAATATTGCATTTCTTTATTCTCTTAGGTTCATTTCCGAACTTATCCGTAGGAATATCATCTTGCGGGTTCATCTTAGGTTATAGCTTTCCTTCAATCCGCTTTCGATCTCTGTGCTGTAATTTTTGGTTCTTTCGTTCCGAAAACCGAGATCATGATGTCACATATTATCTTGTGTGTAGGAGTGGTTAATTCCCTAGTAAATTAGGCATCTTTCTCGCCCAAGCTGAATTATTAATTGAAATCATTTAAATTTGTTTTTTGAGTAAATTAAAAGAGAATAAAAATATCTCTTTTTTAGTGTGGTGTTAAAACTTGATTTAAAATAAAATATAAATTTTATAAATTAGTTTTATTTTCAAAAATTGTTGCTAGTTTTAATGAATGATTTTTTTGTGATTAATTTATTTGATGAATTAAATAAATTAATTGAATTTTTATTTTCTTGAAAATTTGATTTTAATTTTGCCAATTTTTCGATTGAAAATTTTTTTTTGAGGGTAAATCTCTTTTCAAATTAAAAAGTAAACTTTTAATTGTTTTATAAAAATAAGCATTTAAGCTTTTATTTTCTATTTTTTTAAAATGGCCACTTTTCTCACTTACAATTTCAAACATTTTTAAAAATAAATCTTTTTTTCTAAAAATTCATAATTAAAATTCCAATTTGAAACTTCTTTCAAAATTTTTCTAATTATCGTTTCTAAAATTGAATCTGCTTTTTTTTGTCAATTTCATTTTTATCAAATTTTATTTTTTTTAAATACGGTATAACTATAAAATCTTTAAAACTTATTTTAATTTCTTGAATAATTTTTTTTTGTAATTGTTTTCATTTTTTTCTTCTTTCTTTAAACTAAGAAAGTCAACAAAAAAAGACTTACGATTTTGTAAGTCTTTTACTTTATTAAATTGTAAAAAGTTTTAAATTTTATTGTCAGTGCAAAAATTAAAAAACCATAAATAAGAAATGGTATTTTTTTTATGATTTTATTGATGTTTTTATCCTCCTTTTGATATTTTTTATATTAATTATGAACGCCTTTTTACGTAGTGTAGTATGTGAAAAAAAGAGAAATTAGGGTATAAAAAAGACTCTCATAAAGGAGAGTCTATTAAAATTTTAGTTTTCTTTTGGGATTTTATTTAAATCTAATTTTTTTTTATTGTTATTTGTTCGTTGTTGGTTTATATTAAAAAACAAGAAATTTTCTATTTCTTTTATGGGAGCATTTTTTAAATGAGGATATTTTTGTTTTATTTGTTTGATATTTTCTTGACTTTTTTTTACTAATTTAAAAAAATCATTAATTTCTTTATCACTAGGTTTGTCATTTAAAATTTGTTTACCTTTACTGTTTTCTGTCGCCATGACTTGATGAATATTAGTAATTAAAAATAACCCTAAACAAACTAATAAAACTATTTTAAATAAAAATAATTGTTTTTTTACTTTAAACATTAATTGATAACTCCTTTGTTTTTTTATCCTTTAATTGAGGGGGGGGAGATTTTGTAGAGGGTTTGAAGGGTGGTTAGTTTATATAATGTGATTTAATGAAATTCATTTAATTTGTATTGTAAATTAATATATTTTTCTCTCAAATTATTAATTTTTTGAATTATTTCTTGATATTTATTATTAAGTTCTTCTATTGTTGTATCTTGATATGTTCTACTTAAAATTTTTATAGCTACTTGATTGCGTTCGTATGAATAACGCCAAATTTTTTCATTTATATATTTTAAAGTATTGATAACAGAAAGTCTTTGATAAAGTTTTTCAATTGTTTGATCTAAAATTTTTAATTGTTGTTTTAAATTCATAGTATTTAAATTAAGTTTATCACAATGTAAAATTTTCTTAGATAAGTTTTCTTTTTTTAATGAAAGTTGATATATTTTATTATTTATTGCATTTTGATCATTTAAATTATAATTATCCATCGCCATGACTTGATGAATATTAGTAATTAAAAATAACCCTAAACAAACTAATAAAACTATTTTAAATAAAAATAATTGTTTTTTTACTTTAAACATTAATTAATAACTCCTTTTGTTTTTTTATCCCTCAGTTGAGGTGATTTCATAGAGGGATTGGAGAGAATTGAAAGTTTAGAATAACTATTTTTCTTTTCAATCAGAGAAATTTGTTTACATTATAAAATCCGTTTAAATAAACACTATTTTATATGTAGATTATTTTTTTGTAACAAAAAAATATATTTATATTTAATTTATTTAATAAATCAAGTTCTTTAATCAAATCAATTATAGGAATAATTTTCAATTTTGTCTTCTTTAATGCCGTTAATAATAATCTATTTGATTTGTTCTTGCACTTGTTTATTAATTAAATGTGGATATTTATTTATTGAATTTTGTACCATTTGTAAAAATAAAATATTATCTATGTATAATTCTTTTTCATTTTGATTGCTATCACTATCATATAAGTTTTTAGTTTGTTAATTTTTGCATAGATTTTCTATTTTTTCAATGAAAACATTATTATCAAATATTTTTTTATTTGCTTGTTTTTTTGTGACATTATTATTTTCCAATCGCTATTAACTTGATTATTATTAAACAATAAATAATAACCTTAAACAAACGAATAAAATTATTTTAAATAAGTGTAATTGTTTTTTTACTTTAAACATTCATCAATAACTCCTTTTATTTTTATCCCTCGGTTGAGGGTGATTTTCGTAAAAAAGGAGTTTAGTCGAGAAATTACACTGATTTTTGGCACTTTTTTTAAATTCCTCTAATTCATCACGTAATTGAATTAATTCATTTTTTAATCTTTTTAGCTTCTCCTAGTTGTTAAGTGAAATATTTTTTTTATTTTTTGATTTACCAATGTGTCAATTTTAACTTGTCTAATTGGACTGGCTATTTCCGATTTTTCGTCTTGTAATTTAGAGATTTTAGGATTTTATTATAGATTGGTTGTCCTCGGGTTTGTAGTTGTAATTGTATTTGATAGATTTCTTTTACAATTGCATTTTTATCTTGTTCTAATTTGGTTTGTTGCAATTTTAACGAAGGGGATTTATTTTTAATTTGTTGAGTGATTTGGCGATTATAATCATCACATGTTTTTTGATATGAAAGTTCTTCTGGTAATAAAGTTTTGTCGTCAATTTCTGAAAGAATATAAGTTTTTATTTTGTTAAAATGAAATTGTGTTATTTTTATTTTTAGAATTATTTGTTTTATTTTATACTTAAATTTGGTTATCTTTTATTAAATTTCATTAAATTCATTTTCGTAATAATTGTTTTTAACGATGTTTTCTATGCAATATTTAGTTATATCTTGACCGCAAAATATTTTAGGTAATTCATTTTAGTCCATTAAATGTTTTAAGCCCCAATTTAAAATCAGTATTCTAAATTATTTAAATCACCGGGGGGAAGATTATAATATTTATTAATATTAATATTTTTAATTTCAAACTCTTTTATTAAAATCAGAAAATCTTTTTTTAAATTTTTTATTAGTTTTTGTTTTTTTGTGATTTTATTTTTTGTTGAAGGTTCTACGTTAATCAAAATATTTGTGGTTGATTTATTATGATTGTCTTTTGGTGTTTTGTGATTAATAATTATGCGTGAAGTTGTAACTCCCACAACTACAACTAAAATAGTTAAAAAGTTTTTTACAAAAATATTATCATTCATAAATTTCATTTCCTCTCCGATAATAATGATTATTATCAAATATTTAAAATATGAATGTATCACTATTATACAATTTTATATTTTAAATATACAAAAAAAAGTTATTAGGTCAAATTTAATGATTATTTATCAGTAATATAAGTTGATAAAATTTGGCATATTGTTTTTTTGTTTCAGTTCTTCTTTTGTTTCTTTCGATTTTAATGACTTTTTCTCCTAGTTCTTATTGTAAAAGATATAATTAAATTAACTAAAATTCTCTTTTTTATTGCTGTTATTATTTTTTTGATGATTCTAGGGGTTTAATACTTCTTATCAAATTAGATGATAAAGTAATTTTTTTGATATTTTAATATTTGAAACTAATTCATTAATTGAAATATTTAAATTTATTTTTTTGGTAAATTAAATGCAAATCGAAATATTTCTTTTTCGTACGTTATTAGTTCTCGGTCTAAAATGAAATATAAATTTTTCTAATTCAATTTCATTTTTAAAATTGATTTCTGGATTAAATAAATGGTCTTTTGTGATTGATTTATTTAATTCGTCAAATAAAAAAAATCAAAATCATTTTGATTTTCTTGAAAATTGGATTTAAATTTTGCTAATTTTTCGATTGAAAAAGTTTTTTTAGAGTAAAATATATTTTTTTTAAATATGGGCATATTATAAATTCTTTAAAACTTGTTTTCATTTGCTTCTTCTTTTTTTCAAACTAAGAAAATCGACAAAAAAAGACTTACAATTTCGTAAGTCTATTACTTGATTAAAATTGTAAAAAGTTTTAAAAATTGTTGTCAGTGCACTTTTTCTTGGTAAAGCGAACCTAAAAGAAAAAAACTTTTAACTATTATCTTTTTTTAAATTACGTTGTGCTTGGGTTTGAAGAAGGTAATTAGGAACTAATAAATGAGGATTAGATACTTTTGTCATCAACTGATAAACACAAGGAAGAGAAATTTTAATTGTTTCAGGAGTAATTAATAAATGATTCGGAAAAGTTTGCAAAAAAGGTAACTCATAACGATCTTCTTTTAAACAAATTTGGTTATTTTTAAGGCTTAGAGCAAAAGAAGAGTTATTTCTAGCATCAATTAAAGGGGTTAGGGATGAAAAATCATAACCACTAGATAAAAGGAGTAAACTACTGATTCGATATAAAGGAACTTGTAAGCTTAAAGAAAGCATTTTAGCTGTTAGCACAGCTACTCTTGAACCTGTATAAGAACCAGGTCCCACACCAACAATTAAAGTGTCAATTTCTTTTAAAGTAACTTTATTAGCTTGCAAAACTTTGTCAATTAAAGGAATAATGGTGGCAACGTAATCCTTACAAAAGAGTTTTTGTTGCAAAGTTTTAATTTGATGGTTTCTTGAAAAAATTACTATTTGACTTTTGGTAGAAGTATCTAAAATTAAAATATTTTTTTGGGTCATTAGTTAAAAATTCTTTCTTACGATATTTTTGCTTGTTCGATCGTAATTTTTCTTTGCTTTTCGTTTAAAAAATCAATTTTGACTAAAAAATTAAAATGAGGGAAGTAGTTACTACAATCTTCTGGAAATTCAACAATTAAAAAATCTTGATTGTTAAAATCTTCTAATAAATCTTCGCAAAAATCTATCGACAAAGAAGCGCGATACAAATCTAGATGATAAATTTTTTGTTTGGTTCCAAAATAAGTTTTTAACATAACAAAAGTAGGACTTGCAACTAGTTGTTTAATTCCAAAAGACTTGATAAAACCTTTAGTAAAAGCTGTTTTTCCTGTTCCTAGAGAACCTTGTAATAAAATAATAGTTTTGTCAGTTTGATAGGATAAATGTTTTCCTAACCAAAAACCTAATTTTTTAGTTTGAGAAAAAGAATTAGTAATTTTAGTCAAAGAGATTATTTTTTTCGAAGACATGGAAAAGTTGTACCTTTTTTTATTTTTTAATCATTGATTTTTAAAGAATCATCATTTGGAACAACTGCGACTAAAACAGCTTTATGAGAGGTTTTTAATTTAATAATTTTTGTTCCTTGGGTGACTTTATTTTTAGTTTCTTTGATTTGAGCAATTGACACCCTTACAACTTGTCCTTTATCAGAAGAAACAATTAAATCTTCTAAAGGGGTAACTGTTTTTAAGGCAATCAGTCTTCCTTTTTCTTCATTGATTTTGATAGTTTTAGAACCTTTGCCGCTACGTGATTGAATCCGATATTGATTAACGCTTGTAATTTTTCCAAAGCCGTTTTCAGTCATTACCAAAATACTTTGTTCTTTGGAATTTTCATCGAATAAAGCAGTTCCAATTAAAAACTCCTCTTCGTTTAAACGCATCCCAATAACGCCCATACTGTTACGACTAGTTTTTCTGGTTTGAGTTTCGTTGAAACAAATAGCATTACCGTTGTTAGATGCTAAAATAATGCTTTGACGACCATTAGTTTTGGCAACTGTAAGAACTTCATCACCTTCTTTTAAACGGATGGCAATTAAGCCTCTTGTTTTAATATTACGATATTCTTTTAAAGGGGTTTTTTTAACTATCCCTTTTTTAGTGGAGAAAAATAAATATTCGTCTGATTGATCAAAATTTTTAACACTAGTAAAAGAAGTTAAAGATTCTCCTTTTTCTAAAGAGAGTAAATTAACCAAAGGAGTTCCTTTAGAAATTCTTTCACTTAAATTAATTTGATATCCTTTTAATTGATAAACTTTGCCTTTGTTAGTGAAAAACAAAAGATAATGGTGAGTGGAAGTGATCGCTAAATGTTCGAGGACATCTTCTTCATATATTTTCATTCCAGCAACACCTTGACCGCCTCTTTTTTGTTGTTTGTAAAGGTCAGTATCCATACTTTTAATGTAACCTTTATTGGTTATTGTAATGACAATTGTTTTTTCTTCAATTAAATCTTCATCTTTATAATCTAAAGGGGCATCCAAATTAAGAACTGTTTTTCTTTGATCTTGATATTTATTTTTAATTTCTAAAAGTTCTTTTTCTAACATTTTTTCTTTTTTTTCCTGAGAATCAATAATACTTCGACATTCAGCAATTTCTTGTGTTAAATTAGTTTCTTCAGAAATTAATTTTTGTGTTTCTTGGTTAGATAATCTTTGTAAACTCATTTCTAAAATAGCTTTACTTTGAATTTCATCAAATTGATATTGAGCCATTAATTTTTGCTGGGCTTCTTTGGCATCCGAAGAATTTTTAATTAATTGAATAACATTTTGGATATCTTTTAAAATAGTTAAAAGAGCGATAACTAAATGTTTTCTTGCACTAGCTTTTTTTAGTTCAAAAGTCTTTTGTTTGTTAATAACTTGAATTCTAAATTGAAAAAAAGCTTCTAAAATTTGTTTTAAAGAAACTAATTGGGGCTTTCTATTAACTAAAGCAACCATGTTAATCCCGAAAGATACTCTTAATTGTGAATGTTTATATAGTTGATTTAAAATAATTTTAGCATTGGCATCTCTTTTTAATTCAATAACTATTTTCATCCCTTGACGGTTGGATTCGTCTCTTAAATCGGTAATTCCTTCAACAATTTTATTTTTAACTAAAAGAGCTATTTTTTCAATTAAAACACTTTTTTTAACTTGATAAGGGATTTCTGTCACAATAATCAAAGGTTTGTTGCCTTTTTCTTCTAAAATATGAGCTTTAGCTTTGAGAATAACTGCTCCTTTTCCAGTTTTGTAAGCACTTTCAAGATTTTTTAAGCCCAAAAGTTCTCCGCCAGTGGGAAAATCAGGTCCTTTGATGTGTTGCATTAATTCATTTAGAGAAATATCTTTATTATGGATATAACTGATTAAACCGTCAACTACTTCACCTAAATTGTGAGTGGGAATTTTAGTTGCCATCCCAACAGCAATCCCAGTAGCACCGTTAATTAACAAATTAGGAATCGCTGTTGGCAAAACTAAAGGCTCTTTTTCGCTACCGTCATAATTATCAACAAAATCAATAGTTTCTTTATCAATGTTTTTAATTAATTCCATTGCAATTTTAGCCATTTTAACTTCAGTATAACGCATAGCAGCTGCTTTATCGCCATCAACGGAACCAAAATTACCATGACCATCAACTAAAGGATAACGATAGCTAAAATCTTGAGCCATTCTTACCATAGCTTCATAAATACTAGAATCACCATGAGGATGATATTTACCTATCACATCCCCAACAACACGAGCTGCTTTTTTATAACTAGTATAACTATAAACACCTAATTCTTTCATTCCATATAAAATACGTCTTTGAACCGGCTTTAAACCATCTTTAATATCTGGTAAGGCTCGAGAAACAATTACACTCATTGCATAGCTTAAAAAAGATTTTCGCATTTCTACACTCAGATTAACTTCTTTGATCTTTCCTTGGTTCAAAATATCTTTTTCTAATTTGGAATTTTGATCACTCATGTTTTTTTGCCTCTTTACTTTTTTTGTTGATTATATAATCGAAGGGTTCAGGGTTAAAAATTAAAAAAGTTAAATGTAAATATGCACAAAAACTTTTTATTATTTTTTTATTTTTTTTGAATTTCGCTTTTTTTAGTGCAGTTTATAAGAAAGGGGGGGGTTAATCAAACTGCATTTAATTTTTAAACATCTAAGACTGCTTCTAAAGCATTATCTAAAATGAATGCTTTTCTTGGAAAAACTTTTTTACCCATTAAGATATTAAAAGTTGAGTCATCTCTTTGGATAGTTTTTTCTTGATGTAAAACACTTAAAGAAGCTTGCAAAAGAGTTCTTGTTTTAGGATTCATCGTAGTTTCCCAAAGTTGATTAGGGTTCATTTCACCTAACCCTTTATATCTTTGAAAACCATCTTTAATATTTTTTTTCATGGCAAAAACAAGTTTATCTTTTTCTTCATAAAAATAAGTAATGTTTTTTCCTTTTTGATATTTATATAGAGGAGGTCTTGCAAAATAAATATAACCTTTTTCAATTAAAACCTTAAAATTTCTGAAAAAGAAAGTTAAAAGTAAGGTTCGAATGTGAGCGCCATCAACATCAGCATCAGTCATAATAATAATTTTATGATAACGAAGTTTATCAAGGTTTATTCCTTTTTCTTTGTTAATATTAATACCTATGCCAATTGCTTGAATTAAGGATTTAATTTCTTTGTTGGCTAAAATTTTGGAAGATTTAGTTTTTTCAACATTCAAGACTTTTCCTCTCAAAGGTAAAATAGCTTGAAAGTGTGAATCTCTACCTTGTTTAGCAGAACCACCAGCAGAATCTCCTTCAACAATATACAATTCAGAAACATAAGGATCTTTACTGCGACAATCAGCCAATTTAGAAGCAAAACCCAAAGAATCAAGTGGTTTATTTCTTACAATTTCACGCGCTCTTTTAGCTGCTAATCTAGCGTTGGCAGAAAGTAAGCATTTATCAATAATTTTTCTAGCATCAAAAGGATTTTCTAATAAAAATTTTTCTAAAAACTCGCCAAAAACTTGCGAAATAATTTGTCTTACTTCAACATTACCTAATTTAGCTTTAGTTTGTCCTTCAAATTGAGGATCTTGATGTTTCAAAGAAATAATAGCTGTAATTCCTTCTAAAATATCTTCACTTAACAAACTTTCATCTTTTTTTAAAAGATTAAATTCCTTAGCATATTTAGATAAATTACGGCTTAAAGCTAATTTGAATCCTTCTTCGTGTGTGCCACCTTCGTGGGTGTGAATGTTATTGACGAAAGAATAAATTTTTTGAGCTTGAGTATAATTTTTAATTATTTGTTCATCTTCTTGGTTGTTTTTTTCATTGTGATTAATAGTATATTCAAAAACAATTTCTAAAACCAAATTAGGAAGTTCTTTTTCTAAATAAAAAACTTCATGAAAAGGTTTTTGAAGATGAGAGTGATTAACAAAATTAAGATAATCTTGTAACCCTTTTTCATGATAAAAACTAAAGCTGATAGGTTGTTCTTGTCTTTGATCGATTAAATTTAATTTAAGACCTTTATTTAAAAAAGATAATTGTTGCATTCGAGCTTTTAAAGTTTTTAAATCATAAACAGTAGTTTCTTGAAAAATTGAAGAATCAGCTAAAAATTTAATAATCGTTCCTTGACGGTTGGTTTTGCCAATAATTTCTAAAGGGGTGACGGTAATCCCTTTTTCATATTTTTGATAATAGATTTTTTTATCCAAATGAATTTCAACACTAAACCAACTAGATAAAGCGTTTACAACTGAAGCACCTACCCCATGTAAACCACCAGAAACTTTATAAGAAGAGTTATCGAATTTTCCCCCTGCATGTAAAGTGGTTAAAATAGTTTCAACCGCTGGTTTTCCGGTTTTAGGGTGAATTCCTACAGGAATGCCTCTACCATTATCGGTAACACTAATAACTTCTCCTGGCAAAACTTCTAAAGTGATTTCATTAGCAAAACCAGCTAAAGCTTCATCAATTGAATTATCAATAATTTCCCAAACTAAATGATGTAATCCTTTGGCAGCGGTAGAGCCAATATACATTCCTGGTCTTTTGCGAACCGCCTCTAAACCTTCTAAAATGTGAATACTATCTGCATTATAATTTTTCAAAAGAAATACCTACTCCTTTGTTGGTTTTAATTGAATTTTAGATAAAAGAATATAAAAATATCAGTATTTTATAATTCTAATCTTAAGATATTATAACATAAAAGAGATCATCATTATCTAAATATCTTTACTAAAAACAGTAAAATCATATGAAAAGATCATTTTTAATAATTTTATCATTTTCACTAACAATCATAATAATTATCAAAAAAGACTATCAAATGATAGTCTTTTTAATTATTTTTTTCAATTTTAACTAATAATCTTGTTTTTTTAATTAAATTTTATTTATCCCAGTTACTTTTAAAAAAGAATATAAAAATTTATCAAATAAATGATTTTCCTCTAAAATGATGAAATTATTTTCTCTTAACCATTGTTTTAAAAAATAATATTTACTTTGAGTTCCTAATAAAAAATGCTTGCTTTTATCGGGGGCTTGTTCCATGATTTTGATAATAGTATGCGTGCCCATACCACAAATTAAAGCTAAATCAAAATCTTGATTGATATTTTGAAAACCATCACTTAAACAAAAAGTTACAGGATAATTTTTAAGATTTTTTTGACATTGCAATAAAGGTTTAACTCTTAAATCAGAAGCGATCGCCTTTTTGATATAACCTTTTTGGAAAGCTTTTTTCAAAACCCAACCATGATCAGCACCAATATCTAAAACAGTATTATAATTTTTAGTTAAAGTGGCAATAAAGGGGATGCGTTTCATTTTTTTATTTTTAATTTTGATATAAACTTTTTAATTTACTTTGTTTGGCTGGCGTTCTTAAACGTCTTAAAGCTTTGGATTCAATTTGACGAATTCGCTCCCTGGTGACGCCAAATAATTGTCCAATTTCTTCTAAAGTATGGGTTTTTCCATTGATAAGGCCATAACGCATTTTTAAAACTTTTTCTTCACGATCGGTTAAAGTATTTTCTAAAACTTCATCTAAAAGTTTTTTAGTCACTTCTTTCATCATGTATTCATGAGGGGATAAAATGTTAGGATCAGAGATAAAATCACCCAAAGAAGTTTCATCTTCTTTATTTTCTCTTGGTGGTGCTTCCAGGGAAATTGGTTTTTTTTCGATGTATTGAATACTTCTTATTTTTTCCACAGGAATTTCCATTTTGCTTGCTAACTCTTCAACTGTTGGTTTTTTCTTTAATTGTTGGGTTAATTTTCTCGTACAAAGAGCCATTTTGTTAATAGTTTCGACAATGTGAACAGGAATTCTAATGGTTCTTGCTTGATCAGCAATGGCTCTTGTTATAGCTTGTCTAATCCACCAAGTGGCATAAGTTGAAAATTTAAAACCTTTTTGATAATCAAATTTATCAACTGCACGCATTAAACCCATGTTACCTTCTTGAATCAAATCTAAAAACAAAATTCCTCTACCAATATAACGTTTAGCAATAGAAACTACCAAACGATAATTTGATTCTACCAAAACATCTTTGGCTTGATGAGCTTGAAAAATTTGAGATTCTAATTCTTCAATTTCTTTGTCGGATAAATAAATTTCTTGCTTGTGGAATTTAGCCATTTTTTGTTTAGCTTTCTTACCCCAAAAGACTGCAATTGATTTTTTTTGTTCTTCTTTTGTTGAAAGCAAAGAAATACGACCTATTTCTTTTAAATACATTCTAACAGAATCATCCATTTTAATGTCAGAACTAATTTGTGAAATATCTTCTTTAGTAAATTTATCATCTTCTGGAACGAATTCTGATTCTATGTCAAGTTCTAAATCTAAGTCTGTCTCTGATTTTGAATCATTTTCTATAAAACAATTAAGAGAATTTAATTCTTTTGTTTCTACTTCTTTTTCCTGAAATTCATCTATTAAAAGAGGGTCTTCTGTGTTTTTTTCTTCATTATTTATATTATCAATATATGAGGAGTTTTTTTCAATATTGTCTAAATTAATTATACTTTGATTTTCATTTGTTGGAGTTATCTTTAAAAAAGAATTATTACTAGAAGAAGAAATAATTTTAATCCCTTGTTTTTTTAACTCTTGTTCAATTTGTTGATAAGAAATTTTTGAGTTTTGGTCCTTGATAAAAGAATTAATTATTTGCGAAGTGATTTCTTTTTTTGTATTGGATTTATCATTTAAGGTTTTAATGATGTCCTTAAAATTCATTTTTAATACCCCTTTTTTTTATTAAATTATTTTCTTATTTTTTTCAAAAATTGGTAAGTTAACAAATTAGTTGATTTTTAATATCACTTTGTTTTTAGTTCTTTTTGTAAATCACTTAATTCATGTAAATATTTTTCTTTTTCTTTGAAGTCAGTAATTGTCTTTAAACTTAATTTTATCCTATCAATTTCTTCTTGTAATTCTTGTTTGTTTTTAGCAATTTTTAATTCTTGAATATATTTTTCAAAGTTAACTTGTTCCAAAGAAACTTTATCTTTAAAAAAATGATGTTTTTTAATTTCTTCCAGCAATAAATTAGTTTCTTCGTTATTACTTTCTGATTCCAAAATAGACCAAGGAATTGATTTTGCTTGTGGATTATTTTGATAATAATTTTTAATTTTGGCAACAAAATAAAGGACTGCAATGCATGAATAAACTGATGCATCATCATTTGTTTGATAATTTTTTTCAAAAAAGAGCCTATTATTGATAAATTCTATTAAAATATGAATTTCTTTATCAAATTTTTTATAGTTAATTGTTTTTTTTGCAGGAATCAAAATTGGAGTGCTTTTGCTTGGTTCGTTAATGGTTAAATTGATAAATAGTTGATATTTTTGTTCAAGATATGCTTGATAAACTGTTTTAGTCGCCAAATCTTGATTTTGAAATAACATTTTTAATTCATTTTCAATCTTTTTTCTATTATTCGAACTAACTTTTTGACAAATTAAATCAATTCGCAAAGATAAAAAATCTATTAAATGATCAGTTAACAATTGATGGTATTTTTGTGCCCCTTTAGTTTTAATATATTCATCAGGATCTAAATTATCAGGGAAATCAAGAATTTTAACTTCAAAATCTTTTTTTTGTAAAGTTGAACCAATTACTAAGGATGCTTTTTTTCCTGATGAATCTCCATCATAAGCAATAATAATTTTTTTAGCCAATTTGTATAAAAGTTGAATATGTTTTTCAGTAAGATTTGTTCCCATGGTGGCAACAACATTTTTCACTCCCGCTTTAAAAGATGCTATAACATCAAAAAAGCCTTCATGCAAAATAATTTTTTCTTTTTTTCTGATTTCCGCTTGATTTTCAAAATATTGATATAAAACTTCACTTTTTTTAAAAAGAATCGTTTCTGGGCTATTTAAATATTTAGGGGTTTGATTGGTTAAACTACGACTTGAAAAAGCAATTATTTTTCCGTTTTGATTAGTAATCGGAAAAATTAATCTATTTTGAAAAAAATCATAAAATTTTCCTGTCTGCTCATCTTGATTAACCAAACTTAAAATTTTTAAATCATGATAATTAAAATTTGTTGCTTCAGTTAAGTAACGTGATAAATAAGTACCATTGGGAGCATAACCTAATTTAAAATGTGTAATAATTTTTTCATCTAATCCTCTTGCATTTAAATATTGTAATGCTTCTTTATTATGTTTTAATTGGACGCAATAAAAATCAGTTGCTTCTTTCATAATTTTATATAAATGGGCATGTTTATTATTGCTTTCGATAGATGTTAAAGAAGTTATACCTAAACGAGATCCTAATTGAATCACTGATTCTCGAAAAGAAACATTTTTAATGATTTGATAAAAAAAAACAGGATTGCCCCCTTTTTTACAAGACATACAAACTGCAATGTTCTTTTCGGGAGAAACCGAAAAAGAAGGGCTTTTTTCGTCATGAAAAGGACATAAACCCATATAATTTTTGCCAGCTTTTTTTAATTGAACGAACTCTTGGACTAAATCAACTATTGAAGTTTTTTCGTTAATTTCTTGAATTAATTGTTTTTGCATGTCTTCACTTTAAAGTTATTTGTTCTAAAACATAGTTTTTAACTTCTTCTAAAGTCATAATTTCTTGTTGCAAAGTATCACGATTTCTTAAAGTAACTGTATTATGTTTCATGGTTTCATTATCAACTGTTAAACAAAAGGGGGTACCTATCATATCTTGTCTACGATATCTTTTACCAATACTTTGGGTATCATCATAACAAACATCAAAATATTTCATCAAATAATTTTGTATTTCTTGAGCTTTATAAGCATGTTCTTTTTTAATTAAAGGCAAAATAGCTATTTTATAAGGTGCTAAAAAAGGATGAAAAGTCAAAACTTGTCTAGGTGTTTTTTGCACTACAGTATCTTCGTGATAATTATTAATTAAAAAAGCTAAAAATAACCTTTCTACCCCTAAAGAGGGTTCAACAACATAAGGAAAATATCTTTTTTGGTTGGTTTCATCAAAATAAGTAAGGTCTTTTTGAGAATGATTATGATGGTTTTTTAAATCAAAATCAGTTCTTGAAGCAATTCCCCAAAGTTCATCTAGGCCCCAAGGAAATTTAAATAAAATATCAGTTGTTTTTTCGGAATAATGACTTAATTCTTCTTTCTTGTGATTTTTTAAAACCAAATTGTCTTTTTTCATTCCTAAATCGATTAAAAATTGATACATAAAATTTTTCCAATATTCAAACCATTCATTTTGTGTTCCTGGCTCACAAAAGAACTCTAGTTCCATTTGTTCAAATTCACAAGTACGGAAAATAAAGTTACCTGGAGTAATTTCATTACGAAAAACTTTACCAATTTGACAAACACCAAAAGGAATTTTTTTACGAGTCGCCTTTAAAATATTTTTAAACTGAATAAAAATACCTTGAGCTGTTTCTGGTCTTAAATAAAGAAGTTTGGAATTTTCTAAAATAACTCCTTGATGAGTTTGAAAAAGCATGTTAAAAGACTTGATTGGAGTCCAATTACTTTTTCCTAAAACTTTATTTTGCACCAAATATTGATGCATTTGTTCGTAAGTCCAATCACCAACATCTAAACCTGGTTGGTGTTCTTCAATTAATTTATCAGCCCGAAATCTTTTATTGTTATCTTTGTTTTCTGTAAGAGGATCAGAAAAAGAATTCAAATGACCAGAGGAGCACCAAACAGAAGAATTCAACAAAATAGAACTATCTAATAAAACATTGTTGCTTTGTTCTTGAACAAACTTTTGCAACCAAGCTTTTTTAAGATTGTTTTTCAATAAACTACCTAAAGGACCGTAATCCCAGCTATTAGCAAGCCCACCATAAATTTCACTGCCAGAAAAAACGAACCCTGTTTGTTTAGCTAAATTAATAATTTTTTCGAAGTATTCCATCAAAAAACTCCTTTTTGTTTTTTTAATTTAATTGTTTAAGTGGAATATAAATGCGCAATACAATTAATGATGATGTCAATATACCATATAATACCTAAGGTAATAGAATTAATCTATTAAACAAAAAAATATTAATTTATAGCAGACATAAACGCGAAATTATCCGAATTAACTGGACAAAAAGTTATTACAAGTCAAAGAGTGATCGCAAAAAAAGATACAAACTAGATATTGTAATAACATAACTTATCGAGTAAGTTAACGAAACTAAGGAGATTGGAAATATTTATAAAACAGTGTTTAACCCCAAAGAATCATCATTATCAGCTATTTAATTATCAATTTCAATAATATTTTGTTATATTTAAATAATATAACTAAAAAATTGATCTAAAACTATAAAGGAATATTACATATGAAACTTGCAGGCCCCTAAAAGTCAAACAAAATACGTTCAGAGAATATATTTTCTAAACATCATTCAATTGATGAATTTCAAAAAAAAAAGAGAAACTATTTAATAATCGTTAGAGTGTAATTTAACTTGAAATAGTGAAAAATAATCGATCAACCAATAAAATAGATAATAGTCGTTATAAAGTGAAAATAATAAATATTTATTTACATATTCAGTTGGAAGAAAAAAAATTGGTAAATTGGTAAATATGAAACAATCAATTGACAAAGCGTAATAGAGTCTAAACTTTCGAACTTACTAGATATAAATACAAGAAAAATTATTAAACAACTAACCTAATCAATACAACCAATCTAAACCCAAAATCAAAATTGGAATGCATTCGCTATACTATTTGACTTCATCATCGGAGTTCAAGGTATCAAAAGAGTAAGTTGGAAAAATTAACCAGTTAGTCAATAATGGAATAATAAAACACTTAATTTCAATAATTTCAAAACAAAAATCGAAAAGTGTTAAAACCATAAAAAGTACGATATTTCTATCATATCTTTTAAAAGTAAATCCAAAAATACTAAAAAAAATAATGAAATTACAAAAAATAGTTTAAATAGTAAAACCACAATCAAAATTACTCAAGAGGAAATTAAAAAAACGGATCAAAATAAATGGATGAATGAAATAATTCATAATAATAAATTAACTAATTGTGCCAAATACAGTTGTTTAAAGACGATAGGACAAAGAAACACAAAACTTCTATAACGGAAAAGTGTCATAAATAAGAAAATACTAACGCTTTATAAAGATTGCCAGCTCAACAAAAAGAACCAACAAATTAAATAATTTTTGAAAAAGGAAGTAAAACACATAAAAATATAAGCTATCCCTAGAAAGGGGGGGATATATTAAAAGTTGTATGTTTCTAAAGTTGTTCGTACAGTTAATTTGTAATTGAAGATAATAAATACAAACCTTCATTTTGATAAGCAACATTTATAACATAAACGCGTCATTTAAAAAAATCTTAATTTTTTTGATTTTTTTGTAATTTAATTAAAAAATTTATCTTTGAATTAAAGCTGTGTTATTTTTTTTAAAGAATTTAATAGCCAAAACGACTTAATAATTCTTTTTGATTGCGCCAATTAGAAACAACTTTGACCCATAAGTGAAGATGACTTTTTATGTTAAAATGGATATTTAAATCTTTGCGAGCGTGAGAACCTATTTCTTTTAATTTAGACCCTTGTGAACCAATTAAAATTTGTTTTTGAGAGCGTCTTTCTACCAAAATTAAAACCCATATTTCTAATAAATCTTTACCTAAATGTTGTATTTTTTCAATAACAACTGTAGCTGCATGAGGTACTTCTTCGTGGACATAATAAAGAATTTTTTCTCTAACGATTTCCGACATCAAAAATTCTTTTTTTTGGTCAGTTATAACATCTTTAGGATAATAAGGGACACCTTCATGCATATTTTGGTAAAGACTATCTTTTAATGGTATGATGTTTTGAGATTTAATGGCAGAAATTGGAATCACGTTTTGAAAAGGAAAATGATTTAAATAACTCAAAATAATAGCATCAATTTGAATTTTACTTTTTAAAGAATCTATTTTATTAATCACTAAAAAAATAGGTTTCTTTTTTTTAAAAATCAAAGTTAATAAAGGTTTTTCTTTGGGATGATAAAAATAATCTGTCACAAATAAAATAACATCAACATCACTTACACTTTGAAAAGCGATTTGATTCATTTTTTGATTCAATAAATATTTATATTGGTTAATCCCTGGTGTATCTACGAAAATATATTGGGCATTTGATTCATGACGAATACCAATAATTTTATGACGAGTAGTTTGTGCTTTATCACTAGTAATAGCTAATTTTTGATTTATTAAAGTATTTAAGAGAGTTGATTTTCCAACATTAGGACGCCCTAAAATAGCAATAAATCCAGATTTAAAACTCATATAAAACCTCAAATTTCTATTTTTAGTTGTTTTTACGTTCTAAATTCATTTTTTTTAAAATTTGCTCTTTTAAATGAATCATTTTTTTTAATTCTTCTTCGTTGCGATGTTGATAACCTTTAAGATGCAAAAATCCATGAACTGCTAAAAAAGCAATTTCTCGTTCTAAACTATGCAATAATTTTTGAGCTTGAATTTGAGCTTGTTCAAAACAAATAAAAACATCCCCTAAAGAATCATCTTTTAAATTCGGGTTAAAAGAAAAATCATTGGGAAATGATAAAACATCTGTAACAAAGTCTTTTTTTCGAAAAAAAGCATTCAGTTGTTGTATTTTTTTTTGAGTGACAAAAACAAGATGCATCTTGTTTTGTTCTTTGACTTTACTAAATAATTTAGTTAATAATTGTTGATAAGCGTTAATATCAAAAGAAGTATGGTTATGAATTTGAATTTTCATCGACTTATATTTCCTCATTTGATTTGAAAGTCATAATTTTTCAAAAATAAAAACTAATAAGAGAAAAAAAGCAAAAAAAGCAACTTTTTTCAAGTAGCTTTTTTATTAATTCAAGCACTAACGTTTTTTACCACGCATGCTTTTTTGACGATTTTTTCTTTGTACGCTAGGTTTAATATAATATTTTTTGCGACGTGCTTCCGCTAAAATACCAGATTTAGCGACTTCACGTTTAAATCTACGCAAAGTTTCTTCAATGGTTTCCCCTTTTCGTAAAAAAGTTTTTGACATTAATTCTCCTACCTCCTTTTCAAAAAAACAATAATTTAATTTCCAATTAACCAACCTCAAACAAATCAAGACGACTAATTATATTATATCTTTTTTTATTTTCTTTGTCAACTTTTTATTTAAATATAAACTTTAATAAAGAAAAAAATTTTAATATTTTTCTTCTTTAAAAACAAAAAAAGCTAGATTTAGAATTTAAGTGTTTCTTGTATTTGTTTACTTTTTTGGAATAATTGGAAAAAAAGATAACATTGCTTAATCATATCTTTGATAAAAATTTCATCTTCTTGAACTTCTTTTACTTTGCTGTAATTATTGCTTTGATAAACTAAAAAATAAGCTTTTAAAGCTTCAGAACAATATATTTGAGCTTGAATTTGGGCATAATAAAAAATAGGAATTTTGTTTTCTTGAAAAAAAGCTCGCCAAGTAAAAGTATTTAAGGAAACAGGACATTTTATTTCTAATAAATTTTGTCTTTTTGCATCCCATCCATCTAAAGAGGCAGACATATAATCTTTGACAAAAACTTTAGGTTTAAAATTAAACTGATTGTTTTGATTAAAAAAAGTACGTGCTTGAGGCTCTAAAATGCGACCTTTTTGCATTGATTGGTTATCTTTGAGCTTGATATTAAAAAGCTTTCTTTTAAGTAATTGTGCTCGTGTTTCAAAGGGATTAAGCCCCATGATAGAAGCTACTTCAGAAGCATTAATATATTTTTGGCGATGTTTGTGCCAAGCTAAAGTATTTTGTTCTAATTCGATATGTTTCATAAATTATCTTTCAAAAAAATAATTTTGTTAACTTTTTCAACTTTTTAGTGTCTATATATATGTAAGTAAAAATTAAAAATTATTTTTAACATCATAACCAATTATATCAAAAAATATACAAAAAAACAAGAAAAGTTGAAAAAAATTAAATTTAAAAAAAGTTCAAAAAATCATCGGCAGTCCAAACTTAAAAAACAACCAATTATAATTGGTCTTTCGTGTGCTGGGATTGATATTTTTTCTAATCTTTCATTAAATACTTTATTGATATTCAATCCTGTTTTGGATATGTGATTTTTTTTTATCATCGGTTAATTTATATAACCATTTGGAAATATCTTGATATTTTAATAATTTTGTAATACTATTCGGAAATGGTTGTTTATGTTCTTTGAACCACAAACGCCCTTCAATACAACTTCTTTTTAAATTTGGCCCCGATATACTATAATAAAGCACGTTATAACGTGCTTTTAATAGAGAAGCATATTTATTTTTTTGCATCTTGTAAAGCTTATTTTTGATTTTTAGCATCGGCTTTGCATTCAATAATAACAATTATATTTTTAGAGTTATCTTTAAAATCAATAATAAAATCAGGTTTTTTGTTGCCTAATAGTTTTTTAATTGTTTGATTACTGCTAATTTGTTTGTTAACATAAACTTCTTCTTGATTATAAGTTTGACTAATCAAATCTCTGGTAAAACTTTCAGTTAATCTTTCATTCATTTTTTTGTCCCCTTTTTGAAAATTTTAGTTAAATGTAAACTCCTTTAATTTATTTTTAATTTAAACATTGATATTTTCTCTCTTTCTAATTATTTATTTTCTTTTGTATTAAATTTTTCTGTATAAAGGGTTATATAGCCTTGTTTATGGTTGAAGTGGAGGTAGTAAGTTGTGTCTACATTGCTTATTTTTTCCACATCTCCTAAAGAAGAACCTAGTTTAAATATTTCGTTATCTATGTTAAATAATCGATTTTTTGACGAAATGTAAAATGATGTTGTGATTTTTAATCTTTCAATTTTTTTTAAAAAATGATCCTAGAAAAAGAAAATAATAAGTTTACTTTGAAAAGCTTTTCAAAAATTATTAGAAAAATTTAAGTCATAATTGTTTTTTTAATAAATTATTAATTTTAATAAAAACTTCTAAAAAATTAGATACAAATAACCTAACTTTTTTTCTTTATTAATTTTTTAAGTGTTTTACCGTATTAAAAAATCTCTTTGTTTAAAAAAAAAGCTAATTTTTAAAAAAAGTTAGCTTTTTATAATAATTTTTTTTATAATAAATAATAAAAATAAACAATTAATCTTTAATTGGTCTTTTTTATTTTATTTATTTAAAATAATATCAATAGGTTTTTTACGAGAAATTTTAATAATTTGATAAAAAGTAGATATCAAAGAAATTGTTAAAGTCATAGTAACTAAAATAAAAACAGTTTTGAAATTAAAATCCATAATATTTATCCAAGCTAAATTAGATGTTTTTTTATTTATGAAATTAATAATATAATAAATTAAACTTAGAGATAAAGTACAATTTATTATTGCAATAATTAATACTTCTTTAATAAAAATCGACATAATATCAAATTTATTTGCTCCAATTGCTTTTAAAACCCCAATATCTTTTATTTTATTTTTGATACTATCTGAAATAAAGTTAAACATTAATATAACTGTGAATATAGCATAATTTAACCCTAAAAAACCAAAAATAATCACTAAATATATTAAAATGGGATTTAAAACATTTATAAAAAATATTGTAGGTATATTTTGTAAAGAAAAATTTGATATTTTATTTTCACATATTAAATTTTTTAATTGTTGATCGTTTAATTTTTCTTTATTACCAATTAATCTTTTAACTCCAAAATCCCAATTATTATTTGTATATTCATTGAATAAATTACCAAAAATATTGTTGAATTTTGTTTGAGAAATAAACATTAAATTTTTATTACCTAATTTTTTATCTAATTCATTTAATTTTTGCCCTATCATTCTTTTTAAAAAATTATCGACCAAATTATTATCATTAATATCTTTTTCTTCTTCGAATTTATTAAAATTATATTCTTCATTTTTCAAATCAACTTTTTTGAAATTTATAATATTTAATATTCTATTTTGTTCTTCTGAATCTATAATTTGATCTCTTATATTATTTTCAAGTTCACTTAACAATAAATTAGAAAACAATATATCATTATCTTCAACATGAAATGTTGGTTTTTGATATCCTATATTGTTCCAAAAGTTTTCTGTATTATCAAATATAACGATATCAATTCTTTTATTATCTTTTATAAAAAAATTTTTTATTTTTTCTGTTATTTCATTTTGATTATCACGAAATAAATTATTTAAAGCTTCTTTTATTTCAGAAGAAAAATAATATTCTTCATAAGAGTAAACAGATTGTAAATCCGCTTCAGGATATTTATTTTTTAAAATTTCTATATCTGAATTTGTCATTTTAGAATAAATATTTTTTAATCTAATAATTAATGGTATCTCTGGATTATTTTTCAAAGACATTATAGAAACTTTTTCTTTATCATAAAAATAAAAAGTTAATGCTAATCCGCAAAAAACTAAAGCAAAAACACTTAAAAAAATATTAAAACATAAACTAGTTATTTTTTTTTTAATATTGTTAATTGCTATTTTAAAAGATTTACTAAAAGGTAAACGAGATTTAATACATTTATAAGAATCTTTAATGGATTCTGCGTTTTGTTTTAATTTTAATGTTTCTTCGAAAATATTTTTATTATTTCTAGTTTTGTCATTAATAATTTTTCCGTCCGCTAACTCAATAACACGATCACCATAGTTATATGCAGCTTCTAAATCATGAGAAATAATAATTACTAATTTTTCTTTAGATATTTTTTGGAAAATTTCAAAAATATTTTTGCTTGTTTTACTATCTAAAGCAGCTGTTGGTTCATCTCCTATTATAATCTCGGGATTTTTTATTATAGCTCTAGCAATAGCTACTCTTTGTTTTTGGCCACCAGATAAATCTTTGATGGAACGATCGGATATATTTATTAAATTAACTTTTTCTAAAATTGATTTAATCATTTGATTATTAACTTTTTTACCCTGAAGTTCTAAAGAAATTGAAATATTTTGATAGATTGTAAAATCATCTAATAAATTATAATCTTGAAAAATGAATCCAATTACAGAATTTCTATAATTATCAAAATCATTATCATTAAAATTTTTTGTAGATTTATTTTTAAATAAAATTTCTCCTTCTGTATACTTGTCAAGCCCTCCTAAAATATTCATTAAAGTTGTTTTGCCGCTACCAGATTTACCAACAATAAAAATTAATCCTTTGGAAGGAAAATTTAAATTAATATTATCTAAAGCTAAAAAAGAATATTTTTTTTGTTTATATAATTTTGAAATATTATTAATTTTTAACATTTTCCTAATAATTATTCTCTTTCTTAATGAATTTTTAATATTTTTTATAAATTTATTAAATTTGAATACATTAAATATCGATAATTTACAATATAAAATACATAAATGACAAAGATAAATATTGATAAACTCCACAAAAATAGAACCAGTTGAGAGCAACAATTTTGTCGAAAAAAAATATGATTTTTTTCGAAAAACCAAATTGCTTATTAATTACTATTATTATATCATGAAAACATTTTTTTAAACAACAAAACGAAAATAAAATAATAATATTTATTATTTTTTAAATTTTATATCAAATAACAAGTTTTATTTTATAATAGTATAAAATACTTGTAACACTAAAATATAAATAAAATTATTTTTTTACGTAATTATGTAATAAATAATATTTTTAAAACATTAAAATCAAAATATTGGCTTTTAAGGTATTTTATATTTGTTATTTGAAAAAGAGGGGGGGGTTCACAAATACATCCTAAAACGTCATATAGAGGCAAAATAATTCTTTAAATGGGTGTTTATATTTTTAATTTAAGAATGTGCGCTGTTCCAAAAGTTTAGACACTTTTTATTTTTTAAAATTTCTTTAAGACTAACTATTAAGTTAGTCTTTTTTTTGTTTTAAAGACTAAAAAAATCATTTCATATCTTTTCTAAAAACGTTTTTAGAAAGGATTAAAATGTTAAGACAAAAATTATTTAAAGATTTTTTAAAAAATAAAAAGTGTCTAAACTTTCGGAACACCTCAGATGCATAAGTTCGGTTTGCTTTCACAAAGAGTTAAACGCAAGCATCAATATTATTATAATTTAGCTATTCAAAAAGAAAATAATTTAAAAAATCTTATTAATAATAATTTTCAAGCCGATACACCTTTACAAAGGTTATGTACTGACGTGACTTATATTTTAATTGGTGCCAAAGGTACAAAAATATATGTATCAGCTATTCTTGATTTATACAACCGACAAATTATCAGTTATAACATTGCAACTATCACTGACATTAATTTTATTTTAGAAACTATCAAACCCATTCCTAAAGTAAATCATTTTTGTATCCTACATTGTGATAGGGGTAGTATTTATACCTCCAAAAGATATCAAAAAGCAGTAAAAGATAAAAATATGTATCAAAGTTTTTCAGCAAAAGCAACTCCAACCGAAAATGCATGTATGGAGTACTTTTTGGGCTAATTTAAAAAAAGAGACTCTCCATTACGAAAAAATGAAATACTTAACCGAAAATCAAGTTAAAAATATTATTCATAAATATATGCATTATTATAACTACAAACGAAAAATGAAAATTCTTAATTATTTATCTCCAATTGAATATAAAAAAAATATTTTAAATAATTGCCGTTCTATTTTTGAATGGTTATTTTTTTTGATTTTTTTTAAATTCTTTCAAAAAAAAGTTTAATTAATTTTTATAATATTGATATAGCGCTTAATTTTGCCCCTTAGTGACGTCTTAGGGGGTATATTAATAAAATTCTCAAATACCCCTTTTAAAATCTTATTAAAGGGCAATATTTTTAGTTTTTAATAAACGATAGTATTTATATACAATAATAAATGCCATACATTTTTCTAAATAAGGTCGTTTTGATTTGTTATTTACTTGCGTTTTTTTGCAATGCCATACATTTTTCCAAAATTGCCATACATTGCGAAAAAGCAAGTAAAACACTAGCAAATCGTCCTCGCGGGGATATCTTTTATAATATATATCTTTTATTATACACTTAAATAATGTTATTGTCAATAGTAAAATTAAATGAAAGTTATTTTTTTACGCAATTATGTTAAAAAACTTATTAATTTTTTATGTTTTTTGTACCACTAAAGAACAACAAAAAAATTTTTTTTATGTTGAAATGCGATTTTAGTAGTGTATAATAAAAGTAATAGTAAACATTTTTTTTGAGTCATGTCTTTTTTGTCTCAAAAAGTGTTGTTCTTTATCAGTTCACTTTTCGTGGAGCTTACCATATAGAATTATCCAAAAAAAATAAACCAAAAAAGAATAACATTTTATCCAAATTGTTTATTATTAAAAAATAATCAGTTTGAAATAAATTTTTCTTTAAAATCGTTCTTTTGGGCTACCAACGATTTTTTGAACTTTTCAAATTAAAAATTAAACTTTTAATTGTTTTATAAAAATAAGCATTCAAACCTTTGCTTTCTATTTTTTTGAAAACGAGTACTTTTTCTACTCACAATTTCAAACATTTTTAAAAATAAATCTTTTTTTCTAAAAAATTAATAATTAAAATTCCAATTTGAAACTTCTTTCAAAATTTTTCTAACTATCATTTCTGAAATTGAATCCGCTTTTTTTCGTAAATTTCGTTTTTATCAAAATTTATTTTTTTAAATATGACCGAACTATAAAATATTTAAAATTGATTTTCATTTCTTGAATAAAATCTTTTGTGATTATTTTCATTTTTTCTTATTTCCTCAAATTAAGAAAATCGACAAAAAAAGACTTACGATTTCGTAAGTCTATTACTTGAATAAATTGAAAAAATTTTTAAATTTTGTAGTCAGTACAAAAAATTGACATTTTTGCATATTTATGTTAAAATAAAGTAAGTTAGTTATTTAAATTTAAATATAAGAGTGAGGTATTGATTTAAAAAAAATATGGACGATAGTGATAGTATAAAATTGTTCAAGATAGATAAGATGCATAAAAAAATTATGCGTCGACAAAATGGTTTTTTCATACCAAAGGTTGTTTTTTAAGATGGGGCCAATATTATTGTTAATCATTTTAATTTTATTAAACGCTTTTTTTGCAGCTAGTGAAATATCTTTTATTTCTACTAATGAAAGTAAAATAGAATTAGATATTAAAAAAGGTAACAAAAAAGCTTTAAGAGTTAAAAAAATCAAAGAAAAGCCAACTGCTTTTTTATCTGTTATTCAAATTATGATTCACATCATTACTTTTTTTCAAGGTAATATTGTAACATCCACTTATCTATCTAATAGTCATAATAGTGATGTTCTTAATAAGTGGCTCAAACCTATATTAATAGAAACGATTATTATTGTTGCTTCTATTATTTTTGGTGAATTAATTCCTAAACGTTTAGCGATGAGTGCTCCTTCTAAAACCGCTTATTTTTTTGCTACTCCGATTTTATTAATATCTTGGATTATTAAGCCTTTAGTTTGGATTTTAACTAAAATAAGTAATCTTTTTTTAATGATTTTTGGTATTAACCCAAATAAAAATAATGTTTCAGTTTCGGAAGATGAACTTCGTTTAATGTTAAACTCAAGTTATCGCAAAGGGATTATCGATAAAAACGAAAATAATATGATTCAAAATATTTTTGATTTTGATCATACAGCTATTTTTGAGGTCATGCGTCATCGCACTCAAGTTGTTGCTATTAATGATGATATTACTAAAGAAGAAATGATTGAATTTATTAGAAATCAAAAATATACTCGTTTTCCTGTTTATGAAAATAATATTGATAACATTATAGGTGTTGTTCACATCAAAGATATTTTTAAATATTTAATGTTTCGTACCGATAATGAAATTTTTAATATCAAAAATTTCATTAGAAAACCTTATTTTGTCCCCGATTCTAAAAATACTAGTGAATTGTTTCGCGAAATGCAATCCAATAAAAATCATATAGCAATAGTTATTGATGAACATGGTGGAACAGCAGGTATTATTACTTTTGAAGATTTAATCGAAGAAATCTTAGGTGAAATTTTTGATGAATATGACAAAGATGAAGAAGTAATGATTAAAGAGGTCGACCAAGGGGAATATATTGCTAATGGTTTTTCTAATTTAGAAGAAATTAAAGAAATTATTAAAATCGAGTTTAATAGTGGAGATTATGATACTTTAAGTGGTTTTTTAATCGGACAATTAGGTAGATTCCCTCAAAAAGATGAAAAAATTAAAATCGCTTACAAAGGATACCAATTCGAAGTTTTACAATGCAAAGATAAAGTTATTTCTAAAATTAAAATTTATAAAGATAATCATTATCCCAAAAAAAAATAAATTAAAAAGCAAGTATTTATAAATACTTGCTTTTGTTTTTAACATTATAATAATTCATCAAGGAATTAAAATCTATTCCTTGAATAAATTTGATTATAATTTCTTGAATGTTATCGATATTTTGCAAAATTTGCTTTTGTTTTTCCAAATTAAAAGGGGTTAAAAGATATTGATTTAAAGTAATTTTGGAGTCATAACCAACCCCTATTTTCAATCTTTTAAATTTATTGGTGTTACAAGAATCAATAATATTTCTTAAACCATTATGTCCTGCGTGACCACCTTGAGGTTTTAATTTAATTTCACCTTCTGGCAAACAAATATCATCTAAAATAACTAAAACATCTTCTATTTTAATTTGATATTTATCTAAAATATTTTTAACTACTTTTCCAGATAAATTCATATACATTTGTGGTTTAACCAAAAAAGATATACAGTTATTAAATTGTATTTGATAAATATGAGCTTTACCTGAATTTTGAATAATTTGATATTTATTTTCTTTTAAAAAAGAGTCTAAAACTAAAAATCCTATATTATGACAAGTATTTTTAAATTCTTGTCCTGGATTACCCAAACCAATAATAATTTTCATGATTATGCCTTTTTATTTTTTTGAAAAATGGTTTGTAAAATATTGATTTTCAAAAAACCAAAAAAATATTGGATAGAAAAGAATGGTCAAACAGATCCAAATATAAACTAATTCAATTAACTATGATAGAAATGTTACTAATACCAACCACATAAAACCTAAAAATCGGCTTGTTTTGTTAACACAAGAAAATAGACATTAACACGAAATTAGTTAAATTCACTAAGCAAAATGTTATCGATAGGGAAAATACGGAAATAGAGAAATTTATCTTCCATAAACACGAAATAAATAAACTTATAAGAAAATTTTTAAGATGTTTCTGTGAAATTGTTAATTAGAACCACAGAAACATCAAAACAGCTATTAAATTAACAAAGAGCTAAAATATATATTCTAAATATATTATCTAGCAACTAAATATAATTAAAATGAGTCTAAAAATAATCAAAGTACGTTATAGAAGTAACTTTGAAATCCCTAAAAGTCACAAAATAAATTCTCCCAGCGCACATAAACATCATTTAGTTGATAGGATAAAAGGTAAAAAGACTATTTAATAATCATTGGAGTAAAACTTAAAACAATCAACTAACAAAAAATGAATAACAACCATTACTGCAGCAATAAAAGAAATAAACAGCGATGTGATAGTGTAAAGCAAGACAGCAAATTTTCAAAAGAGAGAGCAATATAGAAAGATGTATGCTTTAAAAGTTTAGAGTGAGACTAATTTATAGTAAAGTGAATAAATGCAAATCTTTCTCACAAACACATCTAATTTAAAATAATTATTTTTTTATATTTTTTAAAATTTTTTCTATATGGAGACCATAAGATAAAGATTTGTCATATTTAAAAATTAAATTAGGTATTTTTCTAAAATTTTTAATTTTTTTGGCTAATTCCATTCGTATAACTACTTTATTTTGCTCAATCATATCAGAAACTAATTTTAAAATATCTGGAGAGTCACTTAAAATAGTATAATAAATATTAGCAAAAGACAAATCTTTGGTTACTTGAACATCGGTTAAATTAATATAACCTATTTGTTCATCTTGAATAATTTCGTTGATTAAAATCAATTCTTTTTTAATGGCGCTAGCCATTCTTTCAGCTGTTGTTACAATCATTTTCTAATTCTCCATTTTGTTTAATTTAGATGTCTCTATTATATCATTGATAATAAAATCGTTAAAACGATCAAGTAAAATACCACATTCATAACCTTGTTTAGAAGATTTAATATTGTCTTTTAAATGTTTCAAAGAGCTAATTTTACCTTTAAATATAACTTCACCATCGCGAATTATTTTAGCAAAATCATTATTATTGATGATACCTTGAGTAACATAACAACCAGCAATATTACCAATTTTACTAATATGGAATATTTTTCTTACTTCGGCTTGTCCTGTGATAACTTCTTCAAAAATAGGTTTTACCATTTGTTTTAATTTTTTTTCAATATCTTCAATGATGCGATAAATGATGTTATGCATAATAATTTTAATTTTTTGGTTTTGAGCTAATTTTAAAACAGAAGATGATATTTTAATATTAAAACCTATTAAAAGACTTTCTGATGATTCAATTAGAGAAATATCTTTTTCAGTGATAGTACCAACCAAAGCACGCAAAATATTAACTTTTAAATCAGAAACTTTGATTTTTTCAATCATCCCGCAAATAGCTTCTAAACTTCCTTGAGTATCTGCTTTTAAAATAATATTAAGTTCTTTGGGCTGCTCTTTTTCAATATTTTGTAAAATACTTGTTAAATCTTGTGGTAATATTGTTTTAGCTAAAATTTGTTGCTTCTTTGTTTTTAATTCAAAAACAATTTTACGCGCTTCTTTTTCGTTAGCGACAACATAAAAAATATCTCCTGCTTGCGGAACTTCTTTTAATCCTGAAACTCTAACTGGTTGAGAAGGCAAAACCTTTTTTAATGATTTTTTATTTTCATCTTCCATAGAACGTATTTTACCAAAAGTATTACCAACAACAACAATATCACTTACTTTTAGGTTGCCATCACTAACAATAAAAGTAGCAACAGGTCCTAAAGATTTATCCAAACTAGCTTCAATAACTGTTCCTTGGGCTAATTTGTGAGAATCTGCTTTTAGATCTTGAATTTCACTTAAAAGCAAAATTATTTCTAATAATTTATCAAGGCCTTCTTTTTTAAGCGCTGAAATAGATATATAAGAGGTTGTCCCCCCCCATTCTTCAGGTAATAAATCAAAATTAGATAATTCTGTCATAATTTGTTGGCTATTATTGTTTGGCTTATCTACTTTATTAAGGGCAACAATAATAGGTATTTTTTCTTTTTGAGCGTGTTTTAAAGCTTCAATTGTTTGAGGCTTAACGCAATCATCAACTGCAACAACTAAAACGCAAATATTTGTTATTTTAGCTCCTCTAGCTCTCATTTTACTAAAAGCTTCATGGCCTGGGGTATCAATAAAAGTTATTTTATTATTTTGATAATCCACTTGATAAGCGCCAATATGCTGAGTAATCCCTCCAAATTCTTGGTCAACAACTCGAGTTTTGCGAATAGCATCCAATAAAGTTGTTTTGCCGTGATCCACATGGCCCATAATGGTGACAATAGGTGGCATTTTTTCTAAAATTGTTTTGTCTTTTGCTTTTTCTTCTATGATTTTTTTAGTTTTGAATTCGTTTACTGTTTTGACTGTTTCTAAAAATTCAACATTACAAACTTTGGCTAAATTTTTAATTGTTTCTTTATCCAAAATTTGATTAACATTGGCTTGTACTCCTGATTGCAATAATTTCTGAATTAAAGAGGCGCTAGAAATACCAAAAGCTTGAGCTATTTGATAAACTTTATCTTCAGGGTTAAAAGAATAAGTTTTATTTCTCAAATCGTTTTTTAAAGTCTTTTTTGTTTCCAATGCTTTGTTATTTTCACGAGACTCTAATTTATTTTTCTTTTTATCAAAGGTCATTGATATCCCTCCTTTTATATTTTCATTAAACAAATCAAGAATCAAAATAGTTAAAAATAATTATTTATCGTTGAAATTATTTAAATTTTCTTTTGAGTTATTTTTCAATAAAACAAATTTTAAAAGAGTTTGATAAATCTCTTCGGGAACACGAGTTTTAAGTTTTTTATCTAAAAGTTTCTTTTTTTGAACTAATTTAACATATTCTATTTTTAGGCTCAAATAAGCTCCTCTTCCTTGTAACTTTTGATCGTAATCAATTGCTACTTCACCTAATTTATCAACATTAACTCTAATCATTTTAATAGGATTTTTGTTTTGTTTAGTAACTATACAAGTCCTTAAAATATTCATCTTTTAATTATATAATTCCTTCTTTTTGAGCTTGCGATAGGGTTTTAATATCGATATTCCATTTAGTTACTTCGACTGCTAATTTAACATTTTTACCTAATTTTCCAATAGCTAAAGAAAATTGATCATCTGGAATAATAGCTAAAGCACACTTATTAACATTATTTTTAATAATAACATCGATACATTGAGCTGGTTTTAAAGCGTTACTAATTAATTCTTTTTGATCTTCACTCCAATTAAACAAATCAATTTTTTCACCTTTTAAAATTTTGATAATATGTTTAATCCGATTGCTATTTTCGCCAATACAAGAACCAATAGCATCAACTTGAGGATCATAAGAAAGCAATCCAATTTTTGTCCGTTCACCAGAAATACGGGCAATTATCATAATTTTTACAATCCCTTCTTGTATTTCAGGAATATTTTCTTCAAAAACTTTGACTACAAGACCGACATGATTATGACTTACAAAAAGTTTAGGCCATTTATTAGTTTTTTTTACTTCCGACAAAAAAACTTGAATTCTTTCGCCTACATGTGGTAGATTATTACTAGAAATTTCTTTTTTTAGCAATAAAGTAGTGATTTCTTTTTCTAATTCTAAATTATAAAATTTTTCGTTTTCGGAAAGAATTTTGGCACTAATCAGTTTACCTTCTTGTTGTTTAAAAAAATGATAAATACTTTCTCTTTTCTTTTTAGTTAGTTCTTCGTTGAATTGGTTTTTAAATTCTTTGATAGCATATAAATTAAATTCTTTAGGATCAACCTTAATTTCAATAACTTGACCTACTCTAGCCTGTAGTTTAATTTTTTGTGCCTCTTCTAAATCAATAGGTGTCCATTCTTTTAAGTTTATAGTGTTAATATTGGTTTCATCAGTAACTATAAATTGTTTATATAAAATCATTTTGCTTTTATCTTCTTTTAAATGAACACGGCAACTTTTAACTCGATGATTTTTTTTACAACCAGCAATCAATCCTTTAGTAAAAGCTTCAACCACTTCTTCCCTCGGTAAATCTCTTTCTTGCACTATTTTATCTAAAAGTTTAAAAAAATTCTTACTAATCAAAACAGTTTCTCCTTTTATTATTTTAGATAGTATATTAAAAAAAAATGTCAAGAAAATAAATTAAAAACAGCTAATAAAATACAAAAGTCGAAAAAAGCAATAACTCAAAAAAGCACTACTCTTATTTTTAACATTTTAACAAATAAAGCAACCTATAATATTATTATATCATGTAAAAGAGACAAATTATATTTTTTAATATAAAAATTAAATAAAATTGATAACGATTTTTTTATATCTTTTTAATATAATAAAAATTAAAAAGATATCTTTTTTTGATCAATATCTTTGAAAGTAAGATGAGGAAAATTACGATTTTTATTTTTAGCCTGTAAACTTTTTAAAATTTCTACCATAACCCAAGTATCTTGTTGACAATATTTTTCTAAAGCTTGATATTTTAGTTGAAATTCTTTTTGGGACATTGAAGGAAAACGAAGATAAGTTATAAAAGCTTCAATTCCGTTTTGAATAGTTAAATTAGAATAAGTAAAATTGCAAAATAAAGGAGCAACTTTTTTAATAGAAAAAGATCCTTGCAACTGTTCGTGATAAAAGTTAATTCCTTGAGCTTCATTTTTATCCATTCCTAAATTTTGATAAAATTTCTCATTGCCTTTTAAAAGATCTTTGAGATCCAATATTCTTGTAATTAAATTATGTAATTGAGTTTTATATTTAGGAAAAAATAAAGCTAATTCCTTTAAACGGCTTGTTTCAAAAGATTTGTGATAAACAATAATCGAGCCATTATCATCTTGAATGGCTTTTAGTAAATTAATAAGTAATTTTTCTCTATGATCTTTATGGTCGGGGGCTAAAAAAGAAATATGATCATGTTCTTTATGACATACACCAGGAATTTTTTCAATATGCAAGGAAAACTGAAAAAGAGATTGACTATAAGGACTTTCACCTGAAAATCTTGGAAAAGGACAAGGAAAAGATTCAAAATCTAAATAATAAAGAGGGTATTTTAATTGTTTTAAACCTAAATTGATTTTTTCAAAATGATAATAAGAAAGTTTGGTTTTGATAGTTTTATATTGAATACGGTTATTAAATCGTTTTAACCATGCAAACGGCAAACTAAGAATTTGATAATAATTTTGTTCAATTAAATCTTTTATTTTTTTGCCTGAAAAACCGAGATGATTATGCAAATAATTAAAAATATTATTTTTATCTGGAATTAATTCAAAAAAAGTCAATATTTTTTGAGGTAAAAAATGAGTTTGTATAGTGGCTTTTTTTTTATTAGCTAAATGTTTGATTAAAAGGTTTTTATCTTGTTTTAATATTTGTTCGCTTTGAGCAGTAATTGCAGTTAAATCAATCAAAGTAATTAAATTTTGGTCTTGAAAGACGTCTTTAATATTATCTAAAATATAATCAGCATTCAAAACTACTAAATAATATTTTCTAATTTTATTTTTTTGTTTTTTGGTAAGGCTATTTTCAATCACTAATCTTTGATAAGTTAAGTCGTATATATATTTACCTACTTGATCATAAGGATTAATAAGGTTTTTAAGTTTTTGTTGATAGTTTTTATCGGTGATGTTTTTAGCAAAGTCGTTAGGGGTTAATATGTTAGGTTTTTCCTGTTCGAAAAAGAGGATTGTTTTTTTGGCTTCATTTTGAAATTTTAATTGTAAAAATTTTTTGCTAGTAGTTGCTTTGGTTTCAAAAATACGAATAGTCTTTTCATCTTCTTGATAACCATCTAAAAAACAATAAAATTGATGTTTTTCTTTTGTCATTTGGAACTTTTGTTGTTGGTAAGTATCCAAAGAATAAATAACATCACCTGTAAAATGTTTTTGTAAATATTTTCCTGCAAGCAATTCTAATTTTTGATAATAAGGTTGCATCGTTGCTAAATGTTTTTGATCTAAATTAACAATTGACTTGTCATCTAATTGGGATTCTAAAAAACTTATCTTTTTATCATAAGTCTCTTCAGTCATTAAATTATGTAATTCATGACCAAATTCACCCAAAAACTGACTTTTATTTTGGTATAAATATTTATAATTAACATATTTCAACACTTTTAAAAACTTAATAAAACGAGTTTTAGAAATATTCATTTTTGATATCCTTTCTTTTACAATTTAACAATATAAAATTTTTTCATTCTTTCGGAAAAATAAACATTTATCAACAAATCAAAAGTTAATTTTATTTTTTCTTTTTTTCAAAATAGTTATTATAAGTTTTTTACTGATTCATTTTTTTTAAAGTTTGTTGGATGGATAAATTAGCTTCTTTTTCTTTTAATCTATTTCTTTTATCGTATTTTTTTTTGCCTTTACCTAAAACGATTTCCACTTTAACTAAATTTTTTTCAAAATAAACTTTTAAAGGAATAACTAAAAAACCTTGAGTTTTAATTTTATTTTGAATTTGAAGAATTTCTTTTTTTTGCAATAAAAGTTTTTTAATTCTTTTTTCATCATACTGTAAAGAACAACTAAAAGGATATTTTAAAACAACCATATTAACTACAAAAATTTCTTCATTTTTAACACAAACATAAGCGTTATTTAAACTTATTTTACCTAATCTAATTGATTTAACTTCGCTACCTAAGAGCTTTATACCAGCATGATATTTTTTCTTTTCTAAAAAAAAATCATAAAATGCTTTTTTATTGGTGATTATTGTTTTCATAATGATAAAATGCACCTTCTTAAAGAATAAATTAAACTTAATAAAATAACAAAAAAACAACCAAAAAAAGATTTGGTTGTTGAATTAATATCACCTTTGAGTTTTGAAAAAATAAAAAACTTCTTTAATTAGGAAAATAAAAATAGTTGACTAATCATTGGATAACTATATTTGTCTTTCCCAATTAGATAATAAAAAAAAGATAAAACCATGATGTAACAATGTTTAATGCTTTTTTAATTTTCGATAAGTTAAAATACTTTTTTCAATTGCTTGCAAAGCTTCTTTTTTTCCTTGGATTGCTTCTATAATCACATTTTTTTTTTCTAATGCTTTATAATTTAGAAAAAAATGTTTTATTTCTGCTAACAAAGAAACAGAAATATCTGATAAATCATAAAAATCTTTAAAAACTACATCCGCCATAGGAACTGCAATGATTTTTTCATCTAATTCGTTATTATCAATCATTTTAATTACTCCCAGCGGACGACATTTTACTAAAGACAAGGAAGCTAAGCTTTCTTGGGCCAAAACTAAGACATCTAAAGGATCATTGTCTTCGCAATGAGTTAAAGGGATGAAACCATAATTGACAGGATAGCGAAAAGAAGTCGTCAAAAAACGATCCAACAATAACATTCCTGTTTCTTTATCGATTTCATATTTTTTTTTGCTTCCTTGAGGAATTTCAATTACTGATATAAATTCTTCTTTAGTAATTCTTTTAGGGTTAATATCGTGCAATATATTCATTTTTAAACCTTTTTTCTTATATTTTTTATTCATAAAAATTATCTTTCGTTAAAAAATGATAAAAAGTAACAAATAATTATAAAAGATACATTAAAATACTACCAGCTATTGCTACATTCAAACTTTCTACTTTTTGCGTTTCAATCTTTAATAAACCATCTGAAAGAGATTCTATTAAAGGTGAAATTCCTGTTCCTTCGTTGCCTAAAACTAAAACCTTCTTTAAATATCTTTGAGATGTTTGAATATCAAAATTAGTTTTATGAGGTGAAGTACTAAATATGCGATAATCTTTATTTTTGAGATTTTCTAAAAAGTTTTTCAAGTTGCCTCTTTGTAAAGCAAGTTCAAATAAAGCCCCTTGACTAACTCTAACCGTTTTTTCGTGATAAAAATCAGCACTATGAAAACTTACAAAAATTTGATGAAAACCAAAAGCAAGGGCGCTTCTCATTAAAGCTCCAAGATTAGCGGGGTCTTGGATATTTTCTAATGCTAAAATTTTATCATTTAACAAATCACTTGCTAAAGGAACGCGACAAAGAGCTATTTGATCAAAAACTGTTTTTGTTTGTGATAATTCTTTCATTAAAATAGGGCTTATCAAAGTGCCTTCTTTTGTTTCTGTAGAAGTATAAATTTCTATTAAAGTATTTTGATATAAAGTTTTTTGAGATTGTTCAATTAAGTGATTTCCATATACTAAAAATTGTTGATATAAATCACGATATTTTTTTAACTTTAATTTTTTTAATTTTTTAAAAGTAGGATTTTGATTTGAAGTAATCATCTAAATCACCTTTGAATCGATTAAAAATTATTTTTTGTTCTGGTTTTTGCTTACAAAAATTATTAATTGCTTCTTTGGTGTCATAAAAACCAAAATCTAAAAGATTAAATTCTAAATTTTCTTCAATTCTTAAAGTAATAATTTGTTCTAAAGATGATTTTAATAATTGATGATAATCAAAAAAATGTTCTTCTTTTTCAACTTTTTTAATAGTTGGTTTGGTAACGGGAGCTAAAGGAAGATAAAGAGTACAGCAATCTTGAAAAGGGCGAATCGAAATATCAAAAGTATCAATATTTTTAGCAATTTCAATAATTTGACTTTTATCCATGGTTGCCAAAGGCCTTAAAATATTGATGTTGGCAACCTGTGAAATTGTTTGCATACTTTCTAAAGTTTGACTAGCTACTTGTCCAACTGATTCTCCATTAATTAAACATAAATGACGATTTATTTGTGCAAATCGATTAGCTAAACGATACATCATCCGACGCATAACATTAATAATGTAGGGGTCTGAAATCTTTTTGCGGATAGTTTCTTGCAAAACCCTAAAAGGAACTAAATGTAATTTAATTTGATTGTTGGCAGAATAACGACTTAAAATTTTAGCCAAATCAATCACTTTTTGTACTGATTCTAAAGGCGTTAAGGGACTTGATTCGAAATGCAATAATTCAATTTCAATTCCTTTTTTCATAGCTAAATAGGCTGCTACCGGAGAATCAATTCCTCCGCTTAAAAAAACAAGCCCTTTGCCAGAAGAAAAATTAGGAAAACCTCCTAAAGCTTTTTTTTGATCATTTTTTAAATAAAGATAAACTTGCTCTTTTCTAACTTCAATATTTAAAATTACTTCTGCTTTTTTAACATCAACTTGTAACAAACCTGGCAAAGATTTTAAAATCAAAGGAGCAACTCTTTGAGTTAATTCTAAACTGGTTAAAAAAAATCTTTTATCTTTTCTTATTGTTTCAATTTTGAATAAAACTGGTTTTTTAATTTTTTCTTTCAATAATAAAGAAGTTTTTTTAACAATATCATCTATATCTTTATTAGCTTGAATCACAACTACGAAAGAAAAAATACCCGAGACATAAGATAATCTTTTCAAAACTTCAACTTCTAAACTTGAACAATAATCTAGATAAGCATAATCTTGTTTAACTTGTAAATTAATATTAGCTAAATGTTTCATTTTGTTTTGTAAAAGTTTTTTTAATTTTTGAATAAAATATTTTTTATTTTTACCTTTTAAAAAAAGCTCTCCAAAACGAATTAAAATTCTTTTTTGTTCCATAAACGGTACCTCAAATCAGTATTTATTGTTAATATGAATAAATAATAGTTATATTTTTGTTTTTTTAAGGTGATTTTGGATCTATTTTGGGTTCAACCAAAAAAAATAATAAAAATATTTTTTTACAATTCAATTATAACATTTTCATTATAATATTTTTAACAATAACTTTACTCGTTGTGATAACAAAAGTTATTGTTGAAAAAATTAAAAAAAGTTCAAAAAAATATAGTCACTGCACTACTTAATTTTAAGTTTTAAAGATTGATTTTAAAATTAAAAATTGTATGAAAAAAAGAAACAGCCCAAAAATGTTTGTATATCTGCAATGACTACGTTTTTTTTGTTTTTGGGTGATTGCTGTTCTTGGACTGGTACCAAAAAACAAAATTTTTTTTTGACAAAAGTTATAATTTGGAGTACAATTAAAATGTAGATGTATCATTTATATAAAAATATTCATTTACTGTATTTAAAAGTTAAAAAATTATTTGATACTAAGATAATCAATAAATTATATTTAATCCAAAAGAAAATTATATTTAATCCAAAGAAATAAGGAGAATTTGCAATGTTAACTAACGTTTATGAACCTCTAAAAGGACAAAAATTAGAAATTCTTGACGTTCAAGGAAACCTCGTTAAACCTGAATTAGAACCAAAAATTGAAAAAGATGTTTTATTAAAAATGTATAAAACTATGGTTTTAGGCAGACAAGCAGATTTGGCGGCTTTAAAATATCAACGCCAAGGAAGAATGGGTAATTATTTACTAAATTCTGGCGCGGAAGCTTCTCAAATTGGTGCTGCTGCTGCTTTAGAACCGCAAGATTGGGTTTCACCTTATTACCGTGATGGTGGTATTTTCTTTTATCGCGGTGTTTCTGTAGAACAATTTTATCTTTATTGGTATGGTAACGAAAAAGGTTCTCAATTAGATCCGAAATTACGTATTTTACCAACTAACATAATTATTGGTTCAAGCGTTAACTTAGGCGCTGGATTGGCTTTTGCAAGCAAATACCAAAATAAAAAAGAAGCTATTATTGCAACTATTGGTGATGGTGGGACCGCTCATGAAGAATTTAATGCTGGTCTTAACTATGCTGCTGTCTTTGAGGTTCCTTTGGTAGTTTTAATTCAAAATAATCAATATTCTATTTCTAATCCTCGTAATAAAGTTTCAAAAACATCAACTTTAGCGCAAAAATGTTATGCTTTTGGAATTCCAGGGATGCAAGTAGATGGAAATGATGTTTTAGCGGTTTATGTAGCAGTCAAAGAAGCTTTAAAACGCGCAAGAAGTGGAGAAGGTCCAATTTTGATTGAAAACATAGCTTATCGACTAGAAGCTCATTCTACCAACGATAACGCTTCTGTTTATCGCAGTAAAGAAGAAGAAAACGAATGGAGAAAAAAAGATCCTATCTTACGTTTTCAAGCGTACTTAATTAAAAAAGGATATCTCAGTTTAGAACAAGTAAAACAAATAGAAGCAGAAGCACAACAAGAAATAGTTTTATCTCACCAAAAAGTAGAACAATATGGGAGCAAAATCAAATTAAGAGAAATTTTTGAACATACTTATGACAAAATGACTCCTCAATTAGAAGAACAATATCAAGAATGCCAAGCTTTTTTTAATCAGAAAGAAGGTAAGTAATCATGGCTTTAATGACATTATTAAAAGCAATTAATCAAACTTTAGATAGTCAATTACAAAAAGATCCTAATATAGTGGTTTTTGGACAGGATGTAGGTAAATTAGGAGGAGTTTTTCGCGTTACTCAAGGATTGCAAGACAAATATGGTGAAAATCGTGTTTTTAATACTCCTATCGCAGAATCAGCTATTATCGGAAGTGCAATTGGTATGGCAATCAATGGTTTAAAACCAATCGCAGAAATTCAATTTGACGGTTTTATTTTTGTTGGTTTAGAAGATTTATTTGCCCATGCAGCCCGTATGCGTAATCGTAGTCGTGGAACTCGCACTGTGCCTATGGTAGTCAGAGTTCCTGTCGGTGGTGGAGTTAAATCTTTAGAACATCACTCCGAAAGTTTAGAAGTGATTTTAGGTTCTGTTCCTGGTTTAAAAGTTGTGATTCCTTCTAATCCCTATGATGCCAAAGGTTTATTGATGGCAGCTATTAATGATCCTGATCCAGTTATTTTTATGGAACCAAAAAGAATTTATCGTGGTTTCAAACAAGAAGTGCCAGAAAATGACTATGAAATTGAAATTGGTAAAGCTAAAATAATTCAAGAAGGTTCAGATATTACAGTTGTTGCTTGGGGAGCTATGGTGATAGAAACTCAATTAGCCATCAAACAACTAAATAATGAAATTTCAGTTGAACTCATCGATTTAAGAAGTATTAACCCTATTGACCGCGAAACTGTAATTGATTCAGTTAAAAAAACGGGTCGTTTTTTAGTAGTACATGAAGCTTGCAAAACTTATGGACCAGCTGGTGAATTGATAACTTTAGTAAATGAAAAAGCTTTTATGCATTTAGAAGCTGCCCCAGCAAGAGTGACTGGTAATGACATTACTATGCCTTTAGCCAAAGCAGAACATCATCAATTTTTAAGTCCTGAAAAAATATCTCACGCTATCCGTAAAGTAGTTTTAGAAGAATAACCACAACAAAGGAGAAAACATGTTTGAATTTAAATTTACTGATGTCGGAGAAGGCATTCATGAAGGAACCATCACAAGGTGGTTTTTTAAAATAGGCGATCCAATTAAAGAAGGTGATATTTTAGTTCAAGTAGAAACAGACAAATTAGACGTTGAACTAACCTCTCCTGTTACAGGTACTATCATTGACATGACTCACAAAGAAGGCGATGTGATTAATGTTGGAGAAATGCTTGTTTTAATTAAAGAACCAGGAGACACTGAAGTAGAAGTTAAACAAACAACAACCGCTTCGATTGCTTCTTCCGCCACAAAAACTGCAGACATAACTGCAATAAAATCAAATCCTAACAACACTAAGAAAGTGTTAGCAACTCCTTTAGTTCGAAGTTTAGCTAAAGAATTAGGAATTAATTTAAACACCATCAAAGGAAGTGGTTTTGGTGGCAAAATCTTAAAAGAGGATATTCTTGCAAGTCAAAAAACTATAGAAAAAACAAAACAAACAACTGCAAAAAGTTCTTTGATGACAGAAGAAACTGAATTAAAAACAGTTAATGCCGCTGAGCAAACAGAAATCATTAAAATTTCACGTTTAAGAAAAGCAATTGCACAAAAAATGGTCCTTTCAAAAAACACCATTCCAGAAACAACTTTAATGGATGAAATTAACATTACTGCTTTAGTTACTTTAAGAAAACAAGCTAAAATACAAGCCGAAAAACAAGGAATTAAACTGACTTTTATGGCTTTTATCATGAAAGCAGTCGCGATTGCTTTGGAAGAATTCCCCATTTTTAATGCTAGTTATGATGATGACAAAGAGGAAATTATTTTAAAAAAAATTATTAATTTAGGAATTGCAGTTGATACTAAAGACGGTTTAATTGTTCCTAATGTCAAAAATGCTAATAAATTAAATCTTTTGGAATTAGCAAAAAACTTACAAGAAGTAGCAAAGGCAACTACCGAAAGAAAAGTTCAATTAGAACAATTACAAAACGGTACTTTTACTATCACTAATTTCGGTTCTTTAGATATTAGTTATGGTACTCCTGTGATTAACTATCCTGAATTAGCTATTTTAGGAGTTGGAAAAATTTCCAAAAAAGCCATTATAGAAAACAATCAAATTATTATTGCTGACATGTTACCACTTTCCCTTGCAATTGACCACCGTATTATTGATGGAGCTGACGGAGGAAGATTTTTAAAACGAATTAAAGAATTGTTAAGTTTACCTACTTTATTACTTTTATCTTAAAATAAGAAAGCATAACGTGAATATGAAAAATTATGATATTTTAATAATTGGGGGAGGTCCCGGAGGATACGTAGCTGCTATCAAAGCAGCTCAATTAGGAGCTAAAGTGGCTTTAATAGAAAAACATAAATTAGGCGGTATTTGTCTTAATTATGGTTGTATCCCTACCAAAGCTTATTTAAAAAGCGCTAAAGTGTATCAAACTATCAAATATGCTCAAGATTTTGGCATTATAATTAGCCAACCTCCAACCTTTAATTGGCTTTCGATTTTGAATCGTAAAAATAAAATTGTTGATCAATTAACTAATGGTATTGCTTTTTTAATGAAAAAAAACAAAATTGATGTTTATAATGGTTTTGCAACTGTTCTTTCTCCTAACAAAATACAAGTTGACGAAAAATTATTAGAAACTAAAAATCTAATTATTGCAACAGGGTCAAGTGCTTTCATTCCTCCGATTCCAGGCGCTTTAGAAACTTATCAAAAAAATATTTTAAAAACTAGTAAAGAATTATTACAATTAGACAAACATCCTCAAAATATCACTATTATCGGTGGTGGAGTAATTGGGGTTGAGTTTGCTACTATTCATAAATCTTTCGGAGCCGATGTTACTATTTTAGAAAGACAAGCAAACATTTTAAATGGCTCAGATAGTGATATTGTCGATGCTTACACCAAAAAATTAAAAGCTGATGGGATTAATATTTTAACCGAAGTAGAAATTAATTCCATTCAGGATCACAAAATAACCTATACTCATAAAAAAATTAAAAGCACAAAAGAAGCAGAAATTATTTTGATGGCTGTAGGAACAAGACCCAACTTAGCCGGATTAGAAAAGATTAATTTAGAAAAAACTAATAACAGCATCATAACTAATGAATTTTTACAAACTTCTCTTCCTGGAGTTTATGCAATTGGTGATGTAAATGGCAAACATATGTTAGCCCACGTAGCCAGTCATGAAGCCATTATCGCTGTGATGCATGCCTTAGGAAAAAGTGAAACTCACGGGATAAATTATTGTCGTATTCCTTCTTGTATTTATGGCTTTCCTGAAATTGCTGCTATCGGAATTACTGAACAAGAAGCTAAAATGAAACAAATTAATTATAAAGTTTCTAAAGTTCCCCTTGCTGCCATCGGTAAAGCTTTAGCTGATGGTGAAAAAGAAGGATTTGCTAAAATAATTGTTGATAAAAAACATTTAGAAATTATTGGAATGCATATTTATGCTTATAATGCCACCGAATTAATTAGTGAAATTGCTGTTGGAATGGAATTAGAAGGAACAGCTTATGAACTTGCACAAGCTATTCATCCTCATCCAACATTATCAGAATTAACCTTTGAAACTCTTTTAGGGGCAATCGATAAACCGATTCATGTTTAAAAAAAGGGTAAGTTCCACAAAATGTTAACAAGAAAAGAATAAAATCTTAAATGATATTAAAAAACTAGTTAATATCGATATTAAAATAATAGGATTCGTTATCCACTTTACTAAAAATTTATGAAATCAGACAAAATAATGAAAATGGTACCGGTATCTCGAAACATTAACACCAATAAAAAATTTAACTTTAATATTTTTTTATTTTTAAGTGGTGGTTGTTGTTGGGCCGGTGCTTTTTTGCCTTTGATTCTCTGCGCTGTTCCGTTTTTTTTAGACAATTTTTTAAATGAAAACAATATTTACTTAGTTTGAAAAGATATGAAATTATTACCTTTTTTTAGTCTTAAAGAACAATTTTAAAATAAAAAATTGTCTAAAAAAAACGGGGAACAGTGCACGCTCGACTTCAATCATTTTTGCTCCTTTTTTTAAGTTTGGGTACAAAAAAAATATCCAAACTGTTTATTTTTGATTAATAAACAATTTGGATATTTTGTGGCTTTTAACTGGTTCACTTTTTTTTGGAGCACTTTAAAAAAAATTTAAAAAAGTATTTGACAAACGTTTCTTTTTTTCTTATAATATAAACATAGTTATGTATTTTATATTTAAAAACTCACTTAGATACGATTTATATTAATTAAAATTGAAAAAAACACACGTCATATTAACATAAAGTGCATAACTAAATTGAACAAAAGAAGGAAATTGATAATAATCTTTTTAAAAAAATAGTTGTTTTTTTATATCATATTTTTTTTCAATAATTTTTTTAATTTCTTTATTATTAGATATAAAAAATGATTAGGAGGTCTTGAATTACTTTCATGACTCAAAAACAAACTTATCTTAAAAAATATTCGAAATTATTACTATTTTTTATAACTATTCTTTTTTTATTTAGCTTTTATAACTTTAAAGTTTATGCTTTTGACCCCAATGATTATAAACCGAATTATAATGAAAAACATTGTAAACAAGAATGGAAACATGAAGGGGGTTCAGTTTTTTCCATTAACTCTCGAGTATTTTATGATATTTCTGGAGTAAAAATGGTACCTTGTAAATCTTATCAAGAGTGGGGTAACACAAAACAATTAGCAAAAGATGGTGTTTTGATTAGTTTAGGATTTTGGCCGGGTGTAGGACATGTTGCTAATTGGATTAATGATGGTGCTGATGTGTTAGGGATTAATGATAGAATTTTTAATAAAAATGATGATAAAATAGCTATGCTCAATGATATAGTTTATTATTATTTAGAACAAGATCCAGGCAAAGGTTTTTTCTTTTTTGATATTAACGAATTAGAAAACATTAAAGAAGTTGATATTGCTTTTTGTGATTGTGATAAACATGTTTTTTTGATCAATGAATTATTGGAAAGCTTTCTTAAGCAAGAAGAGTTAGATACTACATATGTTGACCCTCTTAAAGATACAGAAAAAGGGACAAAACGTTTCTTAGAACAAAAATCTAAAAAGTTAATTGTTAAAAAAATCAATAAAAAAGTAGGTCATAAGATCGCTCAAACAATTATGAAAAAAGCAGCTAAAAAGACCGTTGGAAGGTTTTTTGGTAGAATTTTTATGCCAGGAATAGTTACTGCATACGATAAAGTAGAACAAATTAGAGAATCAGAAAATAACCTTAAAAAAAGAATTAAATTTGATGTTCAAAATAATAGTTATGAAAAAACGAATGGCTTTGTGATTCATTTTGTTTCTGAAAATGAATTAGAAATTTATGAATTAAAACAAAAATATAACGATGAAAGAAATTATAGATTAGTAGAAAGAATAAATATTTCAAACTCTGACCATATGTTAATTAACGTTTTAAAAACTAAAAATAATCAAGAGTTAAATATTTATAGTGGTAAATTGAAATGAAAATATTAACTAAGTTGTTTGATGCTTTATTAAATCCTTCTAAAAAAATAAGACATATGTTAAGGCCTAAAAATAAACATCAAGATATAGATTATGTATTGGGTAAAAAAATCAAATCTTTGCAAACTGAAAAAGCTAACAAGGAAATTTTAAAAGCTACGACTTATCGTAGTGTCTTTATTAAGTTTTTTATTGTTACAACAATTACTTTTTTAACAGCTTTAATCATTTATTTTAAATTTGATTCACCTGAAAGTATATTTAAGTTTATTAAAGAATATAATTTACCTGATTATGGGTCGCCGCATGCAGAAAATTATAAAAGCCGCTTAGTAAGCGATTATGTGGTGTTTGTCTACTTGATAAGTATTAGTTTTGGCTGTATTTGTTGGGCTATCGGTTTTTATTTATATAACCCTTTTTTAAAATTTGCTACATTTATTTTGAGTTTTTGTTTAGGATGTTTTATGGGTTCTATTTTTTTTACGCTTAATTTTTACAGCAACATTAAAGGAATAGCAGCACTCATACCTTCAATAATTACAATCACTTTTTTAACTACTATTTTTATAATTATTTCGATATCTTGTTTATATTATGCTAAAAAAATTTTAGTTACACCTCAAGTGCGCAACTTTACTGTGATGTTTTGTCTTTTTACTTATTTGTCTAGCTCATTTATAATATTATTCAAAATATTTTCTCGTAACCATTTTGACTTTAAAAATAATTGGTGGTATTTATTATTAGTTTTATTGTTAACAATTGCTCAATTAATAGTTGGCGCCTTAACTTGGGTAGTAACATTAAACAGTGTTGATTTATTTGTTGAACAAAAAATACCTCAAAAATATGAGTGGCTTTTAATCAGTGTTTTAGTTTTAGTATTAATTCAAATTTTTTTCTCTATATTGCAAATCATTGTAATAATTATGAGAATGTTAAAGTTAACTAATAAGAAATAAAAAAATAAGAAGTTATTGCCAATAAAACCTATTTTTTATAATACGCCCTTCACAACTAGGAGGGAATTTTGTGTAGTTTTTTTTATAGTGTTTAAAACAAAAATTTAATAATGTGAAAAATAATAAAAAACTATTGACAAATAAAAAATTTATTATATATTAATATAAATATTATATTATAATTTATATACATAAATTCAGACCTTACTTATAATTTCTTTTTTTCTTTTGGTTCTTTTATTTTTTTTAAACATTTTATTATTTTTTGTGTTGTGATTGAATTTTTATGTGTTAAAATATAAGTAATTTAATAAACACATTTTAACCTTCTCGGTACCAAAATGAATTTACGTAAAATAATTATAGTTTCTTTTTTAATATCTTTATTTTTTATTTTTACTATTTTATCAAATATAATTCATTTATCCAAAATTAGGATGCCTTTAGTTAAAGTTCAATTTTTTGCAATTTCAGTTATACCTTTAATTTTTATGGTTATGATTTTAAATTTTTGAATATAGTTTATTAGGAATAATCATCATTTCTTTTTTTATTTATATTAATAGATATATTAATTGTTACCAAAATTATGATTTGTTCGGCTATAAAACTGGTTTTTCTAAATTACAATGGTTATTTTTAGAAGCTTTAGTAAATACTTTTATTCCTTATTTTTCTTATTTATTTTTAATTTTTGCTTTTAATAATAAAATTAAATTTAATTATAAATCAATATTCTTTTTTTTGTTTTTAATTATCATTGTTAAAACTATATCTAGAACTTATGGTAGTTATTATATTTATTATGATGTTATTCGTAGCAATATAAGTAAAATCAAAAATATTAATAATTGGGTTAAACATCAAACATTAAATAATGATTCATCTTTGTTTTTAATTATTATGATTTTGAATTTTATTCCTATTTTTATTAATGATTTATTGAGTTTATTTTGTTGTTTACAAATTTTATTTCAATTGAAAAAGTCAAATTATATAACAATTTTTTGTAGAAAAATAAAAAAGTAAAAAATAATTTATTTTGTAATTTTAGTTGTTTTTTTGTTGTATAATTAAAAGTGTATAATGAGTAATCTTGAAAATAAAAAATAAAGAAAAAAAATCTAAAAAAGGAAGTTTTGTAACAAAATTATGAAAGTTATAATCATTGGTTGCACTCACGCAGGAACTGCTGCTGCTAAAACTATCAAAAAAAACAATCCTCAAACTGATATTGTAGTTTATGAAAGAAATGATAACATTTCTTTTCTTTCCTGTGGACTTGCTTTGTATGTTGGCGGAGTTATCAAAGATAGTCGTGGTCTTTTTTATTCCAATCCTGATGAATTAATCAACATGGGAATCACTACTAAATTAGAACATGATGTTATAAAAGTAGATTTTGAAAAAAAAGAAATCTTAGTCAAAAACTTAGAAAATAAACAAGAGTTTAAAGATAATTATGATAAATTAGTAATTGCAGCTGGTTCTTGGCCTGTTATTCCGCCAATTGAAGGAATGAATAGCAAAAACGTTTTATTATCAAAAAACTTTAATCAAGCTAAAGAAATTATTGCTTACAGCAAAAAAGTTAAAAAAATAACAGTAGTAGGTGCAGGTTATATCGGTATTGAATTAGCAGAAGCTTTTACTTTGAAAAAAAAAGAAGTTGTTTTAATTGATGCTGAACCTCGCATTATGGCTAAATATTTAGATAAAGAGTTTACTGATGTAGCCCAAAAAGAATTAACTAATCATGGAGTTAAATTAGCTTTAGGACAAAGAATAGCTGGTTTCGAAGTGAAAGATAATTTAGTCACTCGCGTTAAAACAGACAAAGATTCTTTTGAAACAGAAATGGTTGTTATGTGCATTAGTTTTAAACCTAACACTCAATTATTTGCTCAATCTTTAAAAATTTCTCCTAATGGGGCTTTAATAATTAATGAATATATGCAAACATCTAATCCTGATGTTTATGCTTGTGGTGATTGTGTTAATGTTTATTACAACCCCAATCAAGAAGTAAAATACATGCCTTTAGCAACTAATGCTGTTAGAATGGGGACTCTTGTAGGTTTAAACTTAATCAAAAATCAAATCAAATATTTAGGAACTCAAGGAACTAGCGGAATCAAAATTATTGATTTAAACATTTCTTCTACTGGTTTAACAGAAACAGTTGCTAAAGATTCAGGAAAAAACTATGACACTGTCACCATTAAAGATGCTAACCGACCTGAATTTATGCCTGAATTTGAAACTGTTACTTTAAAAATTATTTTTGACAAAGATTCTCGTAAAATTTTAGGAGGACAAATTATTTCTCGAATGGATTTAACAGAGAAAATAAATACTTTAAGTGTTTGTATCCAAAACGAAATGACAGTCGAACAGTTAGCTTTTGTTGACTTTTTTTTCCAACCTCACTTTAATAAACCTTGGAGTTTACTCAATTTAGCAGGGTTGAAAGCTTTAGAAAAAAAATCTTCAACAAACATTAAAAAAAAATAATTTTGAAAATGTTTTTCTAAAAACAAACAAAAAAAGGAGTTTTTTTCAAATGCATTTTACTTTGCCTCATCTTCATTTTTCATATGACGCTTTAGAGCCATTTTTAGATAAAAAAACAATGGAACTTCACCACTCTAAACATCATCAAACATATGTTAACAATCTTAATGATGCCTTAAAAAAATACCCTCACATTAATTTTTCTTTAGAAGAGATATTAACTGATTTATCTTTGATTCCTCAAGACATTAGGCAAATAGTCCGTAATAATGGGGGAGGACATTTAAACCATAGTTTATTTTGGAATATTTTAAAATTAAACCATGGAACTTCGCCACAAGGTCTTTTAAAAGATTTAATTAACCGTGATTTTGGTTCTTTAGAATCATTTAAAAACTCTTTTAGAGATGTTTCTAAAAGTATTTTTGGTAGTGGTTGGGCTTGGCTTATTCTTAATCATAAAAATCATTTAGAAATTGTTTCTACTTTCAATCAAGATGTTGTTTTAAACCAAGGAAAACCTCTTTTAGCTTTAGACGTTTGGGAGCATGCTTACTATTTAAATTATCAAAACCGAAGAATTGATTATATTGAAGCTTTTTTTAATGTTATAGACTGGAAACAAGTAGAAACTAACCTTAAAAATAATTATAATGAATAATCAAAAAAGCAATAAAAAAGCAAGATTATTGAGAATTGAAATGATTAAATTATTATATCAATATGATTTTTATAGCAATGATTTATCTTTTCAAAGTAAAGAGTTAGAAAAAGAGATTAAAAGTATTTTTCAAAAAATCATTATAAAACTGCCATGTATTGATGAAATTATTATTAAAAATCTATATAATTATAAGTTAAGTCGTTTAAATAAAGTTGATAAAGCTATTATTCGTTTAGCTACTTTTGAATTGTTAGAAAAAACAATCCCTCATGCCGTAATTATTGATGAAGCAGTAGAATTAACAAAGCAATTTTGTAACTTAAACAACGAAAAACAACATAAATTCAACAATAAATTATTAGATGAAATCAACAAAGAATTACAAATCAAATAAAAATAATCAAAAGGAGACTACTAAAGTCTCTTTTTTTCTTTATTTCAAAAAAACATTAATCATTAAAAAAAGAGATTCTTTTTGTTATAATATCTTTGAGCTTTATAATAAAAAAAATAATTACTAAAAATTAACAATAACAAAATAGTTATAAAGTTTAATTTAAAAATTATACCATGATTAAAAAATTAATCAAAAAGAGATAAAAAATGTTTTTATTAAAACGATTTGAAGAAAAAACAAACGGCCAAAAATTAGAACAAACTCAAACAACTGATATTAAAAAAAACGCTACTCATGAACAAATTATTAAAAAAATGTTATTTTTAATTATGTTTTTTCTTTTGGCTTTTGTTATTTCTTTTGTTATTTTTAAATCATTTAAAATAACATACATAACCACCGAAAACAAATATGGCGAGACGAAAAACGACGTTCCCGATTCAAATTTCTTTATGCAATCATTAGGATTTATCTTTTTAATTACTATGATATCAGGTGTTTTATCATGTTTTCTTTTTGATTTAGCTTGGTTAACGACTCCTATTTTTACTCTTTCTTTAGGTTCATTTTTAGGTATTTTTTCTGATACAACAAGATATTTTGTTCCAGTAACACAAGGAAAACCAACAAATCAAAATAGTATTTTTATTTTCATGAGTGTTTTCATTTTCTTTCTAATGAGTAATTTTTTCATCACTATTTTGCTTTATTATAAAAAATTTCGCAAACAAAAAAACCAAGCAATAGCAAATAAAATTACTTTTGTTGGTGTTAATTTTTGTATCGTTACTATTACTTTTTTGTTGTTGTTTAGTTTTATTGTTGCAATAGTTGATCCAGAAAATATTAAAATTTTTAAAAATGTTTGGGTTATTATTGTTTTATTGATTTTCAGCGGTATTGTCGCAACAAGCTCTCTTGTTATTGCTAGTGCTTTATGTCTTTTAGATGTTATTATCGAAAAACAAATTAACAATAAATACGTAGCTTCTTTAGCTTTTATTTTATTTGTCCTCATGGTATATCCAATTTTTAAAATGTTTTATAACGCGTTTAAAAAAAGAAAATAACTTTTTATTCAAGACAAATAAGTTAAAGGTTATTTTTTTTGTTTATTGAAAAAACAAACACTCTCAAAACTCAAAATCAATTCCAATCAAAACTAAAAGGACTTTAAAAAAATGAACATAACAAAAACCAAAGAAAGGCAACAACGGATTCGTAATTTTTCTATTATTGCTCATATTGACCACGGAAAATCAACTTTAGCTGACCGTATTTTAGAACTAACAGGAACTATTGACAAAAGAATGATGCAAGCCCAAATTCTTGATTCAATGGATTTAGAAAGAGAAAGAGGGATTACCATTAAATTAAATGCTGTCCAAATTATTTATCAAGCTAAAAATAAGCAAGAATATATTATGCATTTAATTGATACTCCTGGTCATGTTGATTTTAGTTATGAAGTTTCACGTTCTTTAGTTGCTTGCGAAGGGGCACTTTTAGTTATTGATGCCGCTCAAGGAATTCAAGCACAAACTTTAGCCAATGTTTATTTAGCCAAAGATAATAATTTAGCGATTATACCTGTTCTTAATAAGGTTGACCTCCCAAGTGCTGATATTCCTAAGGTTAAAGAAGAAATTCAAGAAATCCTTAATATTGATCCAAATCTTGCAATTATTGCTAGTGGCAAAACAGGGATAGGTGTTATTGATATTTTAGAAAGAATTATAACTCATATTAAACCTCCACAAGGTGAAATTCAAAGTCCTTTACAAGCTTTGATTTTTGATTCTTATTTTGACCCTTATAAAGGGGTAGTACCTTCAATTAGAATCATTAATGGAATAATTAAAAAAGGTGATAAAATTATTTTTATGGCAAGCAAGCAAATTTATGAAGTAGTAGAAGTTGGGGTTTATAACCCTAAGCAAATCACCAAAGATTATCTAGCTCCAGGAGATGTTGGTTATTTGACTGCCGCTATCAAAAGTATTAATCATGTAAGAGTGGGAGACACTATTACTTCTTATCACTTACCCGCTTTAAAACCATTGTCAGGATATAAAAAAATGAATTCTGTTGTTTTTTGTGGTCTTTATCCTATCGAAATTAACAAATATGAAGCTTTAAAAGAAGCTTTAGAAAAATTAAAATTAAACGACTCTTCTTTAATTTTTGAACCAGAAAGTTCTTCAGCTTTAGGTCTAGGTTTTCGAACGGGTTTTTTAGGTCTTTTGCATATGGAAATCATCCAAGAACGTATTAGTCGCGAATTCGGAGTTGAAGTAATTGCAACAGCTCCTTCTGTTATTTATCACGTCTACACCCTGAAAGGGGGGAAACTTTTGGTTGATAATCCTTCTAATTTGCCATCCCCACAAACAATTGAAAAAATTGAAGAACCTTTTATTAAAGCAACTATCATCTGTCCTGAAATTTATATTGGTAAAGTGATGGAATTGTCGCAAAAAAAAAGAGGTAGTTTACAAAATATCGAATATATCGATCAACAAAGAACCAAGATAAATTATTTGTTACCTTTTTCAGAAATTATTTATAGTTATTTTGATAAATTAAAATCTCTTACAAAAGGTTATGCTTCTTTCGATTATGAAATTGATGAGTATCAAGTTTCAAAATTGCAAAAAATGGATATTTTGTTAAACGGAGAAATAATAGACGCTTTATCTTTAATAGTTCATAAAGATTTTGCTTATGAAAAAGGGAAAGCTATTTGCGAAACTTTAAAAGAATTTATTCCAAAACAAATGTTTGAGATTCCTATTCAAGCCGCTTTAGGAAAAAAAATTATTGCTCGTGAAACCATTAAAGCTATGCGTAAAGATGTAACAGCTAAACTTTATGGAGGAGATATTACACGTAAAAAAAAATTGCTGGAAAAACAAAAAAAAGGTAAAAAGAAAATGAAAACTTTAGGTAAAGTCGAATTACCACAAAAAGCTTTTTTAGCCATTTTGTCAACTAAATAATTTCATCCTTAATATTATAATACCAAAATAACATTCAAAAGACACTAAACCAAAAATGGCAACCATCCAAAAACAAAAAAATCAAAAAATTGTTAGTAGTCCACAGAAAACAATTCCAAAGAAAAAATAATTTATCCTTTTTATTTCGCTTATAGCCCAGCAAGAATAAATGTTGGTTCTATTTGTTTTAATAATAGCTATAACAAAGGGGTTTCGTAAGTAGTAGTTATGTTGTTTTTAAAAACAAAAATACAAAAATAATAAAAAATGAATTTTTATTTATTGTTTTTAAATTTGAATCTTTTTTAAAATTAATCAAAAAATTAGTTGAATCTTTAAAAGCAACAGTTCGCGGTAAATGTGGTTTTGAAGATTTTTCACGTATTTTAATCCCCGCCCCTTCAATCGAACAAAAAAATAAAATTATTGATTTATCACAAAAAAACAAAAAAAGAAGAAAAAAATTGGAACTACAAATAAAAGAAATCAAAAAAAGTTTGCAAAATAAAATAAATTTTTTTAAAAAAAGGATAAAATCGGTAGCAAATTCAATTAAAATCTTTTTTTAAAACCAAAAAATAATAAAAAGGGATAAAATATCGTATTAATAAAAAAAAATTAATATAAAAAAAGAGGAGGTTAGTTTTGGATAAAGAAAATATTATGAATAAAGAAGATATTCAAAAAATTTTAACTTTCGCTTTAGAACAAGGAGCAGATTTTGCTGAATTATTTTTTGAAAATACTTCTTCTGAAACTCTTAAAGTTATTGGAGAAGAAGTGACTTCTATCAACAATAATAATATTTTTGGAGTGGGGATGCGTTTGTTAAAGGGTTTTGATGAAATTTATGGTTATACTAATCAAATAGATTATGACAGTGTTTTGGTTTTAGTTGAAAAAATGAAACATTCTTTCCAAGGAGCAAAAACATCTGTTATTCCTTTAAAAAAATCACAATCTTTTATCAAAAGTGTTCAAAAACCTTTTGATAGTATTTCTAAAAAAGAAAAAACAAAAAAATTATTAAAATTATCAAAAATAATGAAAAAATATGATTCTAAAATAATTCAATCAATAGTTACTCTCAGTGAAAAAAAACAGCAAGTTTTAATTGCTAACAGTTTAGGGGTTTATCAAAAAGACCAAAGAAATTATATTAGATGTGGTCTAGTTGCAGTAGCTCAATTAGGACAAGAAATGCAAGAAGCTTTTGAAGGACCAGGCCGTTTTATGGGGTTAGAATTTTTTGACCAAATAAATTTAGAAGCAATTGCTCTCAATGTAGCTATTCAAGCGGTTTCTTTGTTGCAAGCTCAACCGTTAAAACCTCAAATCATGCCAGTTGTTATTAATCATGGTTTTGGGGGGGTTATTTTTCATGAAGCATGCGGTCATCCGCTAGAAGCAACTGCTATTGCTAAAGGACTTTCTCCTTTTAGCAATAAAATGAATAAAAAAATCGCTTCCGAAGTAGTAACAGCTTATGATAATGGTAATATTGAAGGGGCTTGGGGTAGACTTAATTTTGACGATGAAGGACGCAAAACTCAAAAAAACCTTTTAATTGAAAAAGGAATTTTAAAAGGATATTTAATTGATTTTCGTAATAGTCGTAAAATGAAAATGGAACCTACCGGTTCTGCTCGTCGACAGTCTTATAAATATCCTCCAACTTCTCGCATGAATTCAACTTATATTGAAAAAGGCAATGAAACCCCAGAACAAATCATTAAAGATACTCCTTATGGTCTTTATGCTAAAAGTTTAGGTGGTGGAACTGTTGTTCCTGCAACAGGAGAATTTAATTTTGTCGTTAATGAAGGTTATTTAATTGAACAAGGTAAATTAACAACTCACGTTAAAGGTGCAATGTTAATTGGATATGGCGCCGATATTTTAAAAAAAATTGATCGTGTTGCTGATGATTTAGTTTTAGGTCAAGGAATGTGTGGTTCTGTTTCTGGTTCTTTACCAGTTGATGTCGGACAACCCACAATTAGAGTCAAAGAAATGATTGTAGGGGGGGGTAAAACATCATGAAAACGACTAAATGGATTTTTCAAGGTTTAAAAGAAGGTTTTGAAGCTTTAGAAATACTTATTCATGAAACAAAAACTTTTAAATTATCTTTAGAACAAGGAAAAATAGATACTTGTGTCCATAGTAATGTTACATCTTTTACAATCAGAGGAATTTACCAAAATCAAAAAGCATCTTTTTACCTAGAAAAAATTGATGATAAAACTTTTTTTGATGCTCTAAAAAAACTTAAAGAAAACTGTCAAATTATTACTTCCAAAGAGCCAGCTTTAATTTTTGAAGGATCAGTAAATTATCCAGAAGTTATAGAAAATAAATTTGATTTTAATCAAATTCCTTTAGATAATAAAATAAAATTATTATTACAATCAGAACAAATTTTATCAAAAAGTATTTATTTACAAAAAATAGACGATCTTATTTATCAAGAAAATTATTATAAAACTACTTTAGTAAATTCTAAAGGGATTAATTTATCACATCAAAATAGTTTTGCTTACTTGTATGCTTCAGGTGTTTTTCAAAAAGAAAAAGACATTGAAAGTTATGGTAAAAGTATTTTGGCAAAAACTTTCGATACATTTGATCCAGTAAAACTAAGTAATCAAATTGTTAATATGGCTGAAAAAAAATTAGGGGGGGGGTCAATTCTATCACAAAAATATCCTGTTGTTTTTTCTAACAAAATGTTTGCCAATCTTTTAGAAAGTTTTAGTGATGTTTTTTCAGGTAACAGTGCTTATCGTAATTTAACTAAATTAAAAAATAAAGTAAATCACTTAATTGCCTCTCCAATAGTCAATATTATTGATGATCCTCTTAATGATAAGGCTTATTTTAAAGAAAAATTCGATGAAGAAGGCGTAGCTTGTCAAACTAAAGCGATAATTTCTCAAGGAATTTTCAAAGGTTTTATCCATAATTTAAAAACTGCTCATCTTTTTAATCAAAAACCTACTGGAAATGGTTTTAGTGGGGGTATTTCTATGATTAATTGTTATTTAGCACCAGGAAATAAAACTTTTAAAGATTTAATTTCAGCCATTAAAAATGGTGTTTACATTACTGATTTAATCGGGATGCATGCAGGCGTTAAAGATGTTAGTGGAGATTTTAGCTTACAAGCTAGCGGTTTTAAAATTGAAAAAGGTAAAATCACAACTCCTGTTAAAATGATTGTTCTTTCTGGTAATTTTTTTGAAATATTAAAAAATATTATTGCCATTGCTAATGATTTTGAATTCCAAACTTCAGGATTTGGCAGTGCTAGTGTCTATGTTGGTGATTTAAGTATTGCTGGCAAAAATTAAATTTTAATATTTTTCTTTTCCTTTATAAATTTTAATCAAGATATTTTATTTAATAAAAAAGAAAGAAGATAAAAAAATATATCAACAAAATCATCTCCTTCAAAAATTTAATTTTGAAAACCTTATTAAATCATTATTTTTTATTAGTAATTTTGTTGTTAGTTGTGTAACTATTTTTTATGTTATTATAGCAGCAATGCATACCGACGGATTGCAAACTCCTTTTATTTTTTCTCATCCAACAATTACTAATATTTTAATTCTTGTTGTCTTTTTTATGAATCTTGCCAAATACAAAGATAATAAAATTTATTATTGGATTACTTTAACTACTTTAATTTCTGCCACCATTACTTTAATTTTTTCTTCCGATGAAATGGCTTCCAATATCAAATTATTAATAGATCGAGATAATATTTTTAATTACTTTTTCCGTTTACATAAAATTATTTTACCATCCTTATACTTAATTTTTTATATTTTCTTAGATAAAAATACTCTTTTCAAAAAAAAGAAGTTTATTAGTCATTTTCATTTATCCTTTAATCTATGTTATATCTATTCAATTATTAGGTAGTTTGTCTTTTATACAAAAAAATAACATTACCCAAGAAAATAAAATACAAAAAAATTTTTCTATAAAAGGTTTTATTTTTAATATCTTAAAAATTGGTTTTTTATTTTTACCGTTAACACCAAGTGTTTTAGGCATCACTTTTATTAAAGAAGAAGTAATGAATAAATCTAAGTTTAGAACAACTTTCTTATGCGTAGGTATTTTTTTAATTACTGTCACTTTAGGTGGTTTTTGGTATCCTTTTCCTTTTGCAAAAAAACACTTATCAGACTTTCAATGATGAAAGTTTTGCTAATGAATTAATAAAAAGTTATTCCAAAGATAAAATAGTTACAGAAGACCTTTCAGAAAATGATACAAGGTAAATTCTAAATAACAATAATACCCAACACAAAGAAGCACCAAAAAAACTTTTTAAAGATAAATACAAACCTTGAAAAAAGTAGATCCGAAGAATTAAAATATGTACAAGAAAATTGGGGCACAATAACAAACAAAAATTATGAATACAAGTATATATGGTTATAATAAAAAAATAATTTACTTATGATCAAAATGGTAATGCTTGTAGACAAAGCCAAAATTGGTTTATTGGGTTAGCATTGGAGTTAATCTTTCTTTTTTTATAATAAAAAAATAATATCATCACACAAAAGTAAAAAAATAATAAAATTAATATTAAAATGAAAAATACCACTCTAAAAAGAGTGGTATTTTTTTTGACTAAAGAAAAACTTTAGAAAAAACTTCACAAACATCTGAAACAGGAATGATATTTAATTTAGTTCTCACTTCTTCAGGAATATCATCAATATCTTTAACATTTTCTTGAGGTATTAAAATAGTGTTAAGTCCACTACGGTTAGCGGCAATGGCTTTTTCTTTCAAACCACCAATTCCCAAAACATCACCTCTCAAAGTGATTTCACCTGTCATTCCTAAACCTTTTTTAATATATTTTTTAGTAATAGCAGAAAACAAGGAAGTAGCAATTGTAATACCAGCTGAAGGGCCATCTTTGGGTATTGCGCCTTCAGGAAGATGTATATGAAAATCATTTTGTAAAAATATCTCATCATCTATAATGCCTAATTTTTGAGCGTTAGCTTTAATAAAACTTAAAGCAGTATAAGCACTTTCTTTAAGAACATCACCTAATTTTCCGGTTAAAAATAATTGTCCTTTGCCTTTATAATAAGTAACTTCCACTTTCAACAATTCTCCACCAAAATAAGTATAAGCTAACCCGTTAGTAGAACCTATTTGCTCTTTTTTTTCAGCTAAAAGATGTAAATATTTTTCTTTCCCTAGATAATCAGAAGTATTTTTAGAAGTGATGATAACTTTTTCTTTTTTATCAATTAAGATTTTTTTAATTGTTTTTCTTGCAAGCTCAGCTAATATTCTATCTAATTCTCTTACGCCAGCTTCTTTGGTATAATGACGAATTAAATAAAGGAAAGTTTCCTCTTCAATGATTAAATTTTGATTAGTAATTCCATGATTTTTTAATTGTTTGGGAAACAGATATTTGGAGGCAATCTCAACTTTATCTTTTTCAGTATAAGAATTTATTTCAATAATTTCCATCCGATCTTTTAAAGGTTCTGGCACATTATCCAAATAATTAGCAGTAGTGATAAAAAGAACTTGCGATAAATCAAATGGTTCCGATAAAAAATGATCCATAAAAGTTTTATTCTGTTGCGGATCTAAAACTTCTAACAAAGCAGATGCCGGATCAAAATTATAATTAGCAATTAATTTATCGATTTCATCCAATAAAAAAACAGGGTTCATTGTTTGGGCTTCTTTAATCCCTGCTAAAATACGTCCTGGCATAGCTCCAATATATGTTTTTCTATGTCCTCTAATTTCTGATTCTTCTTTCATACCACCCAAAGATTGTCTAACAAATTTACGTCCTAAAGATTTTGCAATAGAAAAAGTTAAAGAAGTTTTTCCTACTCCTGGAGGTCCTACTAAACATAAAATATTTTGGGGATTTTTCTTAGTCATAATTTTGACTGCTGCGTATTCTAAAATACGTTCTTTTACTTTTTTTAAACCATAATGATGATGATTAAGGGATTTTTCTATTTGGGATAAATCATCGATATCTTGAGTTGTTTTCCCCCAAGGTAATTCAAGTAAAAAATCAAGATAATTTTTAATCACAAAAGATTCTGCTATCAAAGATGAAGATGATTGATAACGTGACAATTCTTGTAAAGCTTTTTTCTTAATTTCTTCAGGAAGTGGTGTGATTTTAATTTTTTGTCTTAATTCTATAATTTCTTCTTCTTTTTTAACTTTATCACCTAATTCGTTTTGAATAGCTTTCATTTTTTCTCTTAAATAAAATTCTTTTTGGTTTTCGTCAATGCTTTGTTTCACTTTTTCATTAATTTTGTGTTCTAAAGTAATCCCTATAGTTAAAATATCAATATCTCTTAAAATATTGAAAAGCCTTTTGTTAAGGTTGGATTCTTTTAAATATTTGTATTTTTCTAAATTATCAATTCGTAAATTAAAAATAATGATATCAGTTATTTTTTCTGTTTCATGATCAGATTGAATCATTTCTAAAAAATTACTATTATTTTGATTTAACAACGGAAAAGGTTTTTTTAAAATTGTATCAATAACAATTTTCATTAATGCTTTTTCTTCGTTTTTTTCCCCAAAAACAGTATTGATATTTTGATATTCTACTTTTAAAAAAGGTTCTTTGTGTAAAAATTTTTGAATTTTAACTCTTTGCAAAATCCGGAATCTTACTTTAAAATTACCATTAGGAATCTTAACTTTAGTTATTATTTGAGCTACAACAGCATAACGACGAAGATCTATGATTCTTACTTTTCCTTGTAAAGAACCTGTTCTTACTAAAATAGCAATAAATGATTTATTATGTTCCTCTGATTCTTTTAGAGCGTTGATGTATTGTTTTTCTGATATTTCAATCCGAAAATCAACATTAGGCATTGGAACAACTTCATTAATTGCCAAAGCCGGTAATTGCATAAAATTTGCTTGTTCTATTTCTAAAGTAAAATCAACTTTATCTTTTTTAGTTTTAGTTTTCAACTATTTCCGTCTCCTTTTCTAATTTTTTTTATATTCAATAGTTTTTTTAATTTATTGATCAGCAAAAACAACACTTTTCATAACCAGTTTTAAAGCTTCATCCAACAATAAAGATTTTTTTAAAGATTGGGGTTTTAAATTATTCTTAATTTTTTCAAGAGGAAGTTGATTAATTTGACTTAATTGTTGATAACATTTTTCTATTTGTTCTGGAGAAATAATTATATTTTGTTCTAAAGCAATTTGTTCCATAATAAGTTGATATTCCAAATATTTTTTAGCTTGCTCTTGCCAATCTTTTTCCATGGTTTCTTTAGTAATCCCTAAATATTTTTGATATTGTTCTAAAGTTAAATTTTGTTTTTGTAATTTCAATTGAAACTCATTTTGAAGATGTTTTTTTTCTTCTTCAATAATATCTTGAGGAATTGTAAGTTGTGTATTTTTAGTTATTTGATCTATAACTTCTTTTTCCATTTTTATGTCATGTTGTTTCTTTTTTTGTTTCAAAAGATCTTCTTTAATTTTATTCTTAAGTTCTTCTAAAGTTTTAATTTCAGAATATTGCAAAGATACAATCATTTCATCTGTTAACTCAATTTTTTGTTTGGTTTTAATTTCGTGAAGAGTTACCTTAAAAATAACTTTTTGATTAGATAATTTTTTTTGATTATAATCGCTAGGAAAAGTAATTTCTATATTTTTGGTTTCTCCTTTTTTCATTCCTATCATTTGCTCTTCAAAACCAGGAACAAATTGTTTTGAACCAATTTCTAAATTAAAATTTTTAGCAGTTCCACCTTCAAAAGGATTACCGTCAAGCAAACCTTGAAAATCAAAAATAGCCGTGTCTTCTTTTTCTAAGACATCAATTGATTTAGAAATTAATTCTACTTTACTATCGAACAAAGTATTAATTTTAGCAGTTATTTCTTCATCTTTGACTTCTAGATTTTCTTTGTTAATTTTTAGTCCTAAATATGAACCCAAAATAACTTTAGGCTTAACATTAAATTCTAAACTAAAAGTAAAATCTTGCTTTTTTTTGAATTTTTTTTCTTTTAAATCAACTATTTTAGGAATGCCAATACTTTCAAAATCTTTTTTTTCCAAAATGTCTTTATATCTGTTCTGAACAATCCCTTCTAAAGCGTTAGCATATAAATCATCTTTGCCAAAGCGAGTTTCAAAAATTTTTCTTGGAACATGACCTTTTCTAAAACCTTTAATTTCTACTTTATGTTTTATTTTGTCATAAGCCAAAGCGAGATGTTGTTCTAATTCTAAAGTTGAAACCTCAAAACAATATTGGATTTTTTCATCATTAACTTTTTTAATTTCCATTTTTCAATACCTTTTTTTCTAATTTTTTTAAACTTACTTTTTTAACTTTTTATATTTATAATATTTTATTAAGGAAAAAATCAAAAATAATTTTTTTAAAATAAAAAAAGTATACAAAAATATCTATTACTGGAAAATTGGTCTTCATAATTTTTTTGAAACTAAATCACAAACTAAACCGATCAAAGACAAGTGTTTCCTTTGCTTAAAAGATAAAAATATTTTAAAATAAAAATTATTTTTTGGAGTTATTTGATTTTTTAAGAATCTTTAAAAAAATTTAAAAATAATTCTATTGAGTGTAAAATCCATAAATAATTAATAAATATTAAAATAAATCGTCTTCCCTTTCCTAATCATATTATAGCATTAAAAATAACATATTCTATTAAAATATCTTATTTTTTGGCTTTTTTTTAACAAATTTAATGTTTAAATAATTCCAAATTAAACGATAAAAAATTAAAACTTTTAAAAAATAAAAATTTTAGTAAAAATAATATAAAAAAAAATGCTTTTACTAGTTCTAAATTATTATTGTTTGGCTAATGATTTTATTAAATATTGTCCTGTATAGCTTTTTTTATTCTTGCTAATCATTTCAGGAGTTCCTTGCGCCACTATATATCCTCCTTGGTCTCCTCCTTCAGGTCCTAAATCAATAATATAATCAGCATTTTTAATAACATCTAAATTGTGCTCAATGACAATAATAGTGGCTTTTTGATCAACCATTTGATGCAAAACTTCAATTAATTGTTTTACATCTTCTGAATGCAATCCAGTTGTTGGTTCATCTAAAACATATAAAGCGCCTGGAATTACTTTTTTATTTAATTCACTAGCTAATTTAACCCTTTGAGCTTCTCCACCTGATAAAGTTGGTGATGATTGGCCTAATTTCATATAACCTAAACCAACATTTTGCAATATTTCTAATTGAGTTTTAATTTTAGGATGATTTTGAAAAAAAATTACTCCTTCATCAACACTGAAAGCAAGAACTTCAGCAATATTTTTGTTTTTATACTTAATACTTAAAGTTTCTTTGTGGTACCTATTGCCTTTGCAACTTTCACAAACAACATAAACATCTGGTAAAAAGTGCATCGAGATTTTTTTGACACCATCACCAGAACAAGCTTCACATCTACCACCTTTAACATTGAAAGAAAAACGGCCCTTTTGGTAACCTCTAATTTTAGCTTCTTCAGTTTGAGTGTATAAATCTCTAATTTCATTAAAAACACCTGTATAAGTTACAGGATTGCTTCTAGGAGTTCTACCGATAGCTGATTGAGAAATTTCGACTATTTTTGTCACACAATTAAAATCATCAACTACATTATGAAATTCTTTGTTGTTATCACGATTTTTTCGAAATTTTTTTACTTCTAAACCACGCAACAAAACATCATTGACTAAAGTTGATTTACCTGATCCTGAAACACCTGTTACTACTATTAAGGTTTCCATTGGAAAAGAAACATTTATATTTTTTAAATTATTTTTAGAAGCTTTTTTAACTAAGATATTTTGGTTATTTCCTTTCCTTCTAACAGAAGGGATATTAATTGTTATTTTTTTTGATAAATATTTTCCTGTTAAGCTATCAGAATTTTGCATGACTTCTTGTGGGGTGCCTGCTGCTTTTAATTCACCTCCTAAAATACCAGCTTTCGGTCCGATGTCAATTAAATAATCAGCAGCTAACATAGTATCATGATCATGTTCCACCACTATTAAAGAATTCCCCAAATCCCTCATTTTTTTCAAAGAATCAATTAACAAATCATTATCTTTTTGATGTAGTCCAATTGAAGGTTCATCTAAAACATACAAAACTCCTGATAATTTAGACCCAATTTGAGTAGCCAAACGGATTCTTTGGGCTTCTCCCCCTGATAAAGTTGATCCATTTCGCGATAAAGTCAAATATCCTAAGCCAATTTCTTGTAAAAAAGTAAGTCGATGAATAATTTCTTTTAAAGCTAAATGAATGATTTTTGTTTCTTCTACGCCAAAAACTAAACTTTTAATAAAAAGCAACATTTCATTAATTGATAAATTAGTTAATTCATAAATATTTTTGCCATTCAATTTAAAAATTAAAGCTTCTTTATTTAATCTTTTTCCTTTGCAAGTTGGACAATTTTTGTCAACTTCATTGTTACAACGGTATATTTGTAAAATGTTTAAAATCCCTTCAAAAACATGATTTTTATAACAAAATATTTTTTGATCTAGTTTTTTTGAAACAACATATTTCAATGATAAACCAGAAAAAATAATACTTTTTTGTCCATCTTCTAATTGTAATAAAGGAGTATCCATATCAATTTGATAATGACGACACACATTAATTAAGAGTTGTTTTTGATAAATAAAATCATCATTTTCGCTAATATTTTTAAAAATTTTGAGAATAAAATCATTTAAAGATTCATACGAATCGAAAATATCATCATCTGTTTTAACACCAATCCCTTTACAACTAGGACAAGCACCTAAAGGTGTATTAAAAGAAAAAAGTCTAGCTTCACAAACAGGAACATCAAAATCAACTCCTTCTAAATGATAATTACGATTTAATTTTAAAAAAGGAATGTTTTTTTGCTTTGTTTTGGCTAAACCCCAACTTTCAAGTGTAACAAAAACTTTACCTTTAGTTAATTGCAAAGATTGCTCTACAGCTTCAAATAACCTAGTTTGATTTGATTCATTAACTTCCAAACGATCAACCATTACATAAATACTATGATTTTTATTTTTTTCTAAAGATGGAATTTCATCAATTAAATAAATATGATCATTAATCATAACACGATGAAAGCCATCTTGAGAAAGTTTTGAAAATATTTTTTGATGAGTTCCTTTTTGCCTTTCAACGATAGGGGCTAAAATTAAAATCATTTTTTCTTCTTTTTTGTTTGTCAAAAAAGATTGGTTGATTTTTTGAATCATTTGCTCGATTGTTTGTTTTTCTAAAGCAATTTTTTTTAGAGGATGAAAAGGAATGCTCACATTGGCATAAACCACTCTTAAATAATCATAAATTTCTGTAATAGTGCCCACAGTCGAACGAGGATTATGAGAAGTTGTTTTCTGATCAATACTAATAGAAGGGCTTAACCCTTCAATACTATCAACATCAGGTTTTTCAAAATTACCTAAAAATTGTCTAGCATAAGCACTTAATGATTCAACATATCTTCTTTTTCCTTCTTGATATAAAGTATCAAAAGCTAAAGAAGATTTACCTGAACCAGATAAACCAGTAATTACTACAAATTTATTTTTAGGAATATCAATGTTAATATTTTTTAAATTATTTGCACGCGCTCCACGTACCCTGATAAATTCATTATTTTTATTATTATTCATTTGTTTTTTATTTCCTTTATTTTATATATTAAAAAATTAACTTAAACCGAATTATAACGTTTTTTTGAAAAAAATACATATTTAAAAACAAATTCTTATATAATTATAACAAAAAAAGCACTTAAAAAAGTTAAAACAAAAATTTAAACTTAAATTTTGTTTTAATGTTTATAATCTTAAAAATGAATTTTAAACTTTTAACATATTTTTAATATACACAATAAAAAGATAACATTCTAAGGAATTTAAATTTTTAACAACTCTAAATATAACTCATTAGATTTAAATTAAAGCAAAAATTATAACAAAACCAAAAACTTACTTATTTTAATTCCTATAATTATTCAAGAAAATTTATGTTTTTTAAAAATAAATTAATTTTAAAAAACATAAATTTCACATGTTTTTTTATACTCAAAAACAAATTAAAATAAATCATGATAAAATTAGAAATTATATTTTGAAAAAAGGTCATTTTTTTAATAAAATAAAAAATAATACACTAAATATAATTATTTTGTTTTTGGATGATATAATAGAATTAATAGTGATATCTAGTTGAATAGTTACAATAGAAAAGTCACTATGAAATAACTAATGATTCGAACCCACAAATCTATTTTTTTATTAGAATATTCATTAATAAAGAAATAATTAACATAATTTTTTACTTAATCGTTTCAATTAAGCAAGGAGGTTTGTTTTCTTATTTAAATATTTTATTTTTAAAATTTTTAAGTATCAGTTTTTTTGAACAAGATTTTTTCACCCAAGAAAGTATTTTTTATTTAAGAAAGGTTAAAAAAATGAAATTCATAAAAAAAAATGTTTCCAAATCTTTTATGTCTCAGAAATTAATTTCTTTCTTGCTTATTTTCTTTATAATAATTAATTTCTCACTTTTTTTAAATTATGCAATGGGAGAATCACAAGATATTAAGGATGTTTTTGAATTAAATAAAATGCCAATTGAATTAACCGAAATAGAAAAAAACAATCCTAAATGCCAATCAGTTTTAAATAAAATCACAAAAGATAATATCGCAGCATTAAACATTGAAGATTTTATTATACAAAACGAAGGTAATAAAAACTTAATAATTAAACCTATAGATAATAGTCAACAATATCAAGGAACATTAGTTTTTACAACAGAAACTTCAAATGATTCATCAAATCGTGGATCAAATCAAAAACAACCACTTACAAATTTTTTAAAACCTCTATCAACTAAAATCAGTTTAACTGTTACAGAAATCCAAGATCCTGATTTTAGAGAAGATCGTAACAAAAAACAATCTGTTTTAAATAAAGTTTTAAAAGAAGGTCAAAATTTGTCAATAGATGACGTTTGTATAACATACACTAGTTCTTGTCACTTAGTTGTTGCATCAAATGAAGTTTCTAATAAAGTAAAAGGAAGGGTTATATTTAATTATATAGACATTAATAAAAATCAAATTGATTTTTTCTTAAAAGATAAAGAAACTAAAATAATTTTAACAAAAGCAGAAAGTCAAACTCCAACACAACCTATTTTAAATAAATTTTTAAAAACAGTAAATTCATTAACTATCACAGAAGATGTTACTATGTCAATTAATGTTGCAAATAACAAAGTAACCATTACTCCAGAAGCAACTTCTCCTAAAGTAGAAGGTAATAAAGTTGAATTTACTAATGTAGTCGTCAAAAAAGATTTAAGCACCTTTTTAAACGAAACAACAACTAAAATAATTTTAACACAAGAAGAAAAAAATCAAATTTCAACACAACCTATTTTAAATAAATTTTTAAAAACAGTAAATTCATTAACTATCACAGAAGATGTTACTATGTCAATTAATGTTACAAATAACAAAGTAACCATTACTCCAGAAGCAACTTCTCCTAAAGTAGAAGGTAATAAAGTTGAATTTACTAATGTAGTCGTCAAAAAAAATTTAAGCACTTTTTTAAACGAAACAACAACTAAAATAATTTTAACACAAGAAGAAAAAAATCAAATTTCAACACAACCCATTTTAAATAAATTTTTAAAAACAGTAAATTCATTAACTATCACAGAAGATGTTACTATGTCAATTGATGATGCTAGCAAAATAACCATTACTCCAAAAGCAACTTCTCCTAAAGTAGAAGGTAATAAAGTTGAATTTACCAATATATCAGTGCAAACTGAAGAATCAAAACAAAAATTATCAACTATATTACAAACTAAAAATTTAGGTGAATTAAGCGAAAGAAGTATTGAAGCAGTAAGAAAAGCGTTATTAAATAAATTTATCCCGGAATTAACTCAAAAACAAGAAGAAAATTTAAAAATAGAATTAATCGAAGGGGAAAACCAAGCAGATATTTCATCTTCTGATTTTGAAGGTTCTGTAAGGGTAGTATTCACTGTTAAATCATATATAAGATTAATATTGTTTATTACTATAATATTATTATTAACTATAATAATGTTTTTAATGGCCGTCCAAATAATTAAAAAAATAAAAAACAAGTGAAACACAAGTTAAATTCAAATGAATCAACTGATTTTTCTTTATGCTTTTTTTATTTAAGATAAACAATTTTTTTAATTATCATAAAATTAAATCTTTTGTTAAATTATAAAAAGACTAATTTAAAAGTTAGTCTTTTTTACAATTAATCTTGAACTTTTTGATAGTTTTTTTAATTAAACAAATTTTTGAGTTCTGGGTTGAATATTTTATTTTTAATCATTTTAATTTCCTCTAAATAAGGAGCTTTTCCATTAATGTAAGGAGTTTCTAAAATTTTTAGTATTTGACAAAAAGACGGATGATAAATAATTTTCATTAAAGCTTTGAATCCAATTTTCCCAAAACCAATATTTTCATGACGGTCCTTATGACTTTGAAGTTCATTTTTAGAATCATTCAGGTGAATCACTGAAATATTTTCGATTCCTAAAATACTTTCTACATCTTTCAAAAATTGCGTAAAATTATTTTTTAAGTCATAGCCAGCATCAAAAAGATGACAAGTATCAAGGCAAAAAGAAACTCTTTGATGGTTTTTGACTAAATTACGTATTTGCCTTAATTCTTCTAAGTTTTTACCAATTTCAGTCCCTTTACCAGCCATAGTCTCTAAAACAATCTCAATCTTTAAATCATTAGTATTTTCTAAAATAGAATCTATCCCTTGAGCCACCCAGCAAATAGCCTGCTGAAGATCACTTTTTAAAAAATTGCCTGGATGCAAAACCATTTTATTAATCTTCATCGCAGCAAAACGTTTTAATTCTTGTGATAAAAAATCAATAGCAAAATCTCTTTTCTGATGATCACTATTAGCAAGATTAACAATATAAGGAGCATGACCTACAAAATTATTGCAAGATAAATTATTTTGGCTAGCAAGTGACAAAGCAGCTTCAATTTGAAATTTATTTTGTTGAGTTCTAATAGTATTTTGAGGAGCACCAGTATAAACCATTAAACCGTTCGCTTCATAAGATAAAGCAGTTTCGATAGCACCTTTGAAATTATCTGGTTTCTTCATAGGAACATGACTGCCTAAAATCAACATTTTAAATACCTCTTTTTTTCAATCTTGATTTTATTTTTCAACTTTTTTCATTATTTGAGTTTTTTCTTTTAAATGGCGATTTGTTTTTTAGGTTTTGTTTTTTAATGGATGTATTTTTTTGGGGTTTATAAGTTTTATTGGAGGAAAAAGTTTGTATTTTTTTTTGTTTGTTTTTGTTTTTATATTCGGGAATATTTTTGTTATTAGTGTTTTTAATAAGATTTTTTTTACTACTTTTATGATCTAATTGTTTTTTTTCTATTTTATTGTTAATTGTTTCCAAAGATTTAAGATGGGGGTTTTTAATTGATTTTGGTAAAATTTCTCTGATAAAACCTTCTTTCCCTAAAAAAGATTTTTTAAAAATAATTCCCATTTGGATTAATTTATGAATTTTTTCATTTTGTTTGTTATCTTTTGGGTCATATAAAACAATAACTTCGCCTTTTTTACCTATTCTAGCTGTTCTTCCGCTACGATGAAAAAAAAACTCCAGTTGATAAGGTAAATTATAATGAATGACACACGAAGCATCAAAATCAAGTCCTCTTGATGCTAAATCACTTGCAATCACATATTGATATTTTAATTTATGAATAGATTTTAATTCTTGTTTTCTTTGTTTCACACTCAAAGAAGAATTAAAATTTAACATATTAAATTTATGATTGTTTAAAGTTTGAAAAATTAATTCTTGCTCTTTTTTATCGTTGACAAAAACCAAAGCTAAATAAGGATTTAATACTTTTGTTAGTTGAATCAGTGTTTGAAGGCGACTAGTAGTAGTTTCCAAAAGAAAAAAAGTACACTTAGAAATGTTTTGATCAAAAACATCAATAAAATTTGCTTTCCCAAAATAACGATTAATAAAAGGTTTCATTTGAAGAGTGATAGTGGCCGAAAATAATAAAATTTTAGCTTTTAAATGATTAACCAAAGGTTCTAAAGAAGTTAAAAAAGCTTGATCAAACATCATATCGGCTTCATCTAACACCAAATAAGAAACATATTTTAAATTAATTTTTTTTAGTTTAAAAGCGTATTCTAAAATTTTATCAGGAGTAGAAATAATTAAAGAAGGTTGTTTTTTACTAAGTTGTTCTAATGTTTTTTGTTTATCCATCCCACCATAAAAAATTTTGGTAAAATGATTTTTCTCCACCTTTTTTAACATTTCCCAAACTTGAAAAACTAAATCATTAGTCGGTACTAAAATAATAGCTTGAAGAAGGTTTTTTGGGAAATCAATTTTACTTAACAAAGGCAAAAGATAAGCGTGTGTTTTTCCAGTTCCGGTCGGTGCAATACCGACTAAATTACCTGGTTTGTCAAATTGTTGAAAAACTTCTTTTTGAATAGGAGTTAAAGTTTTAAATTTAAGTTGAATTATTTTTTTTTGAATATAATTTTGTAATTGGGACATTTTTTTCCTCGAATCATATATATATATATATATATTATATCAACTAATCTTTTAATTGAGGTGTAATTGATGTTTGATGGTTGATTTTTATTTTTTTAACGACAAAGGTGTATCTTGTATTTACGCTATTTTTTAATTATTTTTTCATTTTTAGTTGTAAAAAAATAATTTTTCAGGTTAAAATAAAAGTGAGGTTTAAGTATTATTTAAAATTTTAAAATATTTTAGATAAATTAAAATAAAGAAGGGGGGGTCTTTTATGAAGCCAAAAAAAAATAATAAAGGTGTGAAAAAAAATAAAATAATAACCAAACAAAAAAAAATGAAATATAAAATAAAAATATCTCATCTTTTTGGTTGGGTTTTGATTATTTTTTTATGTTCAGTGCCTCTAGCGCCTTTTATTTTGTTTGTATTCAATAATTTCTCCAAGTAAATCCAAGTAAAATAAATTTAAAAAAAATTTTAACATGAAACTTTTTTTTAAAATCATAAAAAAATTATGAAAAAAACTATTTTTACAATGAAAATGCCTTTTTGTCTAAAAATATATTAATCTTGTTGTCCAAAGCAACCCCCTAAATAAAAATTAAAAAAATCATTAGCATTTTTTTAAATATTTAAATATTAGTTTATTAATTAAATTTATACTTAAAATTAAAATTAAATAAATGATACTAATCGTTAAGTATCGCCATTGATAGCAATATTTTTTTTGCGCTTGTCAAATAATTCCTGTCAATCCAATACTAGAAAATAACACTGTTTTCTTTAATGTTAACAATAAATTGACTCCAAAATAGAAGGATAAGTTCTTTTAATGCTTTGTTCAAAAATGATATATCTAAAAACTTGAACTTGAGTCATTATTTAAATGATAACTATTAAAGTGATGATAAAAATACCTTTATTAGTGATAAAAAAAATCATTTTTAGTAATTGCTAATGTCAAAAAAATAAAATAAAAGTCCTTGAATCAAAACAGGAACCGCTTGGAAAAACAAAAAAACAACAGTCAATTAAAAAAGAAGATGTTTTTTCACATAACGAAACATTTTGTTTGGGATATATGAGTTAGGATCGAAATATTTAATTTTCACCAATATTAAAGCTAACAAAAATCCTAAAAATAAACCATCAAGTCTAATTATAAAAAATATTAAAAAAGGTTTGCCATAAGAAGGTAAAGAAAATATCATTTTACTTAAAATATTTTTAAATTGAACTTTTTGTTGTAAATGTCACAAATATTGCATAGCTAGTTTAGTAGAGTCATCATAAATCTTTTGTTTTTCTTATTCAGATAATTTTTCTAAAACTTCTTTGACTTTTTTTGAATACTTCCTTCTGTTTGGGTAGTATTTTTTTTGAAAAAAATACCTATAGGTGCCATTTTACAATTTAACTCAACAATCTCTAGTTTTTTATTATCATCATTAATTTGGTGATTATAATTTTCAACAGGAAAAAATAATAAATTCTCATCGATAATATAACCATCAGCACAATCATTAATCACATTAAAAAAACTCTAGCGTTATCAGTTAACGATAATAATGATTCTTTAACGCTGTGATTTTCTATAGGTGATTTTGGTTTTTTTCTTCTTCTTTTATTTTTTTGCATATTCTGAATTTTTTCAAGTAGTTAATTTGATGTTTTTTTGAACATTTTGTAAATCTTTGTCATCAAATGATAAAGTTTTTTCTTGATTAGAATCAAAATAAGGTTTAAATTTATTTTTATTGATTGTTTTAATCAACAACCTCACTTTTACTATATACATTTTTTTCTACGTCATAAGTGTGCGCACGCTCTTCTGTATAATTATAAGTACTACTAACAACATCGTAAACACCATTGTTTAAAGAAGTCCACATTCCATCTTTATCAACGGTTGTCACTTCTAAATCAACATCCATTTTATCAACTAAAGCTTTAAATAAAAGAGCATCTGTTCCAGAAATCTTACCACCATTAGTAGTAGTAATTGCAATTAGGGGGTATCTATCGGTAGAATCAAAACCAGGCAAACCTAAAGTATTAATAATGCCAACTTTTAAACATTTTTTATTGGAAATTTTTTTAGATCTTTTAACAAACAAAAAAATAATGCCCCACAAAGAATAAAAAAAGGGAAATAATAACTATTGTAATTTTAATTAACTTGAAATAATTCTTTTTAACGTAAACATAAATTCTTAAAAAAAATTCACGAAAAGACCCTTATTCCTTTAATATTTTTTTAACTTTTTAATAATAAAAAAAGATATTTTTTTGAATAATTGAAAAATATTTTCAAATCAAAAAAGAACATTTTATAATTACTATTATACCTTAAAAAACGATAAAAAACAAGTAGATTTTTTGCAAAAGAAATATTTAATTTGCATTTTTGACAAACAAACACAAACTTTAACTAAAATTTAAAACAATAGTATAACAAATAAATAATTAAAAAAACACTTTTAAAGGTGGTTTTGATATAAAACATTACTAAAGGTTAAAAAGTTTTTTTGTTTAACAAATCTTTGGTAACAGCAACATCTTTTTGAATTTGCGCTATCAACTCTGAAATATGAGTAAATTTCTTTTCTTTTCTTAAAAAAGATATAAACTCAACTTCAATTATTTGGTTGTATAAAACCTTGTCAAAATTTAAAATATGAATTTCTAAAAGTTTTTTGGTCTCTTTTTCAAAAGTCGGACGCACACCTAAGTTAGCTGTTCCTGCGTATTTTTTACTTTCATAAATGACAAAAACAGCATAAACACCGGGATGAGGTAAGAAAAAATTTGTGTAATCTAAATTAGCTGTTCGAAATCCTAAAAGACGTCCCTTTTGTTGTCCTTCGATAACCTTACCTTGAATTAAATAAGGTTTGCCTAAACAAAAATTAGCTTCTTCAATTTTTCCTTGAATTAAAAGTTTTTTAATATAAGTACTAGATATTTTATGTTGGCAGTTATTATTTTTTGCATAATCCTCAATTACACAAACTTCAAATATTTCACTTAAATCCTGATAATTACCTTTTCTTTGATAGCCAAAACGAGCTTCTTTAGTGATGACAATTCTTTTAACATGATTTTGTTTTAATACATTAATAAAATCATTTTTGGTTAATAAAGCTAATTTTTGAGACCAACGCCATAAAAATAAATAATTAAGCCCTAAAAAACGATAAAAAGCTATTTTTTGGTCTAAAGAAGTTAAAAAAAATTCTTCTTTTTGTTGAAAAAAAGCTTTAGAATTAGGTAAAAAATTAATTAAAGCGTTTTTAGTGTCTTTAAAAGAAATTAATTTTTGCAAAATGTATTGGTGTCCTAAATGGAGGCCATCAAAATCACCAAAAGACAAAGTTAAAGAATCTATTGTATTGAAATTTCGAATCAATAAAGAGTTAATTATTTTCATATGGTTTTATTTTCTTTTTCTTAAATTCATTTATTTTTATAGTTAGTAACAAGCTTTTCTTTATTTTATGGAAATATTTAAAAAAGCACTATCTTTATTTTACACCGAAAAAACTCTTTTACAATCATTTTAAAAATTAATATTAATTTTGGTATAATAAAATTAATGAAGATAATTTTTTTATGGATTAATCGCTAGTTTTTTTTGGAAAAAAATATTGATTTATTAGATAATAAATATAATCGTAATTTTTAATAATGAATTCTAAACTTAATTTAAATATAATAACTTGTTAAAAAGCAAATTAGAAACAAGGATAAAACTTAATTAATGTCATTACTTTTAGAAAAAATAAAAACTTTACCTCTCAATCCTGGTTGTTATCTTTTTAAAAATAAAAACAGCACTATTATTTATGTTGGTAAAGCTAAAAATTTAAAAAAAAGAGTCCAAAGTTATTTTATTAAAGGTCAGCACAACCAAAAAACAACTTTAATGATTAAAGAAACTCAAGATTTTTGTTATATTATTACTAACAACGAACAAGAAGCTTTAATTTTAGAAGCTAATTTGATTAAAAAGCATACTCCTAAATATAATTTTAAACTTTTAGATGATAAAACTTATCCTTATCTTGAAATTACTCAAGAAAAAGACCCTCAATTAAAAATTTCACGCTTTAAAAAAATTCCACAAGAAAAAACTCTTTTTGGTCCTTATCCCAATCTTAAAAGCACCAAAGAAACTTTAAAATTACTGCATCTTTTATATCCTTTAAAAAGATGTTCTCTTTCTACTAAAAAAGCTTGCATTCATTTTCAGATAAATCAATGTTTAGGGGCTTGTAGTGGTAAAATAGTTGATTATAAACCCAATATCAATGCGATTACTAGTTTTTTAAAAGGAGATACCAAAAGTATTTTAAAAAAAATAAATATGAAAATGAAAGCAGCAAGTAAGCAAATGTTTTATGAAAAAGCTCAAGAATATCGTGATATGATTGCTCATATTAAAAATACTACTAAAAAACAAATAATCAGTCACCAAAAAATGAAAAATTGTGATATTTTAGCATACGCTTATAATAACGATCAAATAGCTATTCAAATTTTAAAAATGCAACAAGGCAATATTGTTGACTCTTATCGCAGTGTTTTTTCCTATGTTGGTTATCCCCAAGAAAATATCAACAATTATCTTGCCTTATATTACCAATTTAAACTAAAGCCTGAATTTATTATTACAGGTAAAAACAATCAAAATCAAATTTTTGAAGAAACATATATTCAACAAAAAGAAGCCATTTTGTTTAATGTGAAATTATTAGAAAAAACATTAAAAACCAAAGTAATTGTAGCTCAAAAAGGCGATAAAAAAAAAATATATTTACTAGCTTTAAAAAACGCTAAAAATGATTTATCACAAAATAATTTAATCTATCAAAGCAAAGATCAAGTAACCCAACAAGCTTTAGATGAATTAGCAGTTATTTTTAATCACGACATTAAAAGAATTGATGTTTTTGATAATTCTCAATTATTTGGTCAAGCTTTTATTTCGGTAAGAATTGTTTTTGATAATTTTCATTTGGAAAAAAAACTTTATCGAACTTTTCATATTAAAGACAATTCTCCTAATGAATTTCAAGCTTTTGAAGAAGTCTTAACTAGAACTTATGGCAAAAAAGAAAAAGAAACCTTAATAAAGCCTGATTTAATTTTAATAGATGGTGGCTTTTTACAGTTAAAAACCAGTTTTAAAACTTTAAATAAACTTAATCTTGAAATAGCTTTAGGGGCTTTACAAAAAAACAAAAAACATCAATTAGAATATCTTATAACATCACATGATAAAATTTCCTTATCACAAAAACCAAAATTATTTCCTTTTTTAAAAAGATTAAGCGAAGAAGTTCATCGTTTTGCTGTTAAATTTCACCATAAAACCAAACACAAACTTGATTATCAAACTGCTTTATCTCAAATTAAAGGAATTGGATTAAAGCGTCAAAAAATGATCTTAACTCACTTTACCAGTTTGATGGAGTTAAATAAGGCTTCTTGGAAAGATTTTGAAAAAATAGGGATTTCTAAAAAACTTTTTAAAGCAATTAAAAATAAGATTTAAAAAAATAAACTTCAAACAAAAATTTATATATTGTTGTATTAAATTAATACTAAAGAATTAAAAAGCACTAAAGAAAGAAAATAAAAAAACAATGAACATGTTTAAATTGCAAACTTCTTTAAAACCAAGTGGTGATCAGCCTAAAGCCATTCAAAAATTAGTTAAAGGTTTTGAAAATGGTATTAGAGAACAAATTCTTTTGGGAGCAACAGGAACCGGAAAAACTTTTACTATTGCAAACATTATCCAACATTTGCAACAAAAAACTTTAGTTATTGCCCATAATAAAACTTTAGCAGGACAGCTTTATAATGAATTAAAAGCGATGTTCCCCCACAATCAAGTTGAGTATTTTATTTCTTATTATGATTATTATCAGCCTGAAGCATATATGGCTTCAAGTGATACTTATATTGAAAAAGATTCTAAGATTAATGATGAAATTGATCAATTACGTCACAATGCAATAACTTCCTTACTAAATCGAAAAGATGTCATTGTGGTTGCTTCTGTTTCATGTATTTATGGAGTAGGAGATTTAAAAGATTATCAAGCATCAACTTTATTATTGCAAATAGGTGATCAATATGAAAGAAATCTTTTTTTAAAAAAATTAGTAGAACTAAAATTTCAAAGAAACGAAATTAATTTTATTAGAGGGACTTTTAGAGTGAGAGGTGATATTGTAGAAATTATTCCACCTTCCAACAAAGAAATTGGGACAAGGATTGTTTTTTTTGGTAATGAAATCGAAAAGATACAATTTTTTGAATTGTTAACCGGGAAAGTGATTGATAACCTTAAATTAATTAAAATTTTTCCCGCCAGTCTTTACGCCGTTAATCCCGAGAAAACAAAAGAAAGCGTAAGGAGAATTCGTCAAGAATTAAAAGAACAAATTGCATATTTTGAAAAAGAAAATAATCTTTTAGCAGCCCAAAAAATTAAAATACGTACTTTATATGATTTAGAAATGTTAGCAGAAATAGGACATTGCAATGGGGTTGAAAATTATTCTAGACATTTAGCTTTAAAAGAACAAGGAGAAGCTCCATCTACTTTAATTGATTTTTTTGGTAAAGAATTTTTAACAATTATCGATGAATCACATGTAACCATTCCTCAAATTAAAGGGATGTATTTTGGCGATTTTTCGCGAAAATCCAATTTAGTTAATTATGGTTTTCGTCTTCCTAGTGCTTTAGATAATAGACCTTTAAAATTTGACGAATTTGAAAAAAAAATAGATAAAATTATTTATTTATCAGCCACTCCAGGAGATTATGAACTAACTCGAAAATTACCAATTATCGAACAAATTATTCGTCCTACTTTTGTGCTTGATCCTGAAATTGAAGTTAGAAGCACCAACAACCAAATGGATGATCTTTATTTTGAAATAAAAAAAAGAGTTAAAAATAATCAAAGAGTTTTAATTACTACTTTAACCATTAATATGAGTGAAGATTTAACTGCTTATCTTAAAAATTTAGGGATTAAAGTAACTTATTTGCATAGTGAAATCAAATCCTTACAAAGACTTGAAATTTTAAGAAATTTAAGATTAGGTAAATATGATTGTTTAGTGGGGGTAAATCTCCTAAGAGAAGGACTGGATTTACCCGAAGTCGCTTTAGTAGCTATTTTAGATGCTGATAAACAAGGTTTTTTAAGAAACACAAGAAGTCTAATTCAAACAATCGGAAGAACTGCTCGTAATATTAATGGAAAAGTAATTATGTATGCCGATAATACGAGTCATGCTATGCAATTAGCGATTAAAGAAACTGCTAGAAGAAGGCAAAAGCAACAAGATTATAACCAAAAAAATCAATTAGTGCCATTAGCCCTTAATAAAACTATTTTAGAATCCATTTCACCACAACAAAAAGATAAACTTATAAAAAACAAAGAATTAACAAATAAATTTAAAGATATTAACCAAAAAATAAAAAAATTAACCCATTTAATGAAAGAAGCAGCTAAAAAACTTGATTTTGAAAAAGCGGCCTCCTTAAGGGATGTAATTTTAGATTTAGAAAATAAAAAAGAACAAAAAAAGAAATAAGGTACCGGTATCTCAAAACACTACCACTTGAAAACAAATATCAAGGCGTAAAAATGTTTATTAATTTACTATAATTAAACCAAATAAAATTCAAATTGCAACATAAAAAAAGAAAATGAAAATAAAAAAATAGGTCAAAAAAGGGGGTTGAAAAGATAAAAAGTGAGTAAATAAAAAGAAAATAAGACTAAAAGAAGAAAGTCTAGTCTAAATACTAATATAATTAATATTATATATAATATACAATATTTTTTTTATTTGTCAATAATTTTTTCAAAAAAATTAGTATTCGTTTTTTTTACAAAAAAACTATACAAGACTAGACTAGACTTTTTCTATTTTTTGGTAAGCTCCACGAAAAGTTAACTGATAAAGAACAACACTTTTTGAGACAAAAAAAGACATGACTCAAAAAAAATGTTTACTATTACTTTTATTATACACTGCTAAAATCGAATTTCAACATAAAAAAATAAAATTTTTTTGTTGTTCTTTGGTTGGTACAAAAAAACATAAAAAATTAATAATTTATGTTTTTTAACATAATTGCCTAAAAAAATAACTTTCATTTAATTTTACTATTGACAATAACATTATTTAAGTGTATAATGAAAGATATATATAAAAATATATATCCCCGCGAGGACGATTTGCTAGTATTTTACTTGCTTGTTAGCAATGTATGACAATTTTAGAAAAATGTGTGGCATTGCAAAAAATCGCAAGTAAATAACAAATCAAAACAACCTTATTTAGAAAAAATGTATCGCATTTATTATTATATATAAATACTATCGTTTATTAAAAACTAAAAATATTGCCCTTTAATAAGATTTTAAAAGGAGTATTTGAGAAATTTATTAATATACCCCCTAAGACGTCACCAAGGAGCAAAATTAAGCGCTATATCAATATTATAAAAATTAATTAAACCTTTTTTTTGAAAGAATTTAAAAAAAAATCAAAAAAAATAACCATTCAAAAATAGAACGGCAATTATTTAAAATATTTTTTTTTATATTCGATCGGAGATAAATAATTAAGAATTTTCATTTTTCGTTTGTAGTTATAATAATGCATATATTTATGAATAATATTTTTAACTTGATTTTCGGTTAAGTATTTCATTTTTTCGGGATTTAAAAACAAACTACCTAACAATGCACGTTCAACTTCTAACATCTTTTCCTCCTTTTTTTGCATTTGGGTACAAAAAATACCCAAACTATTTATTTTAATTAATAAATAATTTGGGTATTTTGTTGCTTTAAACCAGTTCACTTTTTTTGGGGCAGTCTACATTTAACCATTTATAATAACTGGTTTTAGAAATTAAAAGCCATTGAGTAAGTTGATTAATGGAAAAGTAATTTTTGTATTCATCAATGATATTTAAATAAAAGGCTCTATTTTTTTTAACAGCTTATGTTAATTTTTTTTGAATCTCTATTTGAATATGCGAATTAGATGCTGATTCTTCTTTTTGATATTTTTACTAAAAGATAATGAAGTTTAATCAATTGATTACAAATATCTTGGTTGTTTTTGTTTTTTAAAAAATCTTCAAATAATTTTTTTCATTATAATTTTTTTTCTTCTAGAAATATATTTTTAGAAAAGATGTGAAATTATTTTAATCCTTTTTTGATAACAAAAAAACTAACTTAATAGTTAGTCTTAAAGATTTTTTAAAAAATAAAAATTGTCTAAAATTTGGAACAGGGAAACCATTTGAACCCAAAAGAATTATTTAGATAACAAAATCGTTTAGAAAAAAAACAGAAGAAAACAATAATGAAATCGAAAATGCAAAAGACGAGCTAAAACAAAAAAATCCTAATTACAATCGTGCCCAAAAACGCTATGAAGAAAAACAAAAACGAAAACGATTTGACTTAATAACTTTTTTTAAACATTTAAAATATAAAATTGTATAATGGTAATATATTCGTATTTCAATATTTGATAATAAACACTATTATCAGAAAGGGAATGAAGTTTATGAATATTAATAATTTTTTAAAAAAACATTTAGTAACTATCGAAATTATTTCACTTCTTGGGATTATTGTTATCATTTGGCTTTACCAAACACAAGAAGAAAAAATAGAAATTGAGAAAATTAGAACAAAATTAATTAATGATTTAACTCAAACACAAACCCAACGGAACCCAAAAATCGAAGAATATCAAAAAACATGCGATGATTATAATCGCCAAATTCAAGAAAGTAAAACTAAATTTCCTTTGTTAAACCCTCAACAAACCAATTTAAAAAAAAATTACGAAGACAAAATAAAAGAAATTAACAAAAAACAACAACCATTTAAATATTTACCAAACCAACCCGAATCAGGTTAGAACAACAAGCCGAAACAACTATGATCGTTTGCAACCCGAAATCTTTAAATTACAAGACGAAGAATTGGAAATAGTTAAACAAATTAGACAAGTTGAAATTAAAATCGGTAAATTAAAAGCCACCCAAGAAAAGCATGAAGGTATATTATCTGACGCCATCAAACTCAAAGATAAAATAAAACACGATTATGATAGTTCAAAAGAACGAAGTAAAAACGACACAATTTCTCAACTCCCTCTACAAAATCACCTCAGCTGAGGGGGAAAGGGATTCACATTTAAATGAATTTATCTAATTTTGTTGATTTTATTAAAACAATATTACTTATAATTAGTAGTATTTCTATTATTAATAATTTCATAGTACCATGTTTTTATATATTATTTAAAAACTATAAAATACGTAAATTAAAAGATAAAAACATACAAGCTAATATTAACCATTAAGAGAAAAAATGTTTTATTCATCTTTTAGTAACTCTTCATTCTTTTTTTTATTTTAATAGTTTTAATTTATGATTTTTACAAAAAAATTATATAATTAAAAAAAACAATTAGAAAAGTAAAACTATAAGATATTACCTAAGTTTAGGGATAAAAAATCAAAGGAGTTATTAATTAACCTTGAAAGTAAAAAAACAATTACACTTATTTAAAATAGTTTTATTAGTTTGTTTAGGGTTGTTATTTGTTATTAACAATAATAATCAAGTTATGGCGATGAATAATAATTCATCACAAAATATTTCAAATGTTAACAATAATATAGATGAATACAATGTCTTTACTAATTTATTATCTATACAAAGAAGAAGAACTCAACAAATAATTAATGCTCTTAACAATAATGTTTCGGAAACAGAAATTAATACTCTATTAAATCGATTTCAACAAATACACGAACAAATAATAACTTATCAACAAAACCAACTCAACAATCAGCAACAAACAACGAGAAATTTTGAACGAAATATGACAAGAATTCAACTTGAAAGAGAACTTTTATTATTAATACAAGAAATGGATACAGCTCTTAATAATACACCAGTTCATGCTTCGTTAGAACAAATTAACGTATTAAGAAATATTCAAATGAAGAATAGACCAAAATCAAAGACAAATAAATATTATAATTCAACAAATTCAAAACAACCAAAATCAACCAAACATTCCCAGAAGACGTTAAATTTAAAATATTTTTTTGTTATGAAAAAGGAGTTATGAATTAATGTTTAAAGTAAAAAAACAATTGCACTTATTTAAAATAGTTTTATTCATTTGTTTAGGCTTATTATTTGTTATTAATAATAATCAAGTTATGGCGATGGATAATTATAATTTAAACGATCAAAATTCAATAAACAATGAAATATATCAACTTTCATTAAAAAAAGAAAACTTATTTAATAAAATTTTACATTGTGATAAAATTAATTTAAAACAACAATTAAAAATTTTAGATCAAGCAATTAAAAAACTTTATCAAAGACTTTCTGTTGTCAATACTCTAAAATATATAAATGAAAAAATTTGGCGTTATTCATACGAACGTAATCAAGTAGCTATAAAAATTTTAAGTAGAACATATCAAGACACAACAATAGAGGAACTCAATAATGAATATCAAGAAATAATCCAAAAAATTAATAATTTGAGACAAAAATATGTTAATTTACAATATAAATTAAATGAATTTCATTAAATCATATTATATAAACTAACCACCCTTCAATCCCTCTATGAAATCACCTTAGCTGAGGAATAAAATATAAAAGGAGTATTTATTAATGTTTAAAGGAAAAAAACAATTACACTTATTTAAAATAGTTTTATTTATGGGTTTAGGGTTATTATTTATTATTAACAATAATAATCAAATCATGGCGATGAATAACGGTCATGCTTCACAAAACAACAATCATACATCAAGAGGTAATAATCATACTGATGATGAATTAGAACAAGCTCGTATTTTACAAAATATGAATTTAGAACAAGGTAGAATAGTTCAACAAATTTTTAATGCTAGAAGCAATAATGTTTCAGAAGCAGATATTTCTTTACTTTGGCATCAACATCGCCAAATCACTCAACAAATTAATAATCACCATATCTCTATGTTTCTCGAAAGACAACATTTATTATTAATACAAGAAATGGATGCAGTTCGAAACAACACTCCACTTTATACTCCTGAAGAAGTAATAAACAGATTAAGAGATATTCAAATAAGAATAGAACAAAACCAAAGACAAATTCAACAAATACAAAACAATCAAAACCAACCAGAGAGATTATGATTACACTTTATAAGACCTTTTAAAACATGAAATTGCCATCTAAGAAGCTTTTGTCTTTTTGGGACGTCCAAGAAAAACCCCACGAAATAAAACCTAAAATACACATAATAATTAGCAACATCTTTGCCAACCAAAACAAGAAAAAAAGATTAATGATTATTTAATCAGAAATAACATTATCAAAGAACCAAAACTCATCAAATTAGGTTGTTATAAAACAACACCTTCTACTTGGTTTGGTTTTACCTTACCATCAAGAACTTTCCATGATGTTCAAATTGACGCCATTTATTTTGACGATGGTATTAGAGTTATGAGTGTATCTCTACAACAAGAGATTCAAAAGTTAAAAATAGAAGATTTATTAAAACTCTCCAATAGTGCTAAAAATATTTATCTCTTTCATTTTGATGTTAAAAAAAACCAAAAAAGTTATCAATTTACCTGAGTCTTTAGAACCTTATCAAGCTATTCGAAATTGGAAAATAAATAATAACTTTGATAATTATGAAGAAGAATACAGTCAAGCAATTAAAAGATGTCCCATTCTTATTGAAACAAATTATAAAAAAATTAATATTTCTTTTAGTGTCAATACTGTTTACCATCTTTTTGAAACCGATAATAAGTTTTATTCACTTTCTTGCACTAACGTTTCTTTAAAAATAGCTGATTTAGCACGCGATTACCTAGAATAGTTAGGTTTTCATGGTTGAGAGGTGCTAGAATTATCAAGGCGCTGGTTTTAATTATACAGGTAAGCCAAGTCTGTACTAAATTTGGCCGTAGCAGTCGTAACCTTTATGATGAAACGCGAAGTTAGTCGTTATTATATTTATGTAAATAATGTTTGGGTTGATGATTGGTATATCGATGATTCTCAATGTATTAGAAGTTGACTTTTTTTTAGATTTTTTATCACCTCCTAAAAAACCCCAAAGAATTAGATTAATTTTTACAAATTAAACAATTACAAAACAAAATCGAAATAATTAAAAACCCAAATACACCTAAACTTGAAAAAAAGGAAATCACATTCAAAGATGTATATGGCATGGAACAAGAGAACAAGAAAAAGAAGAGTTAGAAGATTTAATTTATTATTTCAAAGAAAACAACAATAAATTAGTTAATTACGACCGAATAAAATCCAGAGGATACTTATTGTATGGACCACCTAGAACAGAAAAAATTTTTTTAACGAAAACTTTATGCAATGAAAGTAAAGTCCATTTAATCCAATTTTAACCATCTAAATTAGACAAAACATATATTGGAGAAAGAAACCAAAGAATGGGAAAAAATATGTCAAAAAATTTAAAGGAGATTCTTAATTAATGTTAATTAAATTAAAAAAACATATATTATTATTTAAAATTATTTTATTTATTTTTTTAGGATTATTCTTAATTACTAATCATCAACAAATTATGGCGATGAAAAATGAATCATTGCAAAATAAAACAAATACGGAAAATAAATCACCAAGTATTAATAACAAAGATAAAGTAGTTATAAAATATAAACCTGTAACTAAACAAAACGTTGGAGAATTAGCTAATTATTTTAAAAAAAACCCTCATTTAAAAGATAAATCATTTCAACGTTTAATTAATCATTTGTTTTTAATAAATGAATTACCATTGAAAGATTTTGATTTAGCCTGTTTTAAACCTCCTTTTGATAAAGACTAATTAAATATTTTTAACAAATTTAATTACCTCTACATCATCACCTTCAATAAGAAATATATAAAAAAACCATTAAATAAATACCTTTAAAATAACAATAAAATCTTTTTCGAAAGATTTATTGTTATTTTTTTTAATACAAAATATATCAATAAACAGTTTTATAACATTAAAAGCTTATAATTTAAGATTATGTTAATGAAACAGAAATGAGCTTAGAAATGAGCTTAGAAATGGAGAAAAAATTAAAATCATATTCTTTGGATACCAAATTAAAGGCTGTTATTTTAAAATAAGAAGAGAAAAAATGTAAAGAAATACAAGAGAAATTTAAAATTAAAAATCGTAGTCAAATTTATAAATGGGTTAAAGTGTATGAAAAACTAGGAGCAGAAGGGCTAGAATCACTAATTAAAGGAAAAAATACGCAAATAGAAACAACAGAAGAAATTAATATAATAAAAACAGCAATTAATAAAAAAATTGCTAATAGTTTTAAAAAGAATAGAAAATTGTATTTAGAAATTATTGATGAATATAAAAAAGATATTTCGTTGAATCAATTAACAAAATGGCTCCATATTTCTAAAAATAGTTATTATCGGTGGATAGAACAAAGTAGCAATCCTAGGCCACATAATGATTTAGAAAAAGCTTTATTTCAAATATGTAAACAAAATTCATATATTAATACTGATGGCAAAAGGAAAAGACGCCTTGGATATCGCGTAGTTCATCAAAAATTAATTAATCTTAAATTCAAAATCAATCTTAAAACTGTTTTAAAAATAATGCATAAATTTGGTTTATTATCACAAAGAATTCAACGAAAACCTCAATATTATTATGATTTATCGGTTCAAAAAGAAAATATTTTAAAAAACCTAATTCAAAATAATTTTAAATCAATAAAACCTTTTGAAAAATTATGCACTGATATTACTTATATTATTTTTGGACCGAAAAATAAAAAATTATTTGTTTCAACGATTATGGATTTACACAACCGCGAAATTATAGGGTTTAATATTTCTAAGTTTGCTGATGTTAATTTTGTAATTAATACTTTAACATATCTTCCAAAATTAAAAGAACCTTGTATTATCCATTGTGATAGAGGGAGTGTTTATACTTCCAAGAAATATCAAACTAATTTAAAAGAAAACAATTTGATTGCTAGCTATTCAGCAAAAGGTATGCCAACTGATAATGCATGCATGGAATCATTTTGGGCCAACATGAAACGCGAAACAATTCATTATGAAAAGATACAAAAATTAAATGAATTACAAATTAAAGAAATTATTACTGATTATATTAGATATTATAATATTTATCGCAAAATAAAAGTTTTAAATTGGACGCCAAAAATGCCTAATTATCGTGTTATCTAACCAATAACCAGTGCAGATAAACACTGAAAGAATATGGTGGGCGAGAAAGATGCCTAACTTACTAGGGATTTAACCAACTCCCACACACACGATAATATGTGACATCACGATCTCGGTTTTCGGAACGAAAGAACCAAAAATTATAGCAGAGATCGAAAGCGGATTGAAGGGAAGTTATTACCTAAGATGATATTCCTACGGATATAGCTCTGAAATGAACCTAAGAGAATAAAGGAATGCAATTAGATAGCTCAGAGATAATAGCAAAACACTCTGAAATTAGCTATTTAGATACTATGATACGGAATATCTAAAATTATCAATTAAAAAAGCTAATTATTCACCTAGCCAAACGGTATTTACCTGAGCTAAGGTCATCTCACCTAAAGTAATTGGTCGTAAATTAGAGTAACTTCTATCTCCCCAAAAATCACTAGGTAACTAGTTAAAATATCATTAAGTTGATAGATTCAAGGGAAAAGCAGAACCGTAGAGTAGTCGTAGGAAATTCAAAACTATAACTGGAACGTTATCGCGCACTGACCTACCAAGGAAAGGGATAACAACCCTCGCAAGGCGAAAGGGGAACCAAATCTCTTCACGTCAAACATAATAGATGGGAAAGCAGGTGATCCCAACAAAGACAGACATCACAAAGCGGAGATAGTCTGGAGGATGTAAAGCAAACTCAGAAATGAGAAATGCAATAGAGTAAAACTGTTACCTGGGGGATGAAACAGAGTGATTCCATTAACCCTAAACCCTGAAGGTTTCAATGACGGACTGATGAAAATCAGCAGAGATTTGGAAGCGCCGTGTGCTTGGAAACTTGCTCGCACGGTTGGACGGGGGCCGATTGTAAATAAAACAACAAAGACAAATCGCTGATAAAACGCAATTGATCTATCCGTATATTTATCATCTTTTGTTTAGTTAAAATTTTAATAAATTTAATAATATTGATTTTAAACAACAAATTAAAAATACTTCAAAGACTAATATTTTTTTTCAAAACTGTTTTCATGATATAACAATAGTGATTAATAAGCAATTTGGTTTTTCGCAAAAAATCATATTTTTTTTTCGATAAAATTGTTGCTTTCAACTGGTTCTATTTTGTGGAGCTTATTAAAAAAAGTTTATTTTTTTATTTTTTTTATGTTGCAATTTGTTTTTAACAGTGTATTATAAAAATAATAGTAAATATTTTTTGTAGCCATGTCATTATTGTCTCAAAAATTGTTGTTCTTTATCAGTTCATTTTTTTGTGGAGCTTACCTATGTTAATCTTGTTCAAATAAATTTTCTCGTTTTAATTTAAGATAAAAAGACATAAAAATCCAAACAGTAATAATAAAACAAAACAAATTACTTAAAAAAATACTTAAACCAACCCCTGTCACACCCCAATTTAAAAAATTATGGGAAAATAAGCAAATGAAAAAAATACGCAATATACTTCTTAAAAAATTAATATAAAAAGAAGGAGCTACTTTTTTAAAAGATAACAAAAAATTAAATAAAATAATAGAACCAGAAGATAACCATAAACTAGTTGTTTCAAAAAACAATAATTTACGGAAAGTTTCTCTTTCTAAAACAGGAATTTTCTCCCAAGTTTTATTATTAAAAAAAGGTAAAAAGAACTTATAACCAAAACAGTTAATTAAAGTACCTATTATTGCTAAAACAAACATACAAAAAATAATTTTTTTAAAAGCTGCAAAAACTCGATTAAGATTATTATGTCCCAAATTTTGAGAAATAATAGCATTTTGAGAATCACAAAAAGAATTTAATAAATTATAAAAAACATTATTAATAGTAACTGCTAAAGCTAAATTAGCTCCGATTTGGGCACTATTAAGTTTTTCGGGGCCATTATTATAAAATTCTCTAATAATAATACTTACAATTAATTTTCCTAAACCATAAACACTAATACTCGCGCAAACAGGAATAGCTAGTTTAGCAATTTTTTGTAAAAATTCCTTATCAAAACGTAATTTCTTTAAAACAATTTTAAAGGGGTTTTGATGATCGCAAAATAAAAACCAAAGAGCAAATAAAGTAACAACAGCATTAGAAATAAAAGTAGCCCACGCTAAAGAACTAATTGACTTACCAAAAACATAAAACAAAAAAAAGGATAAAATAACTTTAATAAAAGCATTCAATAAATTCAAAATAAGAGCTACTTTGTTGTTGCCTTTAGCCCGTTCTAAACTTAAAAAAACTGTATTAATAACAATACAAACAAAAGAAACGATAATAAGATTATAATATCTTCTTTGGTCGATATTTACTTGAGGATCTTGATTGATTCCTAAAATTTTATTTAAGATAGGTGTTTGAAAGACAAAAATACATAAAATTGAAAGCACTAAACCAATTAAAATTGATAAAATAAAAGTTTTAGCTAAATAAAGACGCATTTGATCAAGGTTATTTTTACCATAAGCCCGACCTACCAAAATAACTCCCCCTGTAGCTATTGAAATACCGAAAGGAATAATAACTCCTTTAAATAAATGGACACGACTAAGAAAAGTTATTTGCGATGGATCAAAATCATGTCTTTTTAAAATTAAAAGATCGATCGAATCCGAAATATTTTGAAAAACCCAATAAATAATAACAGGGAAAGTAAAATAAAAAATTACTTTCCATAAGTTTCCTTCTAACAAAAATTTTCTATTTCTTTTTTCAGCAATTAAAATTTTGTTTATTTTTTCTGTTTGAACCATTTATAAACCTCCATCTAATGATTTTTTGGTGGTTAACAAACTTTGCAAACGAAAGAAAACACTAATCATTATATCAAAAAAATAATCATTTAAAAAAATAAAAACAGTTTTTTAGTAGTATTTTTATTACATAAAATAAATTAACTATTGTTTTAAATATTTTTAACAGCTACTCTTAATTTAGCTGAGATACTGCGGGAATTATTTTTCTTTTCCTCTTCGCTTGGAACTAAAGCTTTTTTAGTAATAATTCGTAAAGGAGTTGCAGGATAGTTAAGTTTAACAATAGGTAATTTTTTTGGAATTTCCCAAATGCTATTTTTTTTAAAAAAATGTTTAACAATTCTATCTTCTAAAGAATGGAAACTAATAACAACTATACGCCCTTCTTTTTTTAGCAAATCAAGACTTTGCATTAAGGCCTTTTTTAAAACTTCCAATTCTTGGTTAACTTCGATTCGTAAAGCTTGAAAAATTTTTTTAGCACTATGTCCTTTGTGATATCTATAAAACATATCTGTTATAGCAATCAAATCATAAGATTTTTTCAAAGGTCTTCTCTTAATAATTTCTTTTGCAATTAAAGATGCTTTTTTTTCTTCGCCATAAGTTTTAAAGATGTTTTTTAATTTATCAAAAGAATAAAGATTTACAATATCTTGGGCTGTAGTTTTTTTCCTTGTATCAAATCTCATATCTAAAAGGACGTTTTGTAAATAACTAAAACCTCTTTTAGGATCATCAACTTGACAAGAAGATAGCCCTAAATCAAACAAAATTCCATCTAATTGAAAAACACCCCTTTTAGCCAATTCTACTTTTAAATTAACAAAATTACTATGAATAATTTCGATAGGAAAATGAGGTTGTATTTGTTTTTTCATGTTATAACAAGCTTTTAAATCTTGATCAAAAGAATATAAAAAACCATTTTGTAGTTGTTTTACAATAGCTAAAGTATGCCCACCCTGACCTAATGTTGCATCAACATAAACACCATTGGGTTTAATATTTAAAAAAGAGATAACTTCTTTTTTCAAAACTGAAATATGTTTAAAATCCATTAATAACTCCTTAACATAAAAAAAATAGTTAAATTACTTTATCTAAATTGTAATTTAACTTTAATATATTGTTTTATTTATTTAAAAACAAATTTAACTTTATCATGAATAATTTCTTCTAAAGCTTTACCAATTGCTTTATTGCATCTAAGTTCAAATAACGGTTTTTTTTGTTTTTCTATTATATGAGCTATTTTGCTAGCTACATGAACTAATTTATATTTAGAATTAATTTGATCTAATAATTTATCAATCGAAGGATAACTTAAACCATCTTTATTTATTTTTTTATTGTTCAGCATAACCATTGTTCTCCAAAATTTTTAAATAATTACGAATACTGCGTTTAGTTTTTGCATGTTCAGCTCTAATAATTGCAATAATGCGGTCAGCAGCATTAACAACATCATCATTAACAACAATATAATCATATTTATGAGCTAAAGGAAACTCTTTTTTAGCTTTATTGATTCGTTGTTGGATTTTTGCAGTTGGCTCTGTTCCTCTTTTTTTCAATCTTTCATAAAGAGCTTTTTTTTCAGGAGGCACCAAAAAAATAAAAACAGCATTAGGGAATTTTTTTTTTCTTAATTGGGTTGCCCCTTCCACTTCAATTTCTAAAAAAACCTCTTTACCTTCTTTTAAATAATTTTGAATTTGTTTTCGAGGAGTACCATAGTAATGATCAATAAATTTAGCCCATTCTAAAAATTGATTATTTTTAATCCCTAACTCAAATTCTTCTTTATTAAGAAAATAGTAGTCTTTTCCTTCTTGTTCGCCTAATCGAGGACTTCTTGTGGTTGCTGAAATAGAATAAACAAAATTATGATTGTTCATTTCAAATAAAGCTTTTCTAACTGTTGCTTTGCCAACCCCTGAAGGTCCTGAAAGAACTATTAAAAGACCTTTTTGGTTTAATTTCATCTTAACATACCTTTTTTTCAAAAAAATTTGCATCATTTTGGATAAACATTTACTTGAATTGAAGTTTAAAAATCAAATAATAAAAGCAAAGCGAAAGAAAAAAAGTCATTATCACCAAAAAAAATTACCTACAAAAAGATTATAATTTCGATATCATAGACTAAAAAAATAATTAAACAATAATATTTAAAATTTTTAATGGTCCATGAGAAATAACAAAATATTTTTTAGGTGTTTTTTGAGAAAGAAATTTAAAAACTTTTTTATCTTGCAAAGCTAAAGCTTTCATTTGATCCAATGTGATTGTATCCAAAGAAAAACCAAAAGGTAACAGTAAAATAGAACGCATTTTACCATTAACTTGAACAATGAATTGAGATTGCATAACCTCTAAATATTCAGGATTAAATGTAGGCCAAATCATATTTACTAATGTTTCTTCATTTTTTAAAATAACTTGGTTTAACTCTTCTGTCAAATGAGGCGCAATAGGGTTTAACATTTGTAAAAAAATTTGGGCTTGTCCCTTTTCTATTTTTTGACATTTATAAACTTGATTAACAAAAATCATTAATTGACTAATAATTTTATTAAATTTTAATTTTTCATAATTTTGAGTCACTATTTTAAGAGTTTGATGCAATAATTTTTCCAAAATAATATCTTTTTGATCTGTTATTTCAAAAGAAAACATCTGGCAAATTCTATTTAAAAAACGTTGTATCCCTTGAAATCCTTTTTCATTCCAACTTTTAATATCTTCTAAAGGTCCCATAAACATAATGTATAGTCTTAAAACATCTGCACCATATTTTTCCAACATTAAAGAAGCGCTCACACCGTTGCCCTTAGATTTAGACATTTTAGTATGATCGTTTCCTAAAATAATGCCTTGATTTACTAATTTTTGAAAAGGTTCTTTTTGGGAAACTAAACCTAAATCATATAAAAATTTATGCCAAAAACGTGCATATAACAAATGACCGACTGCATGTTCTGTCCCGCCAATATATAAATCCACAGGCAAAAAATAATCTAATAATTTTTTAGCTTCAACTGTATTTAAAGGAATTAAACCTAAATAGTTTTTTAAAATATAGGCAATGTAATACCAAGAGCTACCTGCTAATTGGGTCATAGTATTAGAATCTCTTTGATAGTTTTTACCATCTTTTTCAAAATATAACCAAAAGTATGCTTTTGATAATGGTGATTCTCCTGTACCAGAAGGTTTAATTTTTTCTAAAAAAGGTAATTCCAAAGGCAAAGATTCATCTTCTAAAACATAAATCTTATTAGCTTTATCATAAAAAATAGGTAATGGTTCTGCCCAATATCTTTGACGTGAAAAAACCCAATCATGCAATTTATAAGTGTAATGAGGATGACCTAAACCTTTTTTTTCCAAAAATTGTATCATTTTTATTTGTGCTTGATGATTGTTTAGGCCGTTTAAAAAATCACTATTAATATGAATTCCATCGCTTACAAAAGCTTGTGTTATCTTTTTTTTTGCATTTTTATTGGTTAAACAATCAAAAGTTATCTTTGGTTCAACTACTTGAATCATTTTTAAATGGTGTTTTTGAGCAAACTCAAAATCTTTTTGATCATGGAAAGGCACCCCCATTAAAATTCCTGTACCAAAATGAGGTAAAACATAATCGGCAACCCAAATGGGAATTTTTTCTTCATTACAGGGATTAATAGCATAACTACCCGTAAAAACACCGCTTTTATCTTTGTTAATATCTCTTTCTAAATTTTTTTTTTGTTTGGTGTATTCTAAATAAGCTAAAACTTCTTCTTTATGTTTTATTGTAGTAATTTGTGATAATAATTCATGTTCAGGAGCTACAACTAAAAAAGTAACACCAAAAAGAGTATCTGGACGAGTAGTAAAAGCTTTTAAATAAAAATTTTGGTTAAAAATAGCAAAAGAAACGATAGCACCTTGAGTTTTACCGATCCAATTAATTTGCATTTCTTTGACGTTATAGGGCCAATCAACAAATTCTAAATCAGTTAAAAGTCTTTCGGCATAATCAGTAATTTTTAAAACCCATTGCTTCATTTTTTTTTTAATAACGGGGTGAAATCCTCTTTCAGAAAAAAGACCTTTTTCGTTGGAAATGACTTCTTCGTTTGCAAGAACTGTTCCTAATTCAGGACAAAAATTAACTTCTATATCTTGTAAAACTGCTAATTTTTTTTCATAAAGTTTTTTAAAAATCCATTGAGTCCATTTATAAATATTAGGATCTGAAGTAGCTAATTCTTTATCCCAATCAACACTTTTACCTATTCTTTGAATTTGTTTTTTAAAATTCTTAATATTGTCATAAGTAAAGGTTCTTGGATTTTTACCTGTTTGCAAAGCATATTGTTCTGCGGGCAGTCCAAAAGAATCCCAACCAAAAGGATGAAAAACATTATACTGTTGCATTCTTTTAAAACGACTTACAATATCAGTTGCTGTATAACCTTCAATATGACCGACGTGTAGTCCTTCTGCAGAAGGATAAGGAAACATATCTAAACAATAAAATTTCTTTTGACATGTAATAAATTTTGTCTTAAAAATTTTATTTTTTTGCCAATAGAGTTGCCATTTATATTCTATTTTTTTAAAATCATAATTTAATTTAACCATTATTATAAACCTTCTATATTGTTGTGCATCGATTTTATCATCATCACTAAGAATCAATTTTTTTTATTACAAAACAGTTTTGAATGTCAAAAATTATGATTTCCTTGTTAATATTAATTAGGAAAGATTTTTTTCAATATATATAACTATATCTTCTACTGTCTTAAAATTTTGCAAAGTTGCATCACTAATGCTAATATTAAAAATTTTTTCTATTTCTATTATCAATTCTAAGGCATCCAACGAATCAAGCCCTAAATCTTCTTTAAAACGCGTTTTGTAGGTTATTGAATTGGGTTCTAAAGATAATTGAGTTACCATTAAATTTTTTATTTTTTCTAAAATCATTATTTTTTTGCCCCTTTTTTTAAAAAAAGTAATAGTTATTTAATAATATTATATTCTAAAAAACTTTGCTTAATATGATACATTTTTGTAGTCATAGCCTAAAAAATAAATAAAAATCATTTTCTACCACCACTTAATTAAAAGATTACGGCTCTTATTTAAAAGAAACAAACTAAATTATTTTAGTTTGTTCATTGCAATTATTTAATTTTGTAAATATAATTTTATTGAAACAAAATTATATTTGATTTTTAACTTAAAATGCAAAAGTTTAATGTTTTTTTTTGTCATACATTACTTATTTAAATTAATAAAATATAAAAAACAAAACGATCAAATAAAATTACTTCATGAACTAAATGTATAATTTTATTATCTTTGATGTTGTAATTATAATCTAATTTTTGAATAGTCATTTAATGTTTAAAAGTTATTGCTAAAACAAATTTATCTATTCTTAAGAGTTACTATAATATTAAAATTATTTTTGAACTAAGAGTACCATTAAATATAGAAACTAAATTATTAATTTTTTTGCTCCATGCGAGTATCAGTGTTTTTTCATTTTTTGAATAGCTACAAAAAAATGAAAAAGAGCATAGAAAAAAGATAAAACAGCTAATGTTTTTAAAATAGTATTTCTAGATAATAATTCAGTACCTATTGCATAACTTCCACAACCAAACATAACCAGGTAAAAAGTAAAAGATATATTTTTTTCTTTTTTGAAATATTCAATATGCAAACTAACGAAACTATGAACCAAAACAAGCAAAGCTAAACATTTATTAAAGTTTAAAAAATGAGCAATAAAAGTATGTTCATTCTTAAATGTTTCAACAGAACATAATCCCATTGCTGGCAAAAAAAAACCAGTTAAAATAAGTAAAATAAATAAAATAGTTTCAAAAGCAAAAATAAAACGGCTTTTAGTTAAAGTTTTTTTATATTTGTTAAAAACAACTAAATAAGTAAATAAAAACAAAAGAATACCCAAAAAAATATCTCCCAATTTAATTTTAATTGTAGTGGTGCCTATTGGAAGCTCTGTATCCAAAAAACAAAAAACAGAAACTAAAAATAATAAAATTCCTATAAATATAGAATTTAATCCTTTTTTAATGATTATTTTACTCATGCAAAATTCTCCTTATTTTTTTAGTTTACTTCAAGAATAATTTCTTCAAGCAAGCAAAATTTCAAAATAACTATTTCATCAGTACTTCTTTTAAAAGAGTGATTATTTCTATTTTTTTAAGTTTATAAATGCCAGATATTTGATAATCTTTGGCTAATTGTTTTAACTCAGGAAGCAACATTTTTGATAATTTATCAATAACAAATTTAGAATTATTTTTGGGCAATTTCGCTTTTTTTTCTGCTTCATTTTTTTGTTGTTGTAACTCTTTTTTATTTTTTTCTAATTCTTCTTGTTGTTGTCTTGTTAATTCAAGTTCTTCTTTCTCTGCTTCATTTTTTTGTTGTTGTAATTCTTTTTGTAATTTTACTTCTTGCTGTTTTTCTTCTTCAGTTTTTTGTTTTGTTAATTCTTTTTTAAATTGTTTTAAAGAAGATTGAGCTAATTTCACATAATTAGAAAAAACTTCTGGTTGTTGATATGCTAAATCAGCTAAAACTTTACGATTAACATCAACTTTAGCCAAAACAAGACCATGCATCAAATGAGAATATTTTATTCCTAAAGACATACAACCAGCATTAACGCGAGCAATCCACAATTTACGAAAATCTCTTTTTCTTTGTTTACGATCTCTATAAGAATATTGCAAAGAACGCATAACTTGTTCATGAGCTGTTTTGTAAAGGGTACTTTTAGAACCAAAATAACCTTTAGCCAATTTTAAAACTTTTTTACGACGTTTATGTCTTGCTGGGGTAAAATTAATTTTAGCCATATTTTTTTATTTTTTTAACCTTTCTATAAACCTCTAATAAGGGTTTTAATTCTTTTATAATCAGAATGATCAACAGAAACAACTCCTCTTAATTTTCTATTTTGTTTAGTGGTTTTAGAAGCTGCAAGATGATTTTTATAAGCATGTCCTCTTAATAATTTCTTATTTTTAGTGACTTTAATTCTTTTTTTAAGACCACTATGAGATTTCTTTTTAATCATTTTATTATTAGTTCCTTTCTTCTTTTTTTTGCTTTTGTCATAATTTTAGCTATCTTGTTTAAATTTTTGTTGATGTTAAAATTAACATATGATGATAATTTATTAATTTTTTTTAAAAAACAAAGATAAAACCCGGCAATAACAATTTTTTTTATTTGATTATAATTTTAAAAAATGAAACAATTATTAATTTTGTTAAAATATAAAAAAATAATTTTTATTTTAAAGGAGATAAAATAGTTGTAAATTGATTACCTTGTAATTTCAAAGGACTTTCTATTTGAGCCAAACTATTTAAATCTTGAATAATTTTTTTCAAAATTGCTTCTCCTAATTTAGAATTATTAATCATACGACCGCGGAAACGCATACTAATTTTAATTTTATCACCTTGTTTTAAAAATTTTTGAATTTGCTTTAGTTTAGTATTTAAATCGTTAGTATCAATATTAGGGGTAATCCTAATTTCTTTTAAAACACTAATTTGAGCTTTTTTTTTAGCTTCACGATTTTTTTTTTGCTGATTGTAACGATGTTTTTGATAATCCATCAAACGAGCGACCATAGGAACAGAATCTGCATTAACAACTACAATATCAATTTCTTTTTGTTCCGATAATTTTAAAGCTTCATTTTGATTAAAAATTCCTAATTTTACCCCTTTTTCATCAATAATTAAATATTTACCTTTGGGTATTTTATCATTGTATAATTCTACATTAGAACTTTTTTTTATTTTAGATAATTTAATATTTCAAGCCTCCTTTAATTTAGTATCAATAATTTTGGGATAAGTTTTAAAAAAATATTTCTTCTTAAAAAAAAGAAATGCCTATGATAAAAGCATTTCTCTTAATATAAATAGCATTAAAACTAAAAGTATAAAACAGTGTTTAGCAAAAAAATTAAATGTTTGCGTGCTATTTGCCCAAAAACTATTTTTTCAAGTTTATCAGGCGAGAGAAATACTCTTCTTTTCACATATAAAATAAAAGATCATAAACTTTTTCATAAATTCATAAATATAATCTTTATAAAAATATAACTTACATTTTCAATTATACAATAAAAAAGAATAATTTGTTAATTAATTTCATATAAAATCAAAAAAAATTCAAATTATAATAATTTTTAAAATTTAAACTAATTTTTTAATCGCCTTTTACCTTCTAAAGGTTTATTGAAATATTTTTTTCTTAGGTGATTGTTTTTGTTTGAAATATATAATTTTTTAGATTAGTTTTATTATCTAATATTAACAAAAAAATGACAATTATTTTATTTATTAAATTACTAAAATTAAAAAAATGAAATAAAAAAAGATAAATTAGAAAAGAAATGTTGTTTTTTTTGAAAGTTATAATAAATTAATAAAAGTATATTTTTTATTTAAGGAATACGGTTAGGCGCTGGTTCAAAAAAAACAACTATCTAAACATAAAAAATATCAAAGCTAAATTTTTTTATACAAGAGATAGAAAAAAACTCTTTAAAAATATTTTTTTAATTTACTAAAAGATGATATTTTATTGTTTTCATAGTTTATATTTAAAACAAAAAAAAGACCCTTAAAAAGAGTCTTTTTTATTAATTTGATTTTATGTATTTTCTAGTTTTTTTGTTGTTTCTTGTTTTTTTTATTTATTTCATGAAAAAATACAAAATATTTATCAATTTTTTTTAGTGTTTTATTATATCTTTTGGTTCAAAATTAAAAGTTTTTTTCCAAAGAGTGTCAAATAATAAAAGGACCAAAGGACATAATAATAACCATAAATAATGCTTTAATTCAATATCTTTAGTGTGAAAAATATCACTTAAATAATTAACTTTTGTAATTAAAATAAAGAATACAATTTCAATTAAAATGCCGCAGTATAAACTTTTATTCGGTTTTTTTAAAGTTTGCCAAAAATAAAACTTATCAGAACGACAAGCAAAAGCGTTTCCTACTTGAGTAAAAATAACTGCTCCAAAAGCCATTGTCGAAGCTAATATGAAGTTGTTTTGAGTTGGTTCGTAAATAAAGTAAAACAACCCTAACGAAATCAGACCTTCAACAATCCCTAAAAAACCATAACTTCTTCTTAAGACTTTGCCATCCATTAAATGGTCCTTAGTGCTGCGCGGTTTTTGAGACAATAAACTATTATCTGTTTTTTCGGCGCCTAGTGCAATAGCGGGGATTAAATCAGTTAAAAGATCAATTGCTAAAATTTGTAAAACGTATAAATAAGGTTCTTTTACTCCTAAAAAAGCAATGGCAATAAAAGGGAAAATTTGTGGAATGTTAGAAGCAAAAACATAAGTTATAAATTTTTTGATGTTTGCATAAATACAACGCCCTTCTAAAACCGCTTTGGAAATGGTGGCAAAATTATCATCTAATAAAATCATATCAGCAGCATTACGGGCAACATCAGTTCCTGATTTACCCATAGCAATTCCAATATGAGCTGCTTTTAAAGCTAAAATATCGTTGACTCCATCGCCAGTAACTCCAACTATTTCACCATTTGCACGATAAGCCTGCACGATTTTTAGTTTATGTTTTGGGGTTGTACGCGAAAATATAACAGGTTTTTCTGATTTTAAAATATCTTGCAAATCTTTATCAGTCATTTGGTCTAAATTAAAACCATCTAAACCAATAAAATCATCTTTGATAATTCCTATTTGCTTGCCGATAGCAGCAGCAGTTAAACCATAATCACCTGTAATAATTGTAATTTTGAGTCCTGCTTGAATTAAATTACTAACAGCTTCTTTCACTTCTTCTCTTGGGGGATCATAATTGACAGCAAAACCTAAAAAAACCATATCTTCTTCTAAAGGATTATTTTTTTCAATTTTTTTGTAAGCAAGGGCTAATACACGAAATCCTTGGCTAGCAAAATGATCATTTTGTTTTAAAAAAGATACTTTTTCATGGTCATCGAAAGTACTAACTTTTTTATTTTTGTATTGCATTTGACATTGTTCTAAAACAATATTTGGAGCACCTTTAATGAATAAATATTCTGAATTGGTGTCATATGATGTTTGATGGTTATTTTTTACTAAAACACTCATTTTTTTGCGTTCAGAAGTAAAAGGATTTAATTTTAAAACTTTTATATTATTTCTGATATCCTCCAAATTGTAACCATATTTTTTAGCAGCAATTAGTAAAGCACCTTCAGTCGGATTACCAATTAATTCGAATTGGTGAGGATTTTTTTGGTTAGGAATTAATTTCGCTTCAGAACACAAAACAGCAGCAATTAAAAATTTTTCAATTCCTTTTTGAGCGATGAGGTTATCTTGGGGAATTTTAAACTTAATTTGATCATTATAACCTGAACCATCAAGTTTAATTAAACCATCTGGTGTCATAATTTTTCTTACTGTTAATTGATTTTGGGTTAAAGTCCCTGTTTTATCGGTGCAAATAACAGTAGTAGAACTTAAGGTTTCTAAAGAAGATATTTTTTTAACTAAAGCTTTTTGTTTAGCCATTCTTTGTGAACCAACCGCCAAACTTAAGTTAACTGTTGGCAAAAGTCCTTCGGGAATGTTAGCAACCAACATCCCAACAGCACAAATAAGAGCATTTTTAAAAGATGTTGATGAAAATCCATTTTTACAAAAAGAAATAATAAAAGCAATTGAAGCAGCACAGGAAGCTATAATGCTTACTTTTTTAACGATATGATGCATTTCTTGATCTAAAATACTTTTACCTTTATCAATAGTTTGAGATAAATGAGATACTTCACCAATTTGTGTATCGTTACCGATAGCATAAACAACAGCAAAACAACTACCTTGAGTTACTATTGTTCCTGCGTAAATTAAATTAGGAATTTCTGTAATCGAACAATTATTATTAGTGTTTGGTGATTCGGTACGATTTAAAGGAATGGTTTCTCCTGATAACATTGAATTATCAACAAAAAAACTATTAGCTTCAATGATGCGAGCATCAACTGGTACTTGACTTCCTGTTTCTAAAAAGATAACATCACCAATAGTTAATTCTGTTACATCCATCATCTCTATTTTTTGTTCCCGATAAACTTGTACTTTTTTAGGGATCATTTTTCCCAAAGAAGATAACATTTTATCAGCTTTATATTCTTGTGAAAAAGAAAACAAACCATTAACGATAATCACTAAAATAATCGCTATTCCTATTGGGTTGTGTTCAAGAAAAAAAGCTAAAACAGCAGCAATCCATAATAAAATCGCCATAATAGAAGTAAATTGTTGAATAAATTGTTTCCAAAAATGAAAAGATTTGCTTTGTTTAATAATGTTTTTACCGTGGGTTTTTTGTTTTTCTAAAACTTGTTCATTTGTAAGTCCTTTGAAAGTAGTATTTAAATGTTTTAAGGCATCATCTTTATTAAGGCGACTTATTTGCAAAAGTTTTTCTTTTTTGTCCATATAATTAATATTTCCTTTAGTTAAATTTTAATATTTGATTATTTTTATAAACTATTTTATTAGGGGTAATGGATTTTAATTAAAATAAATTATAGTAAGATTAATTTAAAAGATAAAAAAACTATAAAAACAAGATAATATTTTTAAAAATGATTTTACTTTGTTTTTTGTTATTTTCGATAATTATACCAATAAATTTATCATGAAATTGTTTAATTGCTTTATCAAGCCTGATTAAATTATAACAAAACAAAAAATAAAATCAAGTAATAAACATCAAAAAAAGAAATTATTTTTCCAATTTATCTTATAGCGACAACAACTTTTATTTTTAAAATTAAAAAATAAAAATAAAAATAATATTGTTTTTGTAATGACTACAAAATTTTAATCTAGCAAAAGAATTATTTATTATTAATTTTTTTACTAAAATCAAGAAAGCAAAAAATAAAAAATAGTTTTTGAGATTCAATTATTATTACTTTTTGAAAAAATAAAATTTATCAAACATCAGATTCAAAAAAATTGACACTGTACCAAAAATGGCAACCATCCAAAAACAAAAAAATAAAAAAGTTTATAAAAATTAAATTCAAAAAGTTCAAAAAAATCCATCTATATAAGATGGATTAAGACTAAATTTTGAAAAGGATGAAGAGGAAAGAATATGATTTGCATATTGCAGTTTAAGGATTGGTTTATGTTGAAAAAGTTAGTTAATTAATATAAATTCAAATTTCCGTTGTCTATTTTTATTTGTTGTTCTTGTTGGGTAATTATTGAAAAATCATCTTTGTTTAAAGTTTTGTTTTCTTTAATTTTGCTATATAAAGAATTATTATCTTCTTCTTTTTGAATAAAATCATTTTTTTTGCCTTCTAATATTTTTTTAGCTATTTTATATGATTCTTGAATAATTCCTTCAATTTTCTTAATTTGGTTTTCATTAGGTATAGTTTTGTTTAAAGGGTTAATCCCCGACATATCATCATTTAAAGACATGCCATAAGTAATAACCATTTCTTTAGCCATAATATAAGCTTTCCCCAAATCATTACCACAACCTACACTAATTTTATCATTCTCAAATATTATTTCTTCAGCAGCCCTTCCTCCTAAAGCAACTATAATTTGTTTGATTAAATCCATTTTAGTAGGTAATTTGGTGCTATTTTTAGGAAAAAAAATAGTATAACCGCCAGCTTTGCCTCTCGCTTCAATAGTAACACGATGAACTTCAAAACCTAAAGTTTTGGCCAAAATAGCATGTCCTAATTCATGTGTAATAATTCTTTTTGTTTCCTCATCTGTTCTTGATGATGATGTTTTAGCCCCCATCAAAATAAAATCCATAGCATCGTAAATAATATTTTCTATATTAATTGAATTATTTGAATTTTTGATGTTTTTTTTAACTTCTTTAGCTAAAGCTATAATTTGAGCAGGGGAAAATTTAGCACCATGAATCACTTTGGCAATATCATTAGAGTTTGAATTAATATTTGGAATTTTTTTTTTGAGTAGAAGTTCTGTTGTTTTCAAATCAGGTAAATTTAATAAAATATGTTTTCCTAAGCGTCCTTCTCTTATTAAAGCAGAATCTAAAATATCAATTCTATTAGTAGCACCAATAATGATGGGTTGAGGAGTTTGATCGGAAGAAATAAAACCATCTATTTCAGCTAATAAAGCGTTTAAAGTTTGGTTTTGTTCTTGATTTTTATTATCGTCGTTCGATCTTATACCACCTAAAGCATCAATTTCATCGATAAAAATAAAAAAATACTTTTGATTGGCATTGATAGCAGTTTTTTTAGCGGTTTTAAATAATGATCTAACTCTTGAAGCGCCAACTCCAACATATTTTTCAACAAAATCAGAACCAGTAGTGATAAAAAAAGGAGCCTTTTGGACAACAGAATCAGCTAAACACTTGGCTAAAAAAGTTTTTCCAGTTCCTGGAGGTCCATGTAATAAAATCCCCCCTGGTAAATCTGGATTTAGGTTTTGTTGTGTTAAACCATTAACTACATCGATATATTCTTTAAGTTGATTTTTCACTTCTTCATAACCAATAAAATCATCAATTGATTTAATAAATCTTGTGTTAGGTTTATATTGTTTATCAGCGGCCCAATTTAAGTCTTTTTCTTCTTTTTTTCCTAAAGATTGCTGTAAATCTTGAGCGCCATTGATTAACATTAAAATAAAGATAATCACCAAAATATTAACAATAATACTTAAAACACGAGCTATAATTGATAAATAATCGGGTTTTTTTGGTGGAAAATATGGAAAATAGGGTAATGGTTTTTTTGGTGGTTGCGGTTTTGGTTCATCATCAAATCTTTGGGGTTCCCATTTCATAAATTAACATCCTTTTTTTATTTTATTATTTTATTTTTTAAAAAAATTTTTAATTTTTTTATCTATAATTTAAAAGAAACTTATTATGATGATAAATAACACAAAAAAAAGAAAAATAATTTTAATTATTGCTAATATTGAAATATGCTCACATCTTTAAACTTTAATTTTTTATCAGATTATTTTTGCTTAAAAAGATAAAAATTAAAATTTTTTTAACTTAAAAACATGAAAAAAGTTTAATAAATTAAAAATATTTTTTTAAATTAATACTTAACATTTTATATTTTAACAAATTTTAAAAACATCTCATAAATAAAATGATTTTTATGATATTAATTTCGTTTTTTTATGATATGCTAAAATTAGCAATAAAGAATTATTAATTTTTATTTTATTGATTTAAATTTCTTTATTTTTTTATAATCTTTGCTATTGTTTTATTTTTGATAATTCTAGATAGATTTTAATATTTGTTTTTAAAGAAAACAATTTTTAAAAGAGATTTTATTTTTTTTAAATTAAAAAAATTGCATAGCAAAATTTTTTATTTTTACTAAATTTAAAAAGATAAGATAGGTGTTTGACTATGAAAACATTAATTACTTTAAAAGATTTAACTAAAGTTTTTGATAATCAATTAATTTTACGAGGGATTAATTTAGAGATTAAACAAAATGAATTTGTGACTTTATTAGGACCTTCTGGCTGTGGCAAAACTACTATTTTGCGTATTATTGGTGGTTTTGAAAATCCTAGTAGTGGTGAAGTTTTGTTTCAGCAAAAAAATATTTTAAATGTGGCCGCTCACAAAAGACCAATTAATACGGTTTTTCAAAAATATGCTTTATTTTCTCATTTAAATGTTTTTGAAAACCTCGCTTTTGGTTTACGTTTAAAAGATTTTAATACTCCAAACAAAGAAAAATTAAAAAAGATAGAAGAAAAACACCATGATAACACAAAAGAATTAATTAAAATATGGCAAAAAGAATTAGCTTTAGCTTTAACTTTAGAGCAAAAAAAAGCAACTGATCAAAAATTTAAAGAACAAAAAGAACTTTTAATTCAACAATTTAAAACAACAACTAACTTATTAAAAAAAAGTTTTATTGATTCAAAAAAAAAAGAAATAGAAATTCAAAAAGAAGTTTTTAAATATTTAAAAATCATGGGTTTACAAGGATTAGAAAAAAGAACAATTGAGCAATTATCAGGAGGACAACAACAACGAGTTGCAATTGCAAGAGCCTTAATTAATAAACCGCAAGTTTTATTGTTAGATGAGCCTTTATCTAATCTTGATTTGAAGTTAAAACAAGAAATGCAATATGAACTCAAAGAAATTCAAAAAAATGCTGGTATTACTTTTTTATTTGTCACTCACGATCAAGAAGAAGCTTTTACAATGAGTGATAAAGTAGTTGTTATGAATCACGGAGAAATTCAACAAATAGGCACTCCGCAAGAAATTTATAATGAACCTGCTAACCGTTTTGTAGCTCAATTTGTGGGAGAATCTAATTTAATTCAAGGGGTGATGAAAGATGATAATTTAGTTTACTTTGATCATCAAAATTTTGCTTGTGTTGACAAGGGTTTTCGTAAAAATGAAAAAGTTGATATTGTTATTCGCCCTGAAGATATTGATATTGTTACCAAAGGTCAAGGGTTAATTTCAGGAATTGTTGAATCCGTTGTTTTTAAAGGAGTTCATTGGGAAATTGATGTTAAAACTGACCAAAGAACATATACCATTCAAACAACAGATCATGTGAAAGTTAATAAAGAAGTTGATATTACTTTTAATCCAGAAGATATTCATGTTATGGAGATTTGGCAATGAAAAAAAAAGATTTTTACACTTGTAAAGATAATCAAAAACTATATCTTTTTTTAATTCTACCTTATTATATTCTCTTAATAGGGTTAATTTTTTTACCAATGAGTTTTATTTTTTTTGATTCTTTTCGTGATAATAATGCCCATCATGCTCTTTTTTCTCAGTCTTTAACTTTTGATTATCATAAAGAGTTTTTAACCAATCTTTTTTTTTTGTATGTTTTATTAAGATCAATTGCTATTTCTATTATTGTCACTTTTTTGCTTTTAATTATTGTTTATCCTTTAGCTTATATGATATCACGTTTAAATTTCGTTTTACAAACCTTTTTAGTCATTTTAATTAATGGGACGATGTGGATTAATATGATCATTAAAACTCAAGCTTTAGTCCAAATCTTACAATTAGTACAAAAATCTTTATTAGAAACTAATTTTGCAATGATTTTAGGGTTGATTTATTTATTTTTACCTTTTATGTTTTTACCAATTTACACTGCTATTATCAAAATAAATCCTCAACAAATACAAGCCGCTAAAGATTTAGGAGCAAATGAATGGCAAGTATTTCAAAAAATAATTTGGCCTTTATCTTTGCCTGGAGTAATCGCTAGTGTTTCTTTAGTTTTTTTGCAAGCAGTTACAAACATTATAGCACCGCGTTATTTAGGACCAACCACTCAAATAACTATTGCTGAATTAATCGAAAATAAAACTTTATTAAGTGGTGAAATTAAACAAGCTTGTGCAATTGCCATTTATTTATCTTTAGTTATGTTTTTACTTTTTTATTTTTTTAAAAAAATAAGTTTAAAAGGAGGTTACAATGAAACTTCATTTTAAGCCAAAATTAATCAATATTTTATATATTATCATAGTTTTGGGCTTTATTTATTTACCGATTGCATCTTTAATTATTTTTTCTTTTAATAAAAGTGAAGGAAGAGTTGCTTCTTTGGTTAATTGGCAAGGTTTTAGTTGGCAATGGTATCAAAAACTTTTAGATGATAAAACCATTAAAGCATCTATTATAATCACTTTAAAAATTGCTTTTTTAACCACTATTATATCTACGTTTTTAGGTACTTTTGCAGCCATTAGTTTAGCTCAAAGTTTGAAAAAAAAATGGCGTCATATGATTTTAAATGTTAGTAATTTTTCGATTGTTGTTCCTGAAATTATTACAGCTTTATCTTTATTTGTTGTTTTTGGTTTTCTTCGTTTAGATTCATCTTTTTGGAAAATGCTTTTAGCTCACATTTCTTTTTGTACTCCTTTTGTAGTAATTACTGTTTATCCAAAAGTTATAAGTCTTGATCCTTATTGCCTTGAAGCAGCTTATGATTTAGGTGCAACCCCTTTCAAGGCTTTAACAAAAGTGATTTTACCGCAATTAAAAGGAGCAATGTTAATTGGGGCTACTTTAGCTTTTACTTTATCTTTTGATGATTTTATTATTTCTTATTTTGTGGGTGGGGCAGAATGTCAAAATATTTCATCTTATATTTATAGTCTTAAAGGGACAATTAATCCCACCATTAACGCTTTATCTACCATTTTAATTGTTTTAACTAGTTGCAAAGTTATTCTTAATTTTATGAAACAAAAAAAGGTTGATAGACAAAAATGAAACAACTAACAAAAAAAGTTTTTTTTTATTTTGTTTTTTGCTACATTATGATTTTAATTGTTATTTTTACTGGTAATGTGCAAGCAGCAAAAAACCAAGAAACATCAAAACAAGTATTGACTTTATTTAATTGGGGCGAATTTTTAGATCCTCAAACAATTATTGATTTTGAAAAAGAAACTCAAATTGAAGTTAAACAAGTTTTTTTCTCCTCTAATGAGCTAGCGGTTACTAAAATTAAAAGTCATTTTCAATATGATTTAGCTATTTTAAGTGAATACGCGATTGATCAATTAATCCAAGCTAACTTATTAGAAAACATAGAAAAAAATAAGTTAAAGACCACAGACAAATATTATAATATATATAATGATGAATATAATAATTTAACTAGAACTCAAAATTTTGATGATTATGCAGTTCCTTATTTTTGGGGAAAAGTAGTTCTTGTTTATAACAAAAAGAAAGTACAAGAAAAAGAAATAAAAAAACAAGGTTTTGATATTTTAAAAAAATCCGGTTTAAGAGTTGCTTTATGTAATAATTCGCGTGATGGCTTGATGTTGGGTTTAAAAGCACAAAGTTTATCAATTAATAAAATGACACAAACAAACTTAGAAAAAGCAAAAAAATGGCTCTTAGACCTTAAAAACGAAAAACCGGACTTGGCTTTTATTAACGATCAACTAATTGATCGGATGTCGCAAAAAGGTCGGGAATATTATGATGTTGTTGTGGCTTATTCTGGAGATGCTAATTTTTTAATAGAAAAAAATGACAATTTAGACGTTATATCCCCTGAAAAAGGAACTAATGTTTGGGTTGATGCTTTAATAATGCCTAAAGGAAGTCAAAAAAATTTAGCTTATCAATTTATTAATTTCTTAAGAAACAAAGATAATTACAATAAAAACTTATTATATGTTAAATATGATTCACCTTATGAAAATGCAACAAATAAAATTAAAATTAAAGACAAAGATGAAGTTTATCAATATGACAAAGATCATCAAAAATTAATTAATACTTACTGGAATGATGTTATTGCTTATCCAAATAAAAAAGATTATTGGCTTTTTATTTTTAGTGGATTGATTTTGATAAGTGTTATAATTATTTATTTTGTTAATGGCGGCAAAAGATTTTCATGAAATTTCACAATATTGTCTTTTTGTTTTAAGGGCTCTGAACTAAAAAACAGCAATCATCCAAAAACAAAAAAATAATTTTAAAAGTTTATAAAAATCGCCCCCATTCCAAATTTTAATTTTTTTCAATTAAATCAGAATTATTTTTTACTTTTTGAAAAGTTGAAACTTTATAAAAAAAGAAATAAAACAATTGTTAAACAAAAAAATATTTTTAATAAGTTTTAATATCTTTATTTATTTTTCTTTTCTTTTTTTCAAGTTTAAAGTTTTTTTGATTGATTGGATTTTTTAGTAAATAAAAAAAGCTAGTCTAAAACTAGCTTTTTTTATTTAGTTTTTTTTAACAATTCACTATCTGAATTGTTAGTTTGTAAAAAATCCCATGTAGTTGTGTCGCATTCGACGATACGTTTGATTGTTTTTTCGTCGGAATGGAACCAAATTGTTTTGATTACGGCTACGTCTTTGTTGTGTTCATAGGTGTTACCAAATTGTTTTATTGATTGGAATTGTGTTTTTTTGGTTGAGTCGGTCGGGTTGGAAACAAATTGTTTTACCGTCGGAATAAAAATGGGTTTAGTTTAGAGTACCCCAAAAAAACTGAACCGAAAAATAATAACATTAAATTTTATTTTTTATGCTATTTTGTTTAATTATATATTTAGTAATACCAACTAAAATTAAATAAATAACACTTACAATAAAGAAAGGAGTTATAATATCAAAATTAATAGACATATCTTGTTCTGCTTTCCATATAAGTGTAGTTAAACCAATAATGGAAAATAGAGCAGTATCTTTAATGTTAATAATAAATTGTTGCAAAATATAAGGATAAGTTGTTTTTAAAGCTTGTTCAAAAATAATATAACGAAAAATTTGTTTTGAATTCATTCCTAAAGAAGCTGCTGCTTCAATTTGACCTTGATTTATTAATTCAATATTACGCATCATAATGTTAGTTAAATTCGCCATAGTAATTAATGAAATTACAGTAAAAGCAGCATATACAGATCTTAACACAACGTTATTGTTAAAACTACCTGTTTTAATAAAAATTTTATAAACTATTAAACCTTGAACAGCGATTGGAACTGCATGTAAAAAATGAATTAATTTTTCTAATATAAAATTTATACTTAAATATCCAAAAAAAATTATTTTTTTACTTTTTTTTCTAAAGTTTTTGATAAAAATTTTAAATCTTACTAAAATTAAAGTAAGTAAAAAACCCGTAATTAAGCTATCAATCGCTAACATTAACGATAATAAAAAAGGTTCTTGATATTGAGGTAAAATTAACCATACTTTTTTTATGAAATTGTAATCTTTTTCTTTATTTTTTAGTTTTTGAAGTTCAAGATAATTATTTACAGCTGGTTTTAAAAAATTATTTTCATAATGTTTTGTCATCATGTCAATGTCAGATGATTTCAAGACTTCCTCTAATGCTTTTTTTAAATTTGTTTTCAAAGGAGAATCTTTTTTTGTAAAAATAGCATAATTTGGTTGTTGTAAATTTTTATCCTTTAGAAGGATATGTTTATATGGTAATATCATGGCAGCAATTTGATCTATAACACAAACATCAATTGCTTTATCGTTAAAAGAATCATATAATTTTGCAAGAGTATCACGAAATAATTCATCAGGAGAATTGAATTTAGTTTCATAATCAGGTGATTTTAATGTTTCACTATTATGATAATAAGAATTTTTTAAAGAAGAAATTATGGGTTTATAATTTGGAATTTTTTGAACTTTGGTATGATTTGGGTTTAACTGTAAATCATTTAACTTACTTTCATCACCCACGTTTAAAAACATATCATCTTGTATTAAGGCACTCACTTTGACTTTAGCAAATTCTAAAGCGTCATAATTCTCTTTGCGTTTTTCAGTTGAGTTTAGCGCACCTATCATAATATCAATTTGTCCTTCATTCAAAGCATCACTCATCCCTGAAAGAGAATCAAAATGTTTAACTACTAATTTTTTTCCTAATTTTTGAGCTAGATCTTTTGACAAAAGAATGTCACAACCACTAATATAGTGTCCTTTTTCATAATACATATTATGATTATGCATCATTATCATTACTTATATTTGTATCAGTCTTAAAAGATAAAGGCGGGATAATGCAAGCTCCTATAGTAAAGTGGTTTTTTTCTTTTTTGTATGCACTTAGAAAATATTTTTGAAAAGCAAAATAATTTCCTAAAATTAAAAAAGTAATGATAGAAATAATTTTTAATATTTTTAAATAATTTTTATTGCAATAATCTATTATCTTTTTTATATTCATAAATCACCTTTACTTTCATTTTTTAAAAAAAAATAAAACGGAAAGACAAAAAATTAAAATTCTTCAAAAAAAGCTTTTGATTTGGGATATTTATTGGTTTCAAAAATTTCTTGAGGTTCCCCTTTTTCCACTATTTTCCCTTTTTCTAAAAAACAAATTGTATTAGAAATTTTTTTGGCAAAACGCATTTCATGTGTTATAATTACCAAAGTTATTTTTTTATTGTTAGATAATTTTTGTAAAGTTTTTAAGACTTCTTGGGTAGAATCAGGATCTAATGCTGAAGTTGGTTCATCTAACAAAAGAATTTGCGGTTTCATACATAAAGCGTGGGCGCCAAAGATGCCTAAATATCGTGTTATCTAACCAATAACCAGTGCGATAAACACTGAAAGGAGATAGTCGGTCCGTTAAACGAAAGAATCATGGGTTACAGCAGACTATCAAAGCGGGTTGAGACGAAGTTAGTTAGTCAAGATGATACCGCCACCAAATTGTCCCATGGATAAGCCTGCAATGGCCTAAGAAGAAAAGCAGATGTAATTTGTTAACCTAGTACGCAAACTACCGAAACCGTATAGTCCAGAGTCTATCAATATATAACGCTTGTATTGGATAGTTTATCAACAAAAACAACCTGGAATCTCACCGACAGTCAGGAAAGACATTAAAACATAAGCGGTTACTTCACCTAAAGGACAAAGGTAGATATTTAGAGTAACTTGGAGAATCCTAAAAGCAAGTTATTTAATTAACAGGTCAAGGAATAAATGCTAAGACGCTCAAGGATAAAGAGACTTTTTAGTAGTCGGAGAAGTAAAACTTAGTTTGGAATAACTAAGATAATCGACCTCCCAAGAAGAAGGTTAACAACCCTCATAGGGCAAAAGAAGTCAGTAATTTATTATTTATTCAATGTAATCAAGAGGGGAGTTGATAAATTATGTCAACAACTGTATCACTAGAAACTAAGCTTTCGCGAACATTGAATAAGATTCAATATTGTTCCACAAACAACTATCCTTTAAAAAGGGAATTACAGCAAGGAATGAATAACTTTCATAATACGTTAACGGCGTTCAACAGAATCGCCGCAAACAAAGGTGCGGGTACACCAGGAATTGACAATAAAACCATTGACGGTATCAATTTAGGAAAACTAGAAAGATACCACAAGGAATATGTCAATAACTGTTACAATCCGAACCCTGTTAAAAGAATACTCATTCCCAAAGACAACGATAAGGTTAGACCTCTTGGAATACCTACCATAAAAGATAGGTTGATACAAAAAGGTCTCGAACAACTCTTAAATCCATACTTTGAAAAAATCTTTTCAGAATGGAGCTTTGGATTTAGAACCAAAAAATCTTGTCACGACGCAATAAAACGCGTCAGACAAAGATTTACGGGAATTGATTACATTATCAAAATTGACCTGAAAGGTTATTTTGATACTATCAACCATGAAATTCTTATGAGAACTTTAAATCAGTTCATCAAAAAGAACAAAACCCTTGCAACCATTCATAAATGGTTAAAAGCTGGATTTATGAAAGACGGTATCAAATATGAATCTTTATCTGGTTCTCCCCAAGGAGGAATTATTTCCCCTTTGTTGGCGAATGTATATTTACATTACATTGACCTTAAAATGGATGAACTAATTAAAGAAGGAACACCAATAAGGAAAGCAAACCCAGAATATGGAAAAGCATACCATCAAGGAATGCATCATAAACTGGGGATTGATAGACAAATTAACCTAAATCCAAAAACAAGAGTTGAATATATCCGATATGCCGATGATTTTATCATAGGAATTAAAGGAAAATATGACAAAGCTGAAACTATTAAAAACCAAGTGACTCAATGGCTAGAACAAGATTTAAAACTAACAATTAGTAAAAATAAATCAAAAATTGTAAAAGCCAACAAGGGCACAAGGTTTCTATCCTACATGATTAAGGTAAAACCAACCAGTAGCAAACTCACCAAGAAAACCCACAAAAAATCCCTAAACGGTCGGGTACAAATCCAAGTTCCCAAAGCAAAAGCCAAAGAATATGGATATGAATACAATTGGTTAAAAAGAGAAAAGATTAAGCATGATGAAACATTAGCAAGTAGGGACGAATTAGAAATAATACGCACTTATAAAACAATCGTATGTGGAATCATCCAATACTTTTGCTTAGCTAACAATCTAAATGCATTAACCCATCTAACCTATCTAGCTGAATATAGTTGTTTGAAAACCTTGGCAAGAAAACGGAAAACGTCACTTGCCAGAGTTCGAAAGAAATTTAGTAGAGGCTCAACTTGGGCCATCCCTTATATTAATAAAGGGAAAACCAAGTATGAATCATGGATTGTTTACTCTTGGGATAAAATCAAGAAAATGCGTAGCTATAAGGAAAATCCTGATATTACCATCAACTCATTTATATTCCAAGGCCGTACGAATCTAACCGACCGTCTTAAAGCGGAATGTTGTGAAAAGTGCGGCAAAACAACCCAACTCCACATTCATCATATTGGAACGGTCCGCAACGCGAATCGCAAAAGTATGGTGAATAAAAGTACAAAAGTGTTATGTATGGGTTGTCATCGTAAAATAACAAACCAACAAATGCATGACATCAGATTAAATAAAAAAAGTAAAAGAACAATAAGAATAAATAGCTAATCAGCCGCAAGGTGAAATTAGTTCTGGAAAGAGAGTAAATTATGGAAAGCCGTATGCTTGGAAACTTGCTCGTACGGTTTGGACGGGGGCGGATTGTAGTAGATATAATGGAAAAACAAATCCCATTATTGAGGCGCAATTCATCTATCCGTATGAGCAATAGCAACTCGTTGTTTTTGACCGTTTGATAAAACTTCTACTGGATAATTGACAAAATTTTCTAAACCAACCTCTTTTAATTTTTCTAAAGCTCTTTTTTCTGCTTGTTCACAGCTTAGTTTTAAAACTTTTGTTGGTGCCAAACAACAATTTTCTAAAACACTTCTTCCTTCAAATAAATTAAAACTTTGAAACACCATACCAACTTTAGTTCTTAATTGAGATAAAGATATATTGTTATTTAAAATATTTTGATTATCAATTAAAATAATTCCTTCATCGGGTTTTTCTAATAAATTAAGACATCTTAATAAAGTTGATTTCCCAGAACCAGAGTGCCCAATAATAGTTATAGTTTCTTTATCTTTGATTTTTAAGTTGATGTCTTTTAAAACAAATTTATCATTAAATTTTTTTGTAAACTTTTTATTTCCACTAGATAAAACATAATTATTTATAACCTTTTTCCTCTTAATATTTTTTTATATTTATATTAATAAGTAAAAATAACACAACAATATAACCACTAGAAAAAATATTGATAAAAAAATAATCTTTTCATAAATTAATCAAATATTCATTTACCATATTACAAACAATATAACATAAAAAAATATTTATGTCAACATTATTAATAAAATTATTTTGAAAAAATACGTCATGAACCTTTATTTTCACCAGGAGCTTCAATTATTGTTTACGAAAATGAAAAATATTTATTGCAATTTAGAAATGATTTTAAAATTTGGGGTCTTCATGGTGGAGCGATGGATTTAGGAGAAACAGGTAAAGAAACTGCATTAAGAGAATTAAAAGAAGAAACTAATTTAAAAGCATTAGAAATACACTCTTTTAAAACTTATTCAGGCGAAAAAATAAAAATCATTTACCCTAATGGTGATATTATTTATCCTATTGTTTTGGGTTTTGTAGTTACTGCAACAGAAGGAAAAATCAAGGCTCAAAAAACAGAAGTTAAAAGTTTAAAGTGGTTTGAAGAAAAAGATTTACCAATAGAAAAAATGATGGAAATTGACAAAATGTTTTTAAAAGAATTTATAAAAAATAAAAAAGCTAAACAATTTATTAAATTAAAATACACTGTTTAGCTTAATTTTTTGTTTTAGAGTGGTTGCTGTTTTTTTTGTTTACTTTTTTTGAGTATTAAAATATCTTTTACAGTAAAAAAAGTATTATAATATTTATTGGTTATCAAATGTGTTAGTTAAATATAAAAATAAGGAGAATTTATGCCATACATTAAAATGATAAATGCTTTGGAAATTCTAGATTCAAGAGGAAATCCAACAATTGAGGTTGAAGTAATTACTTTATCAGGAGCTAAAGGGAGATCGTTAATTCCTTCAGGTGCTTCAACCGGAGAGTATGAAGCTGTTGAATTAAGAGATTGTGATTCCAAAAGATTTTTAGGAAAAGGAGTTTTGAAAGCAGTTAAAAATGTGGTTGAAATTATTGGCCCAAATTTACAAGATATTTCTATTTTAGACCAAACTTTAATTGACCAAAACTTAATTAAACTTGATGGTACTCCTAACAAATCTAAATTAGGAGCTAACGCTATTTTAGGTGTTTCTTTAGCTTGTGCAAGGGCAGCTGCCGATTTTTTAGGGTTAGAACTTTATGAATATATCGCAGGGATTTCGCCAAAGCAAATGCCAGTTCCTATGATGAATGTAATTAATGGTGGGGTTCATGCTTCTAATAGTGTTGATTTTCAAGAGTTTATGATTTTGCCAACTGGAGCTCCTAGTTTTAAAGAAGCTTTACGTTATGGAGTTGAAGTTTTTCATCATTTAGGAAAAATTTTAAAAAACAAAGGTTTACCTACTACAGTGGGTGACGAAGGTGGATATGCTCCTAATTTAAGTTCCAACGAAGAAGCATTAAAAATTATTTTAGAAGCAATTAAAAGTGCTGGTTTTATTCCTGGTAAAGATATTTTTTTAGGGATGGATGTTGCAGCTTCTGAATTTTATGATCCAAAAAATAGAAAATATCTTTTAGCTTCAGAAAATAACAAAACTTTCACTAGCGAAGAATTAATTTCTTATTATCAAACTTTAGTCGATAAATATCCAATTCTTTCGATTGAGGACGGTCTTGACCAAAACGATTGGGATGGTTGGAAATTGTTGACTCAAAAATTAGGTGCAAAAATTCAATTAGTTGGTGATGATTTATTTGTCACAAACACTAAAAAAATAAAAGAAGGAATTGACAAAAAAATTGCCAATTCGGTTTTAATTAAGTTAAATCAAATAGGAACTTTGACAGAAACTTTAGAAGCGATTGAAATGGCTAAAATTGCCTCTTATACTGCTGTTATTTCTCATCGTAGTGGTGAGACAGAAGATACTACCATTGCTGATTTAGCTGTAGCTATGAATACTGGCCAAATTAAAACTGGTTCTTGTTCTCGTACTGACCGAATTGCTAAATACAACCAGTTATTGCGAATTGAAAAAAACATGGTTCAGCCATCTTATTTAGGACTAAAAGCTTTTTATAATTTAAAAAAATAAAAAAATTTTAAGCAATTAAGGAAAGAATTTCAAATGAATAAATTTGTTGCTTTACTGATTTTAGATGGTTTGGGTATATCAGAATCAAAAAAAAATAATTCTTTTTATTTAGCTAAAACTCCATATCTTGATTATCTTTTAAAAAATTTTTGTCACACAACACTTCAAGCTTCAGGAGAATCGGTAGGACTTCCTGAAGGGCAAATGGGCAATAGTGAAGTTGGACACTTAAATTTAGGAGCTGGAAGGGTTGTAAATCAATATTTAACACAAATTAATAAATCAATTCGCGATCAATCTTTTTTTCAAAATGAAAAATTTTTAAAAGCAATTGAACACGCCAAAAAAAATAACAGTAAAATACATTTGTTAGGGTTAATTTCTGAAGGGGGAGTGCACGCTCACTTATCTCATTTTAAAGCTTTGTTAGATTTAATGAAAAAACATCAAATGGCAGATCGAACTTATTTACATGCTTTTACCGATGGTAGAGATGATGACCCTCATTCAGGAGTTAAATATATCCAAAAAATGTTAGATTATGACTTTCAAATAGCTTCTGTCAGTGGCAGATATTTTGCTTTAGATCGTGATAATAATTGGGAACGAATTAATTTAGTTTATGATATGTTAACACTAGGTAAAGCTCCTATTGTCAATTCTTCAGTAAAAGGAGTAGAAAAATCTTATCAAAAAGGGGTAACAGATGAATTTATTAAACCTTTTATTGTCAATCTTGATGGTTTAATTAACGACAATGATAGTCTTATTTTTGTTAATTTTCGTTCTGACCGTATGATACGTTTAGCTACTGCTTTTTCCAACCCTAAAATGACTTCTTATTTTCAATCTCCTGACAAAACCCCTTTTGAAGGTAAAAAAATAATGCAAAATCTTTATACTGTTAATATGACTTTTTATTCGCAATATGTCAAAGGCGAAATTGCTTTTCAACCAACAACTTTAAAAAATATTTATGGAGAAGTTATTGCTAATCACGGCTTGCATCAGTTACGTATTGCAGAAACAGAAAAATATCCTCATGTAACTTTCTTTTTTGATGGTGGTAAAGAAGAAAATTATCCTAATATGGATAAAATTGTAATTCCTTCACCGAAAGTTAAAACTTATGATTTAAAACCAGAAATGAGTTCTTTTGAAATTACTGCTACTGCTAAAAAAGCTATTTTATCTCAAAAATATCAAACTATGATTTTAAATTTTGCAAGTCCTGATATGGTAGGACATAGCGGTTCACTTCATGCAACCATTAAAGCTGTTGAAGTAGTGGATCAATGTTTAAAAGAAGTCATTACAGCTATTTTACATATAAAAGGAATTGCTTGTGTTGTAGCTGATCATGGTAATTGCGAACAAATGACAGATTCAAAAGGAAACCCACATACAGCTCATACCACTAATTTAGTCCCTTTTATTATAGTTGGTAATAAATTTAAATTAAGAACCGGCGCTTTATCGGATGTTGCTCCTACTTTATTAGAATTACTTGACATTCCCCAACCCAAAGAAATGACAGGAACTAGTTTGATTGTCAAAGATTAAAATAAAACTAAAAACAAAGGATTTAAAAAGAATGAATAAAAGTAAAATGGTATGTACTTTAGGACCTGCTTGTCAAAGTAAAGAAATTTTAAAACAATTAATTAAAAACGGACTTAATGTTGCTCGTTTTAATTTTTCTCATGCAGATTATAAAAATAGCGAAAAAACTTTAAAAATAATTCAAGAAATTAATCAAGAATTAAATACTTATGTAGCTACTATGTTAGATACTAAAGGACCTGAAATTAGAACTCATGCTTTTGATGGAGAGGTTCAAGTTGAAAAAGATTCTAAAGTAAGGATTGTTTTTGATAAGATAATAGGCACCAAAGAAAAATTTTCGGTTAGTTATTATGAGCTTTTTGATGATGTTCAAGTTGGTGATTTTGTTTTTGTAGATGATGGTTATTTATCTTTAGAAATAATTGAAAAAGATAAACAAAATCGTCAATTAGTAACGCGCGCCAAAAATACTCATATTGTCAAATCACATCGTGGAGTTAATGTTCCTAACATCAAATTAAAAATGCCTTATATTTCTGAAAAAGATTCCCTTGATATTGCTTTTGCTTGTCAAAAAAGATATGATTTTTTAGCCCTTTCTTTTGTTAGAAGTGCTTCTGATGTTTTGGAGGTAAGAAAAATTTTAAAAGAACAACAAAATGATGATATTAAAATTATTTCTAAAATTGAAAACCAAGAAGGGGTTGATAATTTAAAAGAAATTATAGCGGTTTCTGATGGCTTAATGGTTGCTCGTGGTGATTTAGGAATTGAAGTTGCAGGTGAATTAGTGCCTTTATATCAAACTCAAATCATTCAAGAATGTCTTTATGCTGGTAAACCGGTGATTGTAGCTACTCAAATGTTAGAATCTATGCAAAGAAATCCTCGCCCCACAAAAGCTGAAATTAGTGATGTTTGGAATGCTCTTTTAGAAGGAGCTACATCTACTATGTTATCAGGTGAATCAGCTTCAGGACTTTATCCTCAAGAAGCAGTTCAATTTATGGCAAAAATTAATCATAAAACTGAAGAGTATCTTGATTATGATTTATTTTCGAGTTTTTATAATTCTAAAACTAAATCCGAATTTTTAGCTTTTAGCGTCATACAGATGGCTTTGAAAGAACAAATTCAAGCAATTGTTGTTGAAGATGATCTTCTTTATGCTTATGCCTTTGCTAAGTTTCATTCTAAAGTGCCTGTTTTTGTCAAAGTTAAAGATTTAAAATCCAGTACTGCTTTAGCCCTGAATTTTGCTAATTTTCCTTTTGTCACTCAAGAAGAATTAACTACCAAATTAAACATTTTAAAAAATGACATCAAAAATGATTTAGCGATTGCTTTTATTAAAAAAGATACTTTAACTTTAATTTAAATTTAAATGTCAAAAAAGAAGATTGCTAGAAGAAAATGCACTGTTCCAAAACTTTAGACACTTTTTATTTTTTAAAAATTCTTTAAGACTAACTATTAAGTTAGTCTTTTTTTGTTTTAAAGACTAAAAAATAATTTCATATCTTTTCTAAAAACGTTTTTAGAAAGGATTAAAATGTTAAGACAAAAATTATTTAAAGATTTTTTAAAAAATAAAAAGAATTTAGAGGCCCGCAATCAATTAATTGAACTTCATTATCCGTTAGCAAAAAAATTATCAAACAAATTTAATTTCTATCCGCGAGTTTTGACTAAAGAGGATTTATACCAGGAAGGGATTTTAGGTAATATTTAAAAAAAATATCTTTTGAAACTAGCAAATTTAAAAAAGTTTAGACATTTTTTATTTGTAATTTTAATAATTTGTTTGTTTGAAAAGATATGAAATTATCTACTTATTTTTAAGTCTTAAAGAGTAATTTTTAAATAAAAAAATGTCCAAAAAAACGGAACAGCGCAAAACTACGTAAACATTCTTACTTATGTTTTTGTCAAATTAAAAACTAAAATATTTAGATTTTTTTCAACTAAATAATAATTTTAAACTTATCACTTATTTAAATATTAAAAAAACAGCAGATTCAATAAAATCTGCTGTTTAAAATTTATCTTCATAATAAAGGGTTCTTTTTTCTCCTGTTTGTTTGGCGTATAAATCAATTTTTTGAATTCTTTTAATTTTACGAGTTTTCCAAAACAAACCTTTATATTGATATTTATAATAAGGAAATCTTAATTCTAAATCATAGTTATATAGTGAAATAGGAGCTTTAATTTGGCATTTAATAGGAAAAATAGCAACAACTTCGTTGTTATCCTTTTTTTTTAAAACAATGCTGTTAATATTTAAATAAGAAGGACTGTGATAACCCGAACCTTTTTCATAAATAAGATCAGTATAAAAGTTTTCTTGCCAAAAGTTTTGTTCTTTGGTATGGTTTTCATCTTGCCAAAAAATATACATATTTTTTGCCCCATTCCCTAAACTTTTCAAAGCATCTAAGGAATAACAATTATTGGTGTTTTTTCTTGTTCCTTCATCAAAATAAACTAATAAAAGTTTTTCTGGTAATTCATCTCTTAAACGTGAATTAAAACAAACATAAGATTGGTTAATTTGATCATTATAAACACCATAAGAAAGATTTTTAACAAAATTTAAATTATTAAATTTAGCTTTTAACCATTCTAAAGCTTTCTTATAATCACTTGTTTTCCCTAAATAGACATTATAAATCTTCATCTCTTTAATTTGGGATTCCAATTGAGGTTCAAATTTTTTGCAAATATTTAATATTTTAGTTTTATTGTTGGTATAATTAATTTTTAATAAATTAATTTTTTTTTGTGAATTTTGATGTTTATTTGCCAAAGGCTTAAAAAATTGTCTTTTTCGAACGCCTTTTAAATCTATTTTTTTTATTCGTAATTTGTTTTCTGATGGCAATAGTCTCTTCGGTAATGTTGATATCGGATCTTTAATTAGATTTTTGATAAAACCAAAAGAAATCTTATGATTTGCATCTGGGAAAGTTAAAGGATCTTTTTTTTGGGAAGATGGTTGTTTGATGAAAAACAAGCAAAAAAATATGATTGCAAAAAGAGTAAAAAAGAATACTTTAATGTGAATTATTTTTGTTTGAAAAGATGATAAAGCCACTTATTTTATTTTTATTTTCCCTTCTTTATTTATATATTTTTACTTGCTTTTGTTTATGATTATAAAAAAAAGAAAAAAAGAGATTTTTCAACCTCTTTTAAACATTTGTTAATTTTTGTAATTTATTTTTTTGGAAGAGTGAAAAAATATTCCTAATAAAACTAACAAAAGACAAATAACAAAAACAATAACAATGTAAACAATATATTTCTTATTGTGGTTTTGCTGACTAACATTATTTTTTGTTGTTTTAGAAGTTAATATCGGGCTTTCTTCTGGGGTTAATTCGTCTCCAATGTTTTGAATGTTTTTATCGATAATTTCATCACTATCATTTGTTGATGTGATATTTTCATGAATGTTTTCATCGATAATTTTATCACTATCATTTGTTGATGTGATATTTTCATGAATGTTTTCATCGATAATTTTATCACTATCATTTGTTGATGTGATATTTTCATTTGGATTAATTGTTTCAGGATTGGATGTTAAAGGTGATATTTCTAACTTTTTGTTTAAAGCTAATTCTTTAGTTGTTTCTTTTTGTTTTAATTCTTGTTTTCCATTTGTTTCAAAATATTTCTGTGCATTTTGTATAACTTTGGGAGCAATTATTTGTTTATTAATTTTATAATTAAACTGAGTTTTACCTTTGTATTTTAAAGAAACTGCTTTTGCTTTAATAATTAATTTTTCAGAATTTTTGTCAACAAAATCAATTTCGTTTAAATCTAAGTTTGGATTTAAATCAAGAATAGCTGTTTTTAAATCTTCTATTTTTGGAATTTTTCCATCAACTTGATTTAATTTTATTTCACCTAAATTTTTATTTTCAATTAAATCATTTAATTCTTGTTTGATGAAAAAAAAGAGTTCTATTTTACCTTTTATGGTTTTAGAATCTTCTTTGGCTTCAATAAGTGCTTTCCCTTCGTATTCTAAAATTTTTGGGTTAAATTCTGTTGTTTTTGTTTCAATTCTGATATTGCAATTTTTTTTTATTTTAGTGTTTTGGAACTGTGGATTTAATGTTTTAATCCTTGTTGATATTTCTTTAATGTTGGGAGTATTTTCAAAAACACCTAAATTCCTATTAATTGTGCTAATATCCATTAATTTGTCTTCAATAGTTGCTGAAACAAATTGATAATTTACGATAAACAATGTTAGTAATGAAACACTCAAAAAATACTGCCAACCTTTTTGTAAAATTTGAGGTTTGTAATGATTATTATTCAATGATTTCCTTAATATAACTTTCTAATATCTTAGCCTTTTGAAGACTGAAGATCATTATAACAATTTTAAAATAAATTTTACTTTGTTGTAATTTTTAATTTTCTTCAATTATTTTAAAATCCACTAATATTATAACTTAACCTAAATAAAAAAGAAAAACTTTTTTATTTTATGAATATCTTTTTTGAATATAATTATAATTATTTAATATTTTTAATTATTTTTTTGAGATAATTTCTCTAAAGTTAGTTGTATAATATAAATGTGATTGTCTTTTTTAAGAAAATTTTTTTTAAAAAAGATACTTAATGAATAATCAAAAAAATATTTTTAATTAATTATCATCATTTTTTCATCATAGTTTATTTTTTTAATTTATATAAAATAATTTAAAAAAGAGTAAGTACTATTTTATGAAATTTATGGTATTTATTAAAGTAGTATCTAGTTCCGTCGATAAAGATACAAGATTATTTTTGCAAAAAGAATTATCAAAATCAAAAAAATAATGGTTATTATGTTTGTTCGGATAAATCTTTCAAAAAAACATAAGCTATTAAATTTTTTTGTTTAATAATGATATTAAGTTTGTGATTGATATTTCAAAAACTAAAGCATATTTAGAAGAAATTAAAATTTTCCTGAAATCTATTTTTTTATCCTCAATGCTTGATCCACTTTAACCAAAAAAATATTTTTAAAAAATTAATGTTTTGTAAAAATTGTGCGAGGATAATGATGAAAAAAATATTTATCTATCCATTCCATAAAAAATAGCTAAATAGGGTCAAAGTATATTTTGAACTTTTTCAGATCAAGATGCGAATACAAAAATTTTTAAAAATTCAATATATAGTCATATTTTCATTATTTTTGTAACATTCAAACAATTCAAAAAGAGTATGGATGTGTTATATATCCTCAATTAGATGAAAAAATAAAAACAATCTTTAATAAAGAAAAAAACAATAATATTCAATTAAAGAAATATTAAAATAAGATTTTTTTTAACCTATTTTCAAAACTAGATAAAAAAAATTTGTTGTTGAGGAAATGTATTTAGTTATGAAAACTTATTTAGATTTATGTCATTTTATTTTAAAAAACGGATTTGACAAAGAAAATCGCACTAAAACAGGTACTAAAAGTATTTTTGGTTATCAAATGCGTTTTTGTTTGCAAGATGGATTCCCATTGTTAACTACTAAAAAAATGTATTTAAAAGCTATTATTCATGAACTTTTATGGTTTTTAAAAGGGGATACCAATATTTATTATTTAGTCCAAAACAATGTTAATATTTGGAATGAATGGTCTTATCAAAAATATCAAAATTCATCTCATTTTAAAAATGAAACAATGAAAGAATTTATTCAAAAAATTAAAAATAATCCATTTTTTGCCACTTTACATGGTAATTTAGGACCTATTTATGGCAAGCAATGGCGCGATTTTAACGGTTTTGACCAAATTAATTTTTTAATTTCTGAAATAAAAAATAACCCCAATTCAAGGCGTTTAATTCTTAATTCTTGGAACCCTCCAATCTTGCATCAAATGGCTTTACCTCCTTGTCATGTTTTAATGCAATTTTATGTTTTAAAAGGCAAGCTTTCCTTGCAACTTTATCAAAGAAGTGGTGATGTTTTTTTGGGGGTCCCATTTAATATTGCTTCTTATGCTTTATTGCTTTTGATGGTGGCTCAGGTTACTAATTTAGAACTTGGTGAATTTATTCACACTTTGGGAGATGCTCATATTTATCATAATCATTTAAATCAAATAAAAACTCAAATTAAAAGAACTCCAAAAAAACTACCTCAAATGATTTTAAACCCCAATATTAAAGATATTCATAGTTTTCAATTTAGTGATTTTACTTTAAAAAATTATATTTTTGATGATGTTTTGAAAGGTGATATCGCTATATGATTAATTTAATTACAGCTTTTGATAGTAATTATTTAATAGGGGTGGATAATAAACTTCCTTGGAAATATCCTCAAGATTTACATTATTTTAAAAAAATAACTTTGAATCAAGAAGTTTTAATGGGTTATCAAACTTATCTTTCTTTAAAAAGTTATTTTAAAAACAAACCTTTTAATTTCAAAAAAACTTATGTTGCTACTTTTAAAAAAGATTTGCAATTACCAAATTGTGAAGTGGTTTTTGATTTACTAAAATTTTTAAAGACTTTTTCCAGTAAAAAAACCTCTCATCTTTTTGTCATTGGTGGTAGACAAATTTATCAACAAGTTTTACCAATTGTTAATATTTTATATATTACTCATATTTTAAACAGACATAAAGGAAATGTTTATTTTCCACAAGTTAATTGGCAAGAGTTTCAGTTAGTGCAAAAAACTATTGAAACACAATTAATTTTTGCTCTTTATCAAAGAAAAAAGGAATTTTTATTATGTTAACTTTTATCTTTTTTTTAACTACGATTTTAGTGAATTGCTACTTTTTTAAATTGAAACAGTGGTTTTTATTACCTTTTGTTTTTGTTTTATCCTTGATGATGGCTTTTTTAATAACTTTTTTGTTTTTGGTTTTTTGTCTTGCGATAATGTCTTTTTTTCCTCCAAATCATTCTTTTAAAGGGTTTGTTATTCGCAGCTTATCTCGGTGTATTAAAACTTTTTTGCGAATTGAAGTGACAGTTAAAAATAAAAATTTATTCCCTTTAAAAGAAAATATTATTATTTATGCTAACCATAAATCTTATATAGACGCTTTTCTAATCGCAAGTGAACTTCCAAGAACTTTAGCTTTTGCTCCCAAAGATAAATTTTGTTTTCCGGTTTTAACTAAGTGGTTTTTAGATTTAGCTTTTTATTCTTCCGATTGTATGGTTGTATCAAGAGATAATATTAGAAAAACATCTCAAAATTTAATCAATATAATACCTAAAATTAAATTAGGTTTGGCTCTTGTTGTTTTTCCTGAAGGAGGGATGACAAATGTTAACGATGAAAAAGTAACCTCTCTTTTAAGAGGCTCTTTTAAAATATCTTTTAAAAGTGAAGCTTCCATTATTCCTTTAACCGTTAAAGGAGCTAGTCAAATTAAAAATTATTTTTGGTGGCAAAAAAAAAAAGTTGAAATCATTATTCACAAATCATTAAAATATAATGATTATCGGGGCCAAACAACACAACAAATAGCTTTGAATGTTGAAAAAATTATCAATTCTAGTTTTGAATAAATAAAAAAATTACTCATTTGGTTTTTATAATTTGAATTATTTTTTTATCAAAAGCAATAAATTTTAATGTTACAATAAAATAGGTAAATAGTGAATTATTGCTTTCTAAAAATAATATTATTTTAATAAGAAAAGGGGAAAGTTTCAAATGATTGTTTTTCAGGTAACAACTTATTTTAATCCACATTTAAATGATTTATGTTTTTTTGAAGAAAAAAATAGAACCACTAAAAAACTTGTTTCAGCTTTAGAACCTAGTCAAAACCAATCAGGTCCCAAAGATTTGTTTTGTCTTTCTTGGGCTATTTGTTTGTATAAAACTTCTAAAAAAATTTTAGAAGAAAAAGGTTATAAAAATAAAGATTTAAGAATTAAAATAATTTTAGAAATGGGAAAAGACGATAAAGGTTTTTATTTTAAACCAACTGCTATTTTAGGGATAAAAGATATGTTATTGCAAGAAATTGAAGTGATTTTAGTATCTGCTCACAAAAGATGTCCTATTTCACGTTTAATTAGTTCTGACTCCAATGTAAAAGTTAAAGCTACTAATTATGACGAATTAATCACCCAATAAAAAAATATAATAACATCATTTTTCCAAACATTTTTTTAATTTTAATCTATTAAATTGCGCTGTTCCGTTTTTTTGGACATTTTTTTATTTAAAAATTACTCTTTAAAACTTAAAAATAAGTAGATAATTTCATATCTTTTCAAACTAAAGAAATATTGTTTTCATTCAAAAAAGTGTCTAAACTTTTTTGATAATTCGTTAGTTTCAAAAGATATTTTTCAAAAACATTTTACCCTTACACTATATAACTAGGGAAAAAAAGTTAAAAATAAATGTAGAAAATAAAAACAAAGTTATTTTTTTACGCAATTATGTTATTTAGTGGAAAAAATGCGCAAAAAGATAACCTTTTTCAAGGTTGAATATTTAAATAAAAAATATTATCTAAAATTTAAGGAATATTGAGAGGAAGATAAATAATTTAATTTAGCTAAAATCCATTTTTTGTTCCAAAACTTAGGGTAATAATTGATTATTTTTTTAACTTTTTCGGTTGATTTTTGAAATAAAAATGGATTTTGATATTGTAAAATGCTTTTCATTTGGCCAAAAAAGTTTTCAATAATTGCGTTGTCTCATGGGGTGGCTTTACGCGACATGCTTGATTAAAAAACCTTTTTTCGTTAAAGTTTGTTGGACTTTTTGTGATTTGATAAACTGCGTCTTGATCTGAGTGAATGATGCACGGTTTTTTTAATTTAGGTAATTTTTTTGATGGTGTTTAAAATTAATTCTTTGTTTTGGTTCCTTGTTGAAATGTAGGAAGCAATGATTTGGTTATTGAAAGAATCAATGATACAAGAAAAATATAAAAAACCTTGATTGGTTTTGAAATAAGTAATGTCAGTAAAGAGTTTTTGGAGGGGTTTGGTGGAAATAAAATCTTGATTGATTATGTATCAGCTATTCTTGATTTATACAACCGACAAATTATCAGTTATAACATTGCAACTATCACTGACATTAATTTTATTTTAGAAACTATCAAACCCATTCCTAAAGTAAATCATTTTTGTATCCTACATTGTGATAGGGGTAGTATTTATACCTCCAAAAGATATCAAAAAGCAGTAAAAGATAAAAATATGTATCAAAGTTTTTCAGCAAAAGCAACTCCAACCGAAAATGCATGTATGGAGTACTTTTTGGGCTAATTTAAAAAAAGAGACTCTCCATTACGAAAAAATGAAATACTTAACCGAAAATCAAGTTAAAAATATTATTCATAAATATATGCATTATTATAACTACAAACGAAAAATGAAAATTCTTAATTATTTATCTCCGATTGAATATAAAAAAAATATTTTAAATAATTGCCGTTCTATTTTTGAATGGTTATTTTTTTTGATTTTTTTTGAGTCATGTCTTTTTTGTCTCAAAAATTGTTGTTCTTTATCAGTTCACTTTTCGTGGAGCTTACCATTAAATGAGAATTTTTTTATAAAAAATTAAAGTTTTGAATTTGAAATTGATTATTATTTTTCTATTTTTTCTGTAAAAGTTTGGGTTTGATTATTAAAATGAAGTTGATATGTTTTATTAGAAATACCATTTCTGTTTTTGGCAATAATCATCTCATATTTCAATTGTGGCAATTTATTGATAATTGTGTTAGTTTCGCAATATAAAAGCATCACTAAATCAGCATCTTGTTCAATATTTCCTGTATCTTTTAAATCCGTTAATTTAGGTCTTCTTGGAGTGCTACTTTTCGCTGATTCTCGGTTTAATTGAGCAAGACAAAAAATAACAATATTGAGTTTTTTTGCTAATTGTTTTAATTTTTTAGAAATTTTATCTACTGGTTTATCTTGTAATAACTGTAAATAATCAATAAAAACCATATCTAATCCATGAGTTTGTTTAAAGTCATTACATTTAACTTCAATTTCAGAAACTAAAGAGGATTCATCATCAAAAAATAACCGCAATTGTCCTAATGTGTGTGAGGAATAAATGATTGTTTCTTTTTCTTTTTCACTGACTGCTCCTAATCGTAAGCGGCGCATATCAACATTAGAAATAGAACTTAAACTTTTTAAGATTAATTGAGTATTGCTCATTTCTAAACTAAAAATAACTATTTTAGTATTAGAATTTTTGATAATAATGTTAATAGCTAAATTCATCATTAAAGTTGTTTTGCCAACTCCAGGACGAGCTCCTAAAATAATTAATTCTTTTTTTTGAAAACCTAAAGTATCATGATTTAATTGATTAAAACCGGTATCAAACCCCAATAATCCATTTTTACTTGGATTAAAAATAGTTTTTTTTAAAATATCTTCCATTAAATCTTTGGGAGTGGCAAAAAGAGAAGTTGTTTGAGAAATTTGTTCGATTTCTTTTTCTGAACTATCTTTTTTAATTTTTTGAATATAATTATTTATTTCTGATAAGTGGCATAAAGGTGATTTTTGAAGGATTAATGTTAAATAATTTTGAACATTTTTACGTTTAAATTCAGGAATAATAGTTAAAAAAAGGTCAATTTTTTTAAGATCCCAAATTTTTTTTTGTTTGTGAAAATCCAATAAAAGATTATAAATATATTTAACTTTAGGATCGTTAAAATCATGTATATGAATTTTATTTTCTATTGAAGTAAATTGTTTTGGATTTAAAAGTAAAAATTTTAATAAAATATGTTCTGCTGTTTGATTTATCATTATATATCCTTATTTTTTTCTTGAAATATTTTCTATATTCCAAATATACTTTAATACAACATATTTATTTTACATAAAAATTAAATATTTTAATCATTAATCATCTTTTATAATTTCTATCTTGGATATCATCTTTAATTTAATCATTCTAAACTTTTAATTTTTTTTAAAAAAATTCTCTTTTTTTAAGTTTAAATTGTATTTGATTGTTTATTTTTAAAATTATCTTTTTTTTAAAAGATAAACAAATTTTTTTAATTTCTTTGAAAAAATAAAATCTTTTATTTCCTTTAAAAAGTTAAATTAGGTAAAGCTGTTAAATTATATTTATATAAAGCTTGAGTAATTTGGTTTTGATAGAAAGCAGCAATCCCTATCATAGCCGCTTGGTCAGTGCAATATTGAATACTAGGGAAAATTACTTCTAAAGCAGCAAAAGAAGTTTGAAATTTTTTTCTTAAAGTGGAATTCGCAGCCACTCCCCCTGTTACGATTAATTGATGAATCGAATATTTATTTAAAGCTCTTTTGGTTTTAGCAAACAAAACATCAACGATGCTTGCTTGAAAAGAAGCGCATATGTTAGGAATATCAAGTTCATTAATATTTTGTTTTAGCAATAAATTGACTAAGTAACTTTTAAGACCGGAAAAACTAAAATTTAAGTTGTTGTTTTTTAAATAAGGTCTAACGAAATGATAAGTATCTTTACCAATGTTAGCTAATTTGTCAATCAAAGGACCGCCAGGATAACCTAAATGAAGCGCTTTGGCAATTTTATCATATACTTCCCCTACAGCATCATCTAAAGTTGTTCCTAAGACTTCAATTTGACCATGATTTTTGAAATAAAGCAGTTCGGTATGGCCCCCTGAAACTAAAAGAATTAATGCATTTGGTTTGATTTGATGTTCAATTTGAGCCGCATAAAGATGCCCTAAAAGATGGTTGATTCCCAAAAGAGGTTTTTGGTAAGTATAGGCAAAAACATTAGCAGCATTGATACCCACCAACAAAGATCCTATTAAACCAGGGCCTTGAGTGACTGCTACTAAATCAATTTCTTGAGGTGTCATAGTAGCTTTTTTAAAAGCTTTTTCTAAAATTAAAGTGATTACCTCAACATGCTTTCTTGAAGCTATTTCAGGGACTACTCCACCAAAGATTTGATGATCTTTAATTTGAGAAAAAACTATATTAGATAAGATTTTTTTACCATCTTGAGAAATAGCAACGCTTGTTTCATCACAACTTGTTTCAATTGATAAAACATTCATTAACCCTCTCCTTTTTTAATTTTTTTGAAAAAATGATTGCTTTTTAGTTCTTCAAAAGCATAAAACAAAAAAAGATAATAACATTTCAAAACATAATGATTCTTGTAATAGCAAACAATAAGATGAAAATAAAGTTTATTCTTGGAACTTTAGTAAGAAAAAAATCATTCTTAAAATTTTTAAAAAAACAATCTAAAATATTTTACTTTTGATTTTTGACAAAAATCAAACAAAGAAAAAAAGATCTTGTTAAATAAAATTAAAATATAGCTAAAAAATAAGCATTATATTTTAATTTTATTAAGATATAACCCAAATGCTTTATATCCAATGTTGACTGCCACTACAGGCGAAATCACTCCATACATAGAAGTTTTAATTCGAGGATAGCCTAAATCATTAATTTTTTTTAAAAGTTCTTTGGCTTGAATATCTTTGTCAACGTAAACTATTTGTATATCTAATATATTATCATTAGTTTGTTCCTTTAAAACACTTTGGATTAAATAATCAAAACATTTTCGAAAGTTTCTTATTTTTTTATCGATTGTTAAAACACTTTTTTGATATTTAACAATAGGATGGATTTTAAATAAAGTGCCAATAAGAGCTTTAAATTTGCTAATGCGTCCATGATGAGCTAATATTTTTAAGTTTTCAATATAGTATATTAAAAAACCTTGTTCTAATTCTTGTTGAATCTGATGCGCCATTTCTTGATAACTAATTAAAGTATTTTGCTCTAACAATTGAAAGATTCTTTTAAGAGCAAAAATAATCCCAGGGCCGATACTTTCGCTGTCAATCACAGTAATTCTATTTTCATTTAACATCTTTTTAGCTAAAAGAGCGCTGTTGATGGTACCACTTAATTTATGTGATAAAGTAAGACAAAAAATATGTTCGTAACCTAAAGCAAATTGTTTTTGAAAAGCTTGGATAAAAAATTCTGGATTGGGTTGACTAGTTGTTACTTTTTTCTTTTGGTCAATAAAATGAAGTAATGTTTCGTTATCAATTGTGCCATCAACATAGCTTTTACCATCGACCATTACAGTTAAAGGGACTATCGAAACATCTTCAAAAAAATTTTTGCCATAATCACCGCCACAAGTAGAATCCACTACAATACCTAATTTTCTTTTTTTCATTTTATTCCTCCTTGTTTTTTTAATTCATGAAAATAGCAAGATATTCTTGAAGTTTGGTTTTTTCGTTGATCTTGATCATCATCCCTTCTAAAGCAATTGAAATATTACCGGTTTCTTCAGAAACAACAATTGTCATACTGTCTGTAGTTTCACTAATTCCTAAAGCAGCACGATGACGAGAACCAGTTTTTTTGTCAAAATTTTCATCAGCTGATGATAAAGTATAATAAGTACTTGCACACAAGATTTTATCACCTCGAATGATAACAGCTCCATCATGCAAAGGAGTGTTGGGGGTAAAAATATTTAATAAAAGTTCTTTGGAAACATCACCATTGATTAAAATGGCTTTTTGGGCATATTGTTCTAAAATATTATTTTTCTCAATAGTGATTAAAGCTCCTATTTTGCGCGAAGAAAGTTCCATAACAGTTGTCACGATTTCTTTTTGAGTGAAATCACCTCCCATAAAAATATTTCTTCTTTTAGTATTCCAATATTTGTTCCAATTATTTAAAATATTTCTAATATAAGGGGCTTTGATAATAATGATACTAGTTAAAATAAAATTTAATAAAGAATAGTAAAAATGTTCTGAAATAGTTAATTTTAGTGTTTCTCGAAAAAAAATAGAAATTTGAGTATGTTGTTGCTGCAATAAATAAGCCAAAAAAATCCACCATAAAAACAAAAGCATAATCTTTAAAACTTGATATTTAACTAGAAAAAAACTAAAAAAAATAAAAATAAAAGTAAAAGAGAGAAAGAAATTCATAAAAGACCTTTCTTAATAAATTATAGATTAAATTCGTTTTGTTATATTTCAAAAAAATTATTAATTACAACAATTGTTTATTTTTTTTGATAAAAATATTTTTTGCCCAAAACATAACTAAAGAATAAAAAAATAATAAAAAGATTAACAATAACCAAATATCCTTATTTTCCGGTTTAAAAAAATTAAAATCTAATTTAAGAGCTTTTTGAATCAAAGAAATATAAGGAGAAATAGTAACAATAATAAGTCCAACGACAGAACAAATGATGATTAACATCGAAGGAAAATTTTTTTGCTTGTTTTTAGTAAAAAATTTATCAGTTCTTAATAAAAAAAGGGTTAATGTTTGCGACCACATCGAAAAAATGAACCAACTAGTTTGAAATAATGATTCTTGGACTTTTTCTAGAATTTTCATTCCCACTAAAAAAAGAAAATCCACAAAAAAAGAAAGAATACCAAACCAAAGCATAAAATTTTTAATATTTTTAAAATCAAACTTACGAGGTGTTTTTAAATACATTTTGTCAACATTATCAAAAGGAATAGAAAAACAAATTAAATCATAGATCAAATCTAAAAATAAAATTTGTAAAACTAACATCGGTTGAAAGTCTAAAATACAACTAGCTAATAAAATGCTTAAGGAGTTACCAAAATTAGAAGACAAGGTAAATTTAATATATTTAATCGCGTTAGTGTAGGTTTTTCTTCCTTCTAAAATTCCTTTTTCTAAAACATTTAATTCTTTTTCTAAAAGAATAATATCAGCTATTTCTTTAGTGATTTCAGCTCCAGTATTTACACAAATACCTACATCAGCTTTTTGCATTGCAAAAGCATCATTAATGCCATCACCCATAAAAGCAACAATATTACTTTTTTTTTTGAAAAGAGAAACAATCCGAGCTTTTTGTTCAGGAGATAATTTAATAAATAAATGAGTTTTTTGGGCTTCATTGTATAAGGTTTCATCATTTAGTTGGTCAATAATATGACCTTGTAAACAATAAGTTGTATCAATATTTAATTTTTTGGCAATAGTCTTAGTTAAAATTTCATTATCTCCTGTTAAAATTTTGACAATAATGCCTTTTCGATGAAGAGATGCAATTGTTTTTGTTGAACTTTCTTTAATTGGATCTAAAAAAGTAAGTAAACCAATAAGCACCATTTTCTCTTCTTTGATTGGTGTCTGACCTTGAATGATGTTTTTTTGAGCAACCCCAACCACTCGCATTCCTTTTTGATTATAAATGATGGTTTGTTCTAAAACTAATTTTTTATTTTCTAAACTTAAAGGTTTGATTTTTCCTTGAAGTTCAATATGATTACAAATGTTTAAAATTTCTTCAATTGCCCCTTTAGTAATCATTTGTTGTTTTTGATTTTTATCTTCTATGACAACACTCATTTTTCTTCTTTTAAAATCGAAAGGAATTTCATTAACTTTAAAAAATTGTTGTGAAATGTTTGGTAAAGACAAATTATCAAATTTTTTAACGATAGCTTCATCAATTAAACTTTTTAATCCAGTTTGAAAAAAACTATTTAAATAAGCATGTCTTAAAACGCGAATATTTTTTTGACCTTCTAAATTACAAAAATTTTCTAAAAAGATTTGATCTTCAGTTAAAGTTCCTGTTTTATCAGTAAAAAGAACATTCATAGCACCAAAACTAGAAATAGCATTTAAGTTTTTAACAATGACTTTTTTTTTTGATAAAGCAACAATGCCTTTGGAAAAAGATGTTGCAATAATCAAAGGGAGCATTTTAGGAGTTAAACCAAAGGCAATTGTTAAAGTAAATAAAATTGGTTGCAAAAGAGAACGATGGTTTTTTGTTTTCAAAAAATTCAAACAAAAAACTAAAGGTGACATTAAAAAAATACATATAAATAATAATTTAGCAATTTTATTAAGGTTAGCATCTAATTGAGAAATTTCTTTTTTTTGATGAATTTGTTTGTTAATATTGCCTAAATAAGTGTCTTTTCCAGTAAGAATAACAATTCCTACGGCATAACCAGAAATAACTGTTGAACCTGTTAAAGCTAATCTTGGATCTTCTAAAAGATTATCATATTTGTCAAGTGCTTGTGCTTTTTTTTCAACTGGTTCAGATTCACCAGTAAAAGTAGTTGTTTTAACAAAAAAATCTTTAGTTTTTATTAATTTTAAATCAGCAGGAACAATATCCCCTGCAGCAAGCAAAACAAGATCTCCTCTGACAACTTCTTCTAAAGGGATTTCTAATTTTTGATTGTTACGTTTAACAGCAGTAGTATTTTGAACTAATTTTTGTAATTTAGAAGTGATTTTTAAATATTTGTTTTCTTGGGTAAATTGAACTAGAAAAGAACTGACAAACATCATAATAGTAGTAATAATAGCAGTATAGCTGCGTTCATTTGGGTTTGGAATAATAACATCATTAATTAAAGAAACAATCATCAAAATAAGCAAAATAAGACTAAAAGGTGTAATAATCATCTCTATTATTTTTTTAAAACTATTATTTTTGTGTTCTTTTGATAAAAGATTGATACCGTATAAATTTCTTTGTAAAATAATTTGTTTTTCATCTAAACCTTCCCAAGAAGAACCTAAGGTTTTAAAAATTTCTTCACAGTTTTTAAGACTTGTTCTTTTGAGAAAATTAATTGTTTCTTCATGTTTTAAATTCTTTTTTTTCATAATAATTAATGATCCTTTTTTTAGATTTTTTTAAAAGTCTAATAAAAAGTTGAAGTTTTCAAGTTGGTTTTTAAAAACAGCAAAAAAACGAAAAACTAAATAATAATAAGACTTTGTAATTACAAAAAAACACCCTATTTCAAAGGGTGTTTAAGTTATCTATTATAAAATTCGACTATTAATTGTTCATTAATTTCAGATAAAAATTCGTTTCTTTGCGGATATCTGACATATTTACCATTTAATTGTTTGTCTAAAGAAACATAATCTGTACGAACAAATTTATTTTTTAAAACTTCTTCAACAATTTTTAAATTTTTAGATTTTTCTCTTAAAGTAACAGTTTGTCCTGGTTTAAGACGATATGATGCAATATCAACTTTTTTGCCTTCTACTAAAATATGACCATGATTAACTAATTGTCTTGCTTGATCTCTAGTTTTGGCAAAACCCAAACGATAAACAATATTGTCAAGACGTGATTCTAATAAAACTAAAAACATTTCACCATGAATCCCTTTTAATTTTCTGGCTTTTTCAAAAGTATTACGGAATTGTTTCTCTGACACCCCATAAGTAAAACGTAATTTTTGTTTTTCTCTTAATTGTAAACCATAATCGCTTATTTTTACTCTTTTTTGACCATGTTGACCTGGAGCATAAGCTCTTTTTCGTAATTCTTTTCCGGTTTCTGTAATAGAATAATTTAATCGTCTAGAAACTTTCCAAATAGAACCTGTATAACGTGACATTTTTTAAACTCTCCTTTTTTAAGGTAAAGTTTTGTAACTAAATTATTAACAATCACCTACTTTCTTTTCTTTCTCAAACAGCAAAGAATTACTTAGAAAAGCCTCTCAAAGGCAAGGGATTAATTTAATAATTTTAACTACAACTGTTTTACCATCACTAATATTATACAAAAAAATAACTTAATAATCAAGGTGTAGATATGTAATAACATCATTTCTTAAAACTTTTTACAATTTAATCTAGTAATAAACTAACTTTTTAAGTTAGTCTTTTTTTTATAGACTTTCTTAAAATTAAGAAAGAAGTAAAAAAATAAAAACTATTAAAAAAGAAATTTTAAATGAAATAAAATTATCTTTTTGGTAAGCTCCACGAAAAGTGAACTGATAAAGAAAAATTAAATGAATTACAAATTAAAGAAATTATTGCTAATTATATTCAATATTATAATATTTATCGTAAAATGAAAGTATTAAATTATTTATCGCCTTTGGAATATAAAAATAAATATTATCGAAAAAAATTAATTTTTTTATTTTTAACCCTTCATTAGAGAAGGTGTTTTGTGTAGGTTTTTTATAAAAGTTATTATAGAGTGCCCCAAAAAAACTGAACCGAAAAAGAATAACATTTTATCCAAATTGTTTATTATTAAAAAATAAGCAGTTTGGATTTTTTTTGTATCCAAACTAAAAAAGGAGAAATAAAATAAAATGAATATAATCAAAGAAACAACCAATGAATACGGTCGTAGAGTAATCCAAGAAACCAACGAAAAAAACCAATTAATCAAAAAAACCACATTCCGCCCAAACGGCACAACAATTGATTCCATAACTGAATACAACCCACAAACAGGAGCCAAAACCAAAAAAGTAACCTGGTACAGTTTCAATGACAAAATCTATTTCATCGAAGAATTTAACCCCCAAACAGGAGCCAAAACCAAAGCAACCTGGTGCCATAAAGGGCCTTCAAAAACAAAAGTAGACTACATTATACATCGCTTATCATTATAAAAACACCGCTCTTTAAAGAAAGGAGAAAAGATGAAACCATCAACAAAAACATTATCTTTTATTTTTAAATCTTTGTCATTTTGTGTTCTTTTTTTGTATTTGTCATTTCATACTTCTTCTAAATTTTCAATCTTTTTTTGGACGTTTTTTATCTCTCATTTTATAGATAAAATAATTGATTATATTTTTTTGCAACTATACTACTATTATTACTGATTTTTAGGATAGCAACAATTTTAGAAAATTATCAAAACTTCTTAATTTTGAAAAGAAATAGAATAATATTGAAATTAAGAATATTTTAAATAATATTAACCATCTTTGTTTTAATATTTTTTTTAAATAAATATGAATTCTCAATTATATTATCAACAATAATTAAACCATTATTATTAAAATTAATTTGTTTATTATGATTTTCTACCCAAAATAAAAGATTTATAGAATCAATTAATTCTTTTTCATAATTTTTTTGTAAATTAAAATTTACTATTTTTGAATAAAATGTTTGATAAAAATCTTTTTTCTTAATGTGATTACAACTCCGACGGCAAAACAATTGCAGCCATCATCGAATACGACCCCCAAACAGGAAAACCAACCAACCCAAACCACATTCAAATCCGACGGCACAACAATTGCATACATCAACGAATATGCGCTGTTCCGTTTTTTTGGACATTTTTTTATTTAAAAATTACTCTTTAAGACTTAAAAATAAGTAGATAATTTCATATCTTTTCAAACAAACAAATTATTAAAATTACAAATAAAAAGTGTCTAAACTTTTTTTAAATTTGCTAGTTTCAAAAGATATTTTTTTTAAATATTATATCATTTCACTAACTAGCTAGGGAAAAAAAGTGGAAAATCCCCCTAGAAAATAAAATTAAAATTATTTTTTTACGCAATTATGTTGTTTTTAAAAAAAGGTGCAAAAAGATAACCTTTTTCAAGGTTGAATATTTAAATAAAAAATATTATCTAAAATTTAAGAAATATTGAGAGGGAGATAAATAATTTAATTTAGCTAAAAACCATTTAGTATTCCAAAATTTAGGAAATTGATTGATTATTTTTTTAACTTTTTCGGTTGATTTTTGAAATAAAAATGGATTTTGATATTGTAAAATGCTTTTCATTTGGCCGAAAAAATTTTCAATGACTGCGTTGTCCTTTGGATTGGCTTTACGCGACATACTAATTAAAAAACCTTTTTTCGTTAAAGTTTGTTGGATTTTTTGAGATTGATAAACTGTGTCCTGATCAGAGTGAATGATGCATGGATTTTTTAATTTAGGTAATTTTTTAATTGTATTTAAAATTAATTCTTTATTTTGATACTTTGAAGTATGCCAAGAAATAATTTGGTTGTTAAAAGAATCGATAATACAAGAAAAATATAAAAACCCTTGGGAAGTTTTAAAATAAGTGATGTCGGTAAATAGTTTTTGCATGGGATTAGTTGATATAAAGTCTTGATTGATTAGATTGTCTACTACTTTTAATTTAGGTTTTAAATTGTTTTTATAACTATATTTATTTTTTTTAATTCTTAAACGACAACAAAATGCCATTTTCTTTCATAATTGAATAAACTTTTTTCTTGGTAATTATTTCATTAAAGGTTTGTTGATATAAATTAGTGATTTTCCGATGGCCGAAAAAATATTGATTATTTAAACATAAAGCATTAATTCTTTTTTGTTGTAAAAGGTTTTTTTCTTCTTTTTCTTTAATTTTATTTTCGACTTTCAACCAATAATAAGTACTTCTTTTGATTTTGATAGTTTTTAAAATTGTGGTTAAATTTAAACTATTTTTAAATTTTTTGACTAAATTAAAAACTGTTTTTTTATTAGTTTTTTGGGTTGTTTTCATTAGAGTGCACTGTTCCAAAACTTTAGACACTTTTTATTTTTTAAAAAATCTTTAAATAATTTTTGTCTTAACATTTTAATCCTTTCTAAAAACGTTTTTAGAAAAGATATGAAATTATTTTTTAGTCTTTAAAACAAAAAAAGACTAACTTAATAGTTAGTCTTAAAGAATTTTTAAAAAATAAAAAGTGTCTAAAGTTTTGGAACAGTGAATCTCAACAAAGATGGACTCACAAAGCGGAGAAGATCTGGATAATGTAAAACAAACTTAAAAATAGGAAATGCAATAGATAGACTGCTATCTGGGGGATGAAAACAGAGTGATTCCATTAATCCTAAACACGGAAGGTTTCAATGACGGACTGATGAAAATCAGCGGAGTTTATGGAAAGCCGTGTGCTTGGAAACTTGGCTCGCACGGTTTGGATGGGGGCTGATTGTAAATAAAAAAATGACACAAAACACCTAATAAAACGCAATTAATCTATTCGTATACCTGAACTACCTAGTAGAGTATAATTGTTTAAAAACATTGGCAAGGAAACATAAAACTTCAATTGCCAAAGTTCACAAAAAATACTGTATTGGTCTAACCTGGGGAAAATAAAATACAAACACAAAGATAAAACTGATAAGCTTCACAAAAATTATTAATAATAAGTGAAAAAAATGAAAATATAAGATAAACAAAAACCAAGCTAAAAAAATTTGATAACTTTTAAATTAGTAGTATAATATAATTGTGATTATATTTTTTACTAGTTTCTAGTTTCAAGATGCATGATGTTAAAAAGATATTAACTGATATGAAAAACAAAAACAACTAAAAAAATATATAATTAAATTATAAAAAAAGAAAGGTGATAGCAATCTTTTAAATTATAGTGATTTTTGTATTTTGATGATTATTTTTTTATTTTTAATATTTTTTAAACTTATTCTTTTTTACTTTATAGTTGTAGAGGGTGGGGGGGCTTATAAACCAGTTTTTAACCTTCTTGATTCTGAAATAGATTATAATCAAAAACATTTTTTATTAACTACTTATGAAAATGGCTCTTTTAAAGATAAAAATCAGCGTGATTTTTATTCAACCGATAATGTTCCTCGTATTGCCAATAGAGAACGGCTTAATACTAAACAATCAGTTAAAACCAGTTTATCTATGATTTCTATTATAGGTTCTGTAATTGAGGTTGCAGATATTATTGGAATTAGTGATAAAATAGTTGCTGATAAAGAACAAAAAATAGCTAATTTAGTTGATATTGTGGAATTAAATTTATTATTTGATCCTCAAAAAAGGGTTTTTCTTTTTTTTGATGAATCAGAACTCTATAAAATTAAACAAATTAATATTAATTTTTGTAAATATTAAACATTTTGCATTTGATATTAATGATTTATAATGGATGAAATTAGTTTTCCAGATGCTATTAGAAACGATAAACAAAATCATGATATTCAAAATTTTTTAGATAGTGCTAGCGTTTGTCACTGTTTTTTTGTGTTGTTGTATGATGAAAATTTTTTTTAACGATAACATTATGGTTAAAGAAATGATAGAATTCCTAAGTAATGTGGATAAAAATATTAATAATCGCAAAATAACCTTAGAAGAAACTAAAAATATATCGCAAATAGTGAATCAATGGTCTGATAGTTTTAAAAATTAAAAATTAATTATAAAAAAATAACTTTTTATTTAAAATATATAAAAATAAATATTAATGAAAGTGTTTCTTAGGTTAATATAAATGACTTTAAATGAGTTTTTTTCACTATTACCAAAGGGAATAATTGGATTTATCAATATTTTTTATTTTATATATATAAAATACCTAGTCTCAATGAAGTTAATAATTTTTTCTTAAAATATTTTTGGTTTTATATTGTTTTAGAAAAGCATCAAGCAATCGTATCTAAAGTATTTACTTTATGGTTATGTTTGTTATGTTATCCTTTTGTTTCTGCAATATTTTTTTAGTTTGTAAAGTATTGCATTATATCTTTTTATTCTTTAAACACATGTTTTTTAAAAATTAATTAAAAAGTTTGGTGATTTTATGTTCAAAGATATAAGTATAAGTACAATTATTAAATTTATTTTGAAAATATTTTTTTTGATTATTTTCTTTATAATTGTGTTCAGTTATAAAGTAGCTTTTAAAAGACTGCAAAATGGTTTTTTTAGTAATCATTATAAACAAATGAAATCTTAATTAGGAAAGTAAAAAAACAATTATGGATAATTTGAATACTTGGCAATATTTTTTATTACAACATGAAAGTGTTGTTGATAAAATAGTCTATTTGATTATTTGGACTGTTGTAATAGGCTATATCCCTTTTATCTTGTGTATTGTAGATGATTTTTTCAAAATTATTTCCTTTATTAAATCTTTATTTACTGCAAAAAAAAATTAATACAAAAAAAGCTAAATTGTTTATTTTAATAAACAATTTAGCTTTGATATTTTTAATATTTTTTTGTTTTTGGGTGGTTGTCCTTTTTGGTCCAGTGATCTAGTAATAAAAGATATTAATATATATATGATTAAAACGGATATGCGTTGGCATTTTTCTTTTTTAATTATAAACTAAAATAATGTCTTGGTAATTGCTTTTTTTGACTTATAAAATAATCATTTTAACTTATGTAATGGATTTGTTGTTAAAAAAATGGATAATAAGGTTAAGAATAATTAAAAATTTATAAGTCTAAGAAGTGTTAGTTGATTTAAATATGTAAACATTTTATTGCATTTCGATGGTGGTTATTAAGAATAATTTTCATTCATAACAGAAAGTCCTAGATCGATTATAATTAGCAAAAATATATAAAAAACCCCAATAAAACAAATTAAATCATTATCAAATTAAAATCAAAAATAAAAACAGAATATCAAAAAAACTATATGGCAATTCTTTAACTATAAATTAATTAAAATTGCTTGTTGAATTTTTTCATAATCAGAATTTTTTAAACTATCAGTGTGATTTTTAAAAACAATATCAATTTCTTTTTGGCAAAAACGTGGAAGTAGATGAACATGATAATGAAAAACAGTTTGTCCAGCTATTTTACCGTTATTATTCAATAAATTAATTCCTTGAAGTTTAAAAGTTTGGATTAAAGCCTTACTAATTTTATGCACTATTTTAAATAAATGAATGAATACTTTTTCAGGAACTTCTTCAATTTTGTGATATTCGCATTTTGTAACAACTAAAGTATGTCCTTGGGTGGCTTGTGTGATATCTAAAAAAGCAATCACAAGATCATCTTCATACAAAAGATAACTAGGAAGTTCTTTTTTGATGATTTTAGTAAAAATGGTTGACACAATAATTCTCCTTATTTCTCCTCTTTAGCAATATTTGTTAAAATCTTTTAACACTTATCCCTAAAGTAATTTATTTTTTGCAAAAAAATATCCATTAAGAAACACTTAATTTTTATTTTGATAAATATTTTTTAAATTTATGAGTAATGTTTTTAAAGTTGCATTTAGCAATATCTGTTAAAATTTTATTTCCATATTTTTTAACAATTTCAGCAATTTGTTGATCAACAGTACTACCCGATCCTAAGCGCAACTTGCAAGATAATTGATGACTTAATTGATCAATTTCTTGCAAAAAAACATATCTAGCAATAATAGATGCAATGGCAACACTTAAATAATTTATGTCTGCTTTAGTTTTAAATTGTATTTTTTTATAAATCAATTGTTCATCTTTTAAATAATTAAAATAACATTTTTGAGAACAAAATTGATCTAAGACAACTGGAACAAATTTATCAACTTTTCCAATGGTTTGCATAATGGCTTTATTATGCATTAAAGCTTTGATTTGGTTTAAGTTGTTTTCTTTGATTAATGTATTATATTCACTTGGTTTTATTATTATTATGGATTTAATGACGTTGTCTATAATAGAAGGTATTATTTGTCTAATTTTTGCATCTGACATTTGTTTTGATTCTAAGATGGGACTCATTTTTTTGAAAAAATCCACCTTTTCAAGTGAAAGATAGATAGAACAAACGACAACTGGCCCAAAAACATCTCCAGTGCCCACTTCATCACAACCTACAGATTCTAAATAATAAGAGTCTAGATTTTCCCTTTCTTTATTTAAGGAATTTTTAAACGCGTTGGTTAGAGTTTGATCAAACGGCGTTAGATGTTCTATTTGCAATAATTTTTGTAAAAATATCATTTTATGAAAAGCATTAGGTCCTTGGACAAGTAAAGTGCCGTTTTGATAAACAGTTATCGTGTTAGGGCTGTCATGGACAAAAAAATCAATAGTTTTGTTGATACTTTTTTTTTGTAATTGTTTTTCATAATATTTTTTGATTTTAAAAAACTGAATTGAGTTTAATTTTAAAGTATAATTTGACATTTATTTTTCTTATCCTTTGATGTTTTGAGTAAATTTTTTAATAAAAATCATCATTGTTTTTATCGAAAAAAGGTTTATAAAAACTGTTTTTTTCTAAAACAGGAATTGGTTCTGTAAAAGTTTGAATATCAGTTTTTTGTAATGTTTCCTCTAAAACAGTTAATTTAGCGTCGATATTATCGAGATGCCAAATTAAAAGAGCTTCTGCTATTTGAGGTTTTTTGGCTGCTCCATATTCTAAAAGTCCGTGATTAGCGATAAGGATATGTTTTAAAAGCAAAATTTCTTCTGTTTTTTGGTAACCCAACAAATTAGCTTCTCTTTCTAGATCACAAGTAATCATCACTAAATGTCCCAATAACTTCCCTTCTTTTGTGTAATTTTTTTTGTCTACATCAATTTCTTTAATTTTGGCCATATCATGTAAAATAATCCCTGAATATAACAAATCATGATTTAAAAAAGGATAAATTTTTAAAATAATTTCTGCTATTTTTAACATGTTTAAAGTATGATATCCTAAGCCACCATAATAATTATGATGCATTTTTAAGGCTGCTTTAGCGATTAAAAATTGTGTTTTATTACTAAAATATAAATTAGTTGTCACTTCTTTTAAAATCTTGTTTTTTATTTTAGCAAGATATTTTTCTAAATTTGTTGCAATAATTGCAAACGACACAGGAGCGCATTGAAAAAAAGATATAAAAACATCATATAAAGTTTGAGGATCTAGTATTTTTTGCGCCAAAGTAAAATTTTGATTCATAAAAATTAATTCTTCTTTGTCTAAAAGACAAATAGTTTGAAAACAATATATTTTTCCTTGCAAAGGGTTAAGAGTTTCTTTTGCTAATTTAATGTTAATATCTATTTTGTTAGTTAATTGTAAAGTTATATTATGAAAATGATTACCTTGGTTAATACTTGTTACTTTGCCTATAAAATGATTGATTTTATCTTTTTGTTTTGCAATAATATTATTGTTGTTCATATTTTCTTCTCTTTTTTCTTTTTTTCAATAATGAAGTTAAAATGAATATTTAGTTTTTGTTTAGTAATAAAAATTTAATGTTATATTTCGCAATAAAAAATAAAATAATTAATGTTCCAAATGAAATATTTTAAAAGTTTTTTTAAAGTTAATACTTTTGATTTAAAACAAATTCCATTAATACTTCTTTTTGGTTAGGTATTTTTTGATTTAAAACTGCTTGAAGTAATTTTTTTTTGATTTCTTTAATTGGGGGATGTAAGGGATTGATTATTTTTGGTAATATTTCTTTCCAACAAATTTTTAAGTCCTTAATGTCTTTTAAAGGCAAGTTCTTATATGTTTTTTGTATATTGTTTAAATTTTGAGAAAAGAGATGTTTTGATTTTTGATGAGATAAAAGATAATTAATTTTATAAGATAATAGACAATTTTGAAGCCCATATTTAAATAAATTAAATTTCAAGTCTTCAAAGATATTATTACTTAAAATTATTAAGGTTTGGTATTTGTTTTTGTTTTTTGCATTAATAGGCCAAAATAAAAAAATATTTTTATCAAAAGCAAGTGAGATACTCCAAAAAATATTTTCTTCTAAATATCTTTCTATTTTTAGTGTTTTGATTGTAATAATATCTAAAGAAGCAAAAAAAATAATTGATCTTGTGATAGCTTTTAAATATAAATGTGTTTTAGTGTTAATTATTGTTTTGAAACTATTTTGCCAATTAGGATAAGTTATGATTTTTTGTAAATATTCATAAATTCTTTGATAAGAAATTTTGGTTAATAAATGTGATTGTGTTTTCAAAGCTTTTTTAGTTTGATGTTCTATTTTAATGTTTAATTTAGCTTGAAAATAAAAGGCTCTCATAATTCTTAAAGCATCTTTGTAAAAACTTATGAAAGGATTTGAGATGGTACGCAAAATTTTTTGTTCTAAATCTAATTTTCCTGTTGTAAAATCAAAAATTTGCCCTTTTTCATCCATTAACAAAGCATTAATGGTAAAATCTCTTCTAATGATGTCTTTTTGCGCTTCTTGAATGAAAAAAATTTCACTAGGATGACGATTATTAAAATAAACTCCTTCTTCTCTGTAGGTAGTAATTTCAAAATTTTCTTCTTCGAAAATAATTTTAACACTTCCATAATGAGCATAATTTTTGCTTTGAAAAATAACATTAATATCTTGTGATAAAGCATTAGTGGTGATATCAATATCTTGATCGATTTTAATATTCAATAAATAATCTCTAACAGCTCCACCAACAATAAAAGCCTCAAATCCTTGTTTTTTCAATATTTTGATAATTTTTTGAGCTTTTTTAATTTTTTTAAGAGATTCTAAATTTTTCATATTTTTTTATTACTTTTATTTTAAAGTTTTAAAATTAGTTTATCAAACAACTTTAAAAAAATAACCTTTTTTATCTTTTTTATATAATTAATAAAAGACCATCGATTGATGGTCTTCACAATAACAGTAATTAATTTTTTTATCTTTTTAGATCAATCTTTTTTTCTTAATCGTTGAAAAAAGTTTTTCAAAAGTTCTGAACTTTCTTTAGCTAAAAAACCTGATTTAGCAATAATTTTATGGGATAATGGAATATTAAAAGAAGATGTAATACTATCAATACAACCAGTTTTATAATCGTTTGCTCCATAATATAAATGTTTAACCCCAGCCTGTATTAAAGCACCTGCACACATTAAACAAGGTTCTAAAGTAACATAGACAGAAATATCATTTAAATGGCGATTCTTTAATTTTTTATTAGTTTTTATAAGAGCTAAAAATTCAGCGTGACCAAAAAAAATATTTTTTTGTTTGCGATTGTTGTAAGCGCGAGCAATAATTTGATTTTCTAATACAACTACTGCTCCAACGGGTACTTCTTTTTTAGAATATGCCTTACAAGCTTCTTTGAATGCTTCTTTCATAAAAAAAATATCTTTGTCGTTTTGCATCATAAATCATTAAACTAAATCCATTTTTTTATTTTTTATAAATTAATAATATTTTTATCAACATCTAATAAAATATGATGTTGACGGCAACGAGGTTCATGATGTTCACTAGCGCCTATTAAAATCGTAGGATCGCTACTTTTAGCTGGTGTTCCATTGATTAATCTTTGAGTTTTAGTAGCTATTTCTCCACTAACAGCACAAATAGCTGTTACTTTAGTAACAATTTCTGCTAACGCCAACAAATAAGGGATAGGGCCAAAAGGCTTTCTTTTGAAATCAAGATCTAAACCCGCTAAAATAACTTGAATGTTGCGATTAGCTAAATAATCAACAATATCAACAATATCATTATTTAAAAATTGAACTTCATCGATAATAATTAAATCGGTTTTTGGTGTAATAAAAACAAGAATATCGTGACTGTGATCAATTAAAATAGCAGGAATAGTATTTTGATTATGAGAAACAATTTTTCCTTCCGAAGAATAACGATTATCGATGCGAGGTTTAAAGGATAAAATATTTTTTTTCAATTTTTGAGCTTCTTGACTTCGCTTTATCAATGTTTCTGTTTTTCCCGCAAACATAGGTCCACAAATAACCTCAATAAAACCTTGTTCTTTTTTCAACATTACTTAAAAAAACCCTTCTATCAACCTTATTTTATTAGTTTTTTAACAATTTAATTAAATTTATTTTTCAGTTATTTTGGTTATTTTTTTATTTTTAATGTTGTAACGTTTATTGAATTTATCAATTGGACCTGCGGCAACAATAAAAGTCTGTGCTCCGGTGTAAAAAGGATGACAATTAGAACAAGTTTCTATTTTGATATTAGCAACTGTTGTCCCAATTTGATGTTTTTTTGCGCAAGTTGTACAAGAAATGTCAACTGTTTGAAATTGAGGATGTATTTTATTTTTCATATATTTAGAAAGACTCCTGGATAATTATTTGAAAAAATAAGTTAATTTTTATAAAAAGATAATAAAGTTATTTGAAACTTCTAAGCTCTTTGTAATTTAAGTTTTTTTAAAGCTCTGGCAGCAATTTTTATTTTTTGCACTTTTCCTTTTTCATCAATAATTTTAATATTTTGTAAATTACTTTTCCAAATTCTTCTTGTGGCGTTCATAGCATGACTACGACGATTACCAAAAAGAGTAGTTTTACCAGTAACATAACATTTACTCATACATTTATCTCCTTTGTTTATATTTACATATTTATTTTATATATATTTTATTATATCATAATAACTAAAGAGGAGAAATTATTTTTTTCTTATTATTTGCAAAGATCAATTTTTTTTTACAACAATATTGCTAAAAAAGTTAATATAAAAATTATTTATATAATGCAAAGTTGCTCAAAAATATAATAAAAATTATTTATTTTATGTGGATTTTTTTATTTTTTTAACATCAATTATGTATGAGGCGCAATACTCATCATATCCAAACACTAGCACTTTTTATTCTGGTAAGCTCCACGAAAAGTGAACTGATAAAAAACAACACTTTTTGAGACAAAAAAGACATGACTCAAAAAAAATGTTTACTATTACTTTTATTATACACTACTAAAATCGCATTTCAACATAAAAAAATAAAATTTTTTTGTTGTTCTTTAGTTGGTACAAAAAAACATAAAAAATTAATATTTATGTTTTTTAACATAATTGCGTAAAAAAATAATTTTAATTTTATTTTCTAGGGGGATTTTTTACTTTTTTTACCTAACTAGTTACTGTATAGACTGCCCCAAAAAAAGTGAACTGGTTTAAAGCAACAAAATACCCAAATTATTTATTAATTAAAAATAAATAGTTTGGGTATTTTTTGTACCCAAATGCAAAAAAGGAGAAAAGATGTTAGAAGCTGAACGTGCATTGTTAGGTAGTTTGTTTTTAAATCCAGAAAAGATGGATGCTGTGAGAATTTTAATTGAAACTCGCAATTTCACCACATCACAACATCGCTATATATTTGAGGCAATGAAGCACCTACGAAAACTAAATCGCGAGATTGATTACGTTTCTGTTAGTTCTACTTTAGAAACTAATAATAATTTAAACAAAATAGGAGGAATTGACTATTTGATTGAATTAACCGAAGAAACCCCACCAACTCAATATTTAGACACTTATATTGATTTAATCAAAGAAAACACCCTTAAAACTGATTTATTAGATTTAATCAAACATTTACCTATTGAATTATCAAAAACTAAAAATATACATAATTATTTACAAACAGTCAAAAATCAAGTTGAAGGATTTATCCAAAATACTAAATCACCTTTTATTTCTACAAAAACATTAATCCCTTCTCTTCGCCAAAACATTATTACTGATAACGAAGATAACCAGTTTATAGGAATTAAAACAGGTTTTGACAATCTCGATGAATTAGTTTCTGGGTTTAAAAATAAACAATTAATTATTTTAGGCGCAAGAACTGGAATGGGTAAAACCGCTTTTATGCTAAATTTAATCACAAACATTACAAAAAATTTTCATCAAAAACAAGAATTAGAATCAAAACCAAAAAAACAAAATGCAGTAATTTTTAGTTTAGAAATGACATCAGAAGAATTAGGAATTCGTTTAATTTCATCAGTATCACAAGTACCCTTAACAAAACTGCAACACAAAACCTTAAATAAAGAAGATAGATTTGCATTAGCCAAAGCTGAATTTGAATTAACTAAATTAAATATTTTAATTGATGATGATAGAAATAATAAAATTGAAGATATTAAAAACAAATGTCGCCAAATGAAATATACAAAAGGACTTGATGTTGTTTTTATTGATTATTTACACTTATTAAAAGAAGAACAAAATTACAATACCTATCAAGCAACAGCAGTAATTTCGCGTGAACTCAAAAAACTAGCAAGTGAACTTAATATTCCAATCATAGCTTTAAGTCAAATGAATCGCGCGACAAACATAAGAGAAGTCAAATCACCACAATTATCGGATTTAAGAGATTCAGGCACTATCGAACAAGATGCTGATGTTGTAATGTTTTTACACCGCGAAAGTTATTATCAAAAACCAGACAATAACCCATTCACTAATTTAATCATTGCCAAAAACCGCAGTGGACAACTAGGTGAATGTAATTTTAATTTTTACAAACAAATCCAAAAATTTGAAGTTTTAAATTAAAAAAGGAAATAATAAAATGAATCAATTAACTAATTTACATTTCAAAAATATTAATGTTTTTAATAATCAAAATTCATGTGTTAACATAACCAAACAAATATGTCAACCATCTTTTTTTACTAAGCCTTTTAATGAATATATGTTAGAATCTCACAATAATCTAAATAAATATCTAGATAAAAACCAATACAACTCCCAAAGCCAAAAGACAATCCGCGGTAAAATCAATGAATACTTAATTTTGCTTTATCTAAACAACAAGGGAATCATCAATTTATACCCCCAGGCTTACTTGTTTTTCATCCCCGACATCAAATTCGATTTGGTTTTATTCACTAAAACCAAACGGATTATCGCTTTTAATTTCAAAACATGCCTGAGAGACCGATACAAACAAACAATTGTCGAAGCCCAACAATTAAAAAAACTCGACACCCGTTTTGAATTCTATTTATTAACTAACAATACCATTGAATCCCAAAGATTAAACAACAAAATTGCAAATGGCAAAGTTCAAGGAATAAATCAAGTCATTAATCTATTTTCTAACAATGCAAATCAATTCTTACAAAACTTACTTACCAACCAATTCATCTCTTTTTCACCAATTAATTTAATTAAAAAAATGGTGCACTCAAATGACAAATAAATTAATCGTTTTTGAAGGATTAGATGGCAGCGGAAAAACTACTTTAATTAAACAATTAAAAAAATATTTCAAAAACCAAAACAAAAAAGTAATTTTGTGTCAAGGATTAGGAAGTTCTTCAATTGGTAAACCAATTAGAAATTTATTTTTACATCAAACAAATTTATCACCCAATACTAGATTTTTACTTAGTTTAACTAACATGCTCCAAACCCAAGAAGAGCTCATTATTCCTGGTTTATCCAAAAATTACATTGTTTTAGTCGACCGTTGGTATGATTCTTCTTTTGCTTATCAAGGTGATGATATAAATCTTGATTATGGCGACAAAATATTAACTTCAAAATTCATAAATCATTTCTTAATTAAACCTAATTTAACTATTTATCTAGATATTGACCCTACAATAGGGTTAAAAAGAAAACAAACTCAACTCAATCATAAATTAGATTTAATCGAACAAAAACCCTTAATTTATTTTCAAAATGTTCGCAAAAATTACTTAAACCAACACAAATACTGTAATAATCCAAATTGCGAACACGAAAATTGCAATAGTTTTTTAATTAATGCAACACAATCTAAAAATAAAATTTTCAAACAAATAATTAAGATTTTAACCATTAAAAAAATATTTTAAATTTTCAAAAAAAGGTAATAAAAAATGACAAATTCATTAACTTTTTTATCTCAAACAAAAAATTTCATCAAACGCCACCACCTACAAATTGATTTATTAAAAACAATAATTGATAAAAACAACATACAAATCAATAAATTATTTAACCTTTTGCCATCTAAAAACTCTTATTCAGATATTTATTTTGAAATAGAACTAGAAATTCAAGAACTTTTAGCAGACAACGAGGAACTCCAACACAAAATTGAAATCATCCAAGAATATTACATTGTAGGTTTTCAAAAATTGAAAGAAAAATTAATTTCTTTAAATCAACATCAAAGATTGTATGAAATTGATTCAATCCATCTTTACAATCACATTTGTAAAAATATTTTTGAGCTTAATTTTTACTCCCGTGTTTATTTAGATTCATCTTTTTTATATGGGTTAACTTCTTTCACAATTAACATTTTAAAAAAATATAATAAAAATTAAACAAATAGGAGAAATAAAATAAAATGAGTAAAAAAACAAGCAAAAAAATTAAATCATTAACTAAAACCGCCAAACCTTACAGAGAGAAGGTACAAGATTACACAGAGAATGCGCAAGAATACACAGCGGAGGCACAAGAATGCGTATCTTTGACGCAAGAATACACAGCGATGGCACAAAGATACACAACCTATGCGCAAGAATACACAGTAAAAGCACAACAATTAGAAAATGAAATTGAAAGATTAAAAAAGGAAATATAAAAATGAATATAATCAAAGAAACAACCGACAAATATGGTTATAGAATAATCAAAGAAACTAATTCACAAAACCAATTAATCAAAGAAATCGCATTCCGCCCCAACACCGAAACAATTTGGCACATCACCGAATATAACCCCCAAACAGGAAACGAAACCAAATCAACCTACTACAAATCCGACGGCACAACAATTTGGCACATCGACGAATTCGACCCAAAAACAGGAACCAAAACCAAAGAAACCTGGTACAACTCCGACGGAAAAACACTTCATTCCATCACCAAATACGACCTTGAAACAGGTAAAAAAATCAAACACACCAGCTACAAAGAAGATGGTGAATTCCTTTTCATCGCCAAATACGACCCCAAAACAGGTAATCAAATCAAATACACCAGCTACGGCATTCATGCCTCAACCATTAGTTGCATCAAAGAATACAACCCCCAAACAGGAAACGAAACCAAAGAAACCTGGTACAACTCCGACGGAAAAACAATCGACCACATCTACGAATACGACCCTTTCCTCAAAAGAACCTATTACCACGATGACGGTAAGACAATTTGGTATATCACCGAATTCAACTGGTTTGGTTGTTTTTTGGGGTATTGAAGGTGAGTGGCTTTTTCTTATTAGTTCTCTGATTTCCGATTTGATGGTGGGAGTAGCGTAGGCGATAAAGTCGTAACCTAAATCTTGGTAATTATTGAGGGCTTTGATTAATCCTAAAATCCCTTCTTGATATAAATCTTCTTTGGTTAAAACTCGAGGATAATATTTAAATTGATAAGTTAGTTTTTTGACTAAAGATAAATGAAGTTCGATTAATTGATTACGAATTTCTAAATTCTTTTTATTTTTTAAAAAATCTTTAAATAATTTTTGTCTTAACATTTTAATCCTTTCTAAAAACGTTTTTAGAAAAGATATGAAATTATTTTTTAGTCTTGGAAAAGAAAAAAAGACTAACTTAATAGTTAGTCTTAAAGAATTTTTAAAAAACAAAAAGTGTCTAAACTTTTGGAACACCTCAGAGACATCTTTAACTGTATTAACAGATACTTTAACAACACTTTCAACAGCAAGAACTGTTCCTTTACTAATATTTTCAGCTACATCCAAAGGATTTTCTACTTCTTTATAGTTGTTTTCGTTAAAAACATTTTTACCTAATTCATTAAAAACATTAACAGGATAACTAGTTGCTTTTCCAAAAGTTTTCCAAGCTTCTCTAAACTTCCTTTGGCTAAATTATTTACTACTGGAATATCATCAACTACATCAGTACAACTCATTATAAAATCTTCTACTTTGCTAATAACTGCACTAGCTGCTTCTAAAGTATCAGGGTTTTGTTCTAAAATATCACCTACAAGATTAACTAATTGCTCACTTGCAATCCCTGAAGCACCAGTAATTAAAAAATTACCAAAACTTACGTCTTTCACTGCTTTTTTAGTTACTTTTTGGGCTATTTTTTAAAAATTTTTTTGGTGGTAATTTTTTTAATCCTGGTAATTTCCATATTAAATAAAATCCGAGATTATCGTTATTTTTAGCATGTTTTGCTTTTAAAATATCATGATGTTGTAAAAAATCAACTTCTGGCATCCTCCAAAAACAATAAATATGAGAAGAACCATTGCCTAACCATCTTAAATCAACAAAATCATAATTTTTATCTCTTTCGTTTCGAGTGCCACCATCAAAATAAACAGCAATTAAATCATCATCGCTATCTTTGATATACCAATGAATCGAGCCATATTGAGTAGAGTTATAAGAAGGAGAGTTAGAAACAAAACCGTTAAAATTGGGATTGATATATTTTTGAATATAACTTAAAACATCATTGTTATTAGCATTTTGAGGTAAAGCCACGTGAATAATCTCAGTTTTTCTGATGATTCTTTCAGAAAATTCATTATCTCGAAGAGCAAAAACTTGATTTTTAAAAATTAACAAAAAGAAAAAAGATAACAATAAAATAACTTTTTGAGAAAAAACAATTTTTTTCCTAAACATAGAATAAACTTAAACCTCCTAAAAAATTATTTTTTTATTTGATAAAATATTTAATAAAAATGAATAAAATAAAACCAATATTTAAAAAAATAACTAGAATGAAAAATTTATTATCCTAAAAGATTTTTATTGCCTTCTTTCCTTTAATAATTTAATTATATATTTTTTATACAATTGGTTTTTGGTTGACTTTTTTTATATCAGCTCATATTTTTTTAATATCATGTATTTTGAAACTAATAAAAATATATAATCATATATTATTATAACACTAAGTAAAAAAATGTTTAAATAAATTTTGGGTGAAGGGATTATGTGACTAAGAAAATCTAATAAAAAAAGACTTATAAACAATAAGTCTTTTAATTAGTGAAAATGTAAAAAGTTTTGATTTTAATGGAAATTCAAAACATTATTCAAATACTGCTTTTTTTCATTCTAAGTTTTTTATGTATAATAAGTCAAAAAAATAAATAAATATTTCATCTTATTTTTTTAATGAAATAATTTACAATACTTACAATAATATATCAAAATTTTTTTAAATTTAATTATGAAAGCGAAATATTATTTTATAAATAATTTTATCAATAATTTTGACTATTTTAGATGTTATAAAAAAACATAATTTTTATCAACAAATAAATAAAAATTATATCTATTATTATTTCTAGATTAATATTAATTTTTAATATATTCATTATTTGTAATCTCTTTTTATGTAAAAAACGGGCTGCACGCCATCAAAAGGAACCATTTAAAAATTAAATTTGAGGATAAATAAAAAAAAATATTTATTCTCAAAATCAAACTATTTATTAATTGCTTTTATTCTAGCTAAAAAAATAAATTATCAACAAAAAATAAAAATATTTTGAAAATTTTTATCATTATTTTAATAAAGCACTTTTTTTTGTAATGATAAAAAAATACTAATTTAGCAACTACTCTATTCTTTAATTTTTTTATTATTTCTGTAAAAGAACATAAACGCCAATCACACTATAATTGTTTAAAAATACACTTTTAAATTAGCAAATTAATAATTCAATCAGCTTATTATAATCGAAACAATTAGGAAGAGAGAGCGCATAACTAATTCAAAACTTTTTTTTTGTAAATTCTGTTGCTAAAGAACAATATTATAACCAGAAACTGTAATCAGAATTATTAAAAAATTTAAACAAATTATATATTTTGTTTAAAGTTTTCATGTATTTTATTAATTTTTTTTTCATACTCACTGTGTAATTTAGGTCTATAATAAATCAATTTTTTTATTTCTTGCGGTAAATATTGTTGATTAACATAATCATTTGGAAAATCATGAGGATATTTATAACCAAAACCAATACCTAATTTGCTTGCTGAATTATAACTAGTATCTTGTAAATGTTTTGGTATATTAAAAACATTACCTTTTAGAATATCTTCATAAGCTTTATTAGTTGCTAAATAAGCACTATTTGATTTTTCACTTAAACACATTTCGATAATTACTAACCCTAAAGGAATACGTCCTTCTGGTAATCCAATTTGACGAAAAGCATCAATTGCTGTTTTTACATGTACAATAATCATTGGATTGGCTAATCCAATATCTTCATAAGCGGTAATTAACATTCTTCTTAATAAAGCTTCATGATCGCCACTGGCTAATAATCTTGCAAAATAATGTAAAGCTGCATCAACATCGCTACCTCGAATAGATTTTTGTAACGCTGATTTTAAATTATGATGTTCATCGTTATTTTTAAAATTTGTTAAATTAGCTGATGAAGAAATTTGTTTAATAATTTTTGTTGTAATTTGTTCTTTAGGATATAAATGTAAGCACAGTTCTAACATATTTATGGCAATACGTAAATCTCCGTTAGAAAATTGACAAATTAATAATAAAGAATCTTTTAGAATGTTTAATGGTAATTTTTTATTAATAATCAACTTATTCAAGCCTTTTAACATTTCTTCGATCGTAATTCTTTCTAATTTAATGATATTGGCTCTTGAACGAACACTCGGATTAATTACAAAATATGGATTTTCAGTAGTACAAGCAAACATAATTAAATGACCGTTTTCTAAGTATTGTAATAAAATATCTTGACGATCTTTATTCATTCTATGAATTTCTTCTACAATAATAATAAATTTTTTAAAATTTAATGCTTTTTGAATAATTTTTTCTAACTTGGTTTTTTTATCAATTGTAGCATTAAAAATATCATATTCAATTTGTAAATCATTAGCTAATGCCTGGGCAAGGCTGCTTTTTCCAATACCTGGAACACCATAAAAAATTAAAGAACTAGCATAATTATTTTTTAACATTCTCGAAATAATACCGTTTTGATCATTAATAAGATGACTTTGTCCAATGATATCAGTTATTGTTGACGGGCGTAAAGCAAATGCTAATGGTTTTTTAAACATTTTTTTTCCTTTGTGTATTTGAATTTTAATTTAAATTTTTTTATAAATATATTTTATCAAATTTTAATATTAATATTGTAATTATCTGTCCTTTTACTTTTAATGTTGATAAGCGCTTTGGTTCTCGTTCCTTTGGCTAAATTATTTACTACTAGAATATCATCAACTACATCAGTACAACTCATTATAAAATCTTCTACTTTGCTAATAGCTGCACTAGCTGCTTCTAAAGTATCAGGGTTTTGTTCTAAAATATCACCTACAAGATTAACTAATTGCTCGCTTGCAATCCCTGAAGCACCAGTAATTAAAAAATTACCAAAACTTACGTCTTTCACTGCTTTTTTAGTTACTTTTTGGGCTATTTTTTTCATAATTTCTTTAATGGTGAATTTTTTGAGTTTTTTACTTCCCATTATCTTTTGCAACAGAGGATTAGTATTTTTAGCATGTTTTGCTTTTAAAATATCATGATGTTGTAAAAAATCAACTTCTGGCATCCTCCAAAAACAATACATATGAGAAGAACCATTGCCTAACCATCTTAAATCAACAAAATCATAATTTTTATCTCTTTCGTTTCGAGTGCCACCATCAAAATAAACAGCAATTAAATCATCATCGCTATCTTTGATATACCAATGAATCGAGCCATATTGAGTAGAGTTATAAGAAGGAGAGTTAGAAACAAAACCGTTAAAATTGGGATTGATATATTTTTGAATATAACTTAAAACATCATTGTTATTAGCATTTTGAGGTAAAGCCACGTGAATAATCTCAGTTTTTCTGATGATTCTTTCAGAAAATTCATTATCTCGAAGAGCAAAAACTTGATTTTTAAAAATTAACAAAAAGAAAAAAGATAACAATAAAATAACTTTTTGAGAAAAAACAATTTTTTTCCTAAACATAGAATAAACTTAAACCTCCTAAAAAATTATTTTTTTATTTGATAAAATATTTAATAAAAATGAATAAAATAAAACAAATATTTAAAAAAATAACTAGAATGAAAAATTTATTATCCTAAAAGATTTTTGTTACCTTCTTTCCTTTAATAATTTAATTATATATTTTTTATACAATTGGTTTTTGGTTGGGGTTGTTTTTTGATATCAACTCATATCTTTTGAATGTTATTTATTTTGAAACTAATAAATATATATAATCATATATTATTGTAACACTAAATAAAAAAAATGTTTAAATAAATTTTGGGTGAAGGGATTATGTGACTAAGAAAATCTAATAAAAAAAGACTTATAAACAATAAGTCTTTTAATCAGTGAAAATGTAAAAAGTTTTGATTTTAATGGAAATTCAAAACATTATTCAAATACTGCTTTTTTTCATTCTAAGTTTTTTATGTATAATAAGTCAAAAAAATAAATAAATATTTCATCTTATTTTTTTAATGAAATAATTTACAATACTTACAATAATATATCAAAATTTTTTTAAATTTAATTATGAAAGCGAAATATTATTTTATAAATAATTTTATCAATAATTTTGTCTATTTTAGATGTTATAAAAAAACATAATTTTTATCAACAAATAAATAAAAATTATATCTATTATTATTTCTAGATTAATATTAATTTTTAATATATTCATTATTTGTAATCTCTTTTTATGTAAAAAACGGGCTGCACGCCATCAAAAGGAACCATTTAAAAATTAAATTTGAGGATAAATAAAAAAAAAATATTTATTCTCAAAATCAAACTATTTATTAATTGCTTTTATTCTAGCTAAAAAAATAAATTATCAACAAAAAATAAAAATATTTTGAAAATTTTTATCATTATTTTAATAAAGCACTTTTTTTTGTAATGATAAAAAAATACTAATTTAGCAACTACTCTATTCTTTAATTTTTTTATTATTTCTGTAAAAGAACATAAACGCCAATCACACTATAATTGTTTAAAAATACACTTTTAAATTAGCAAATTAATAATTCAATCAGCTTATTATAATCGAAACAATTAGGAAGAGAGAGCGCATAACTAATTCAAAACTTTTTTTGTAAATTCTGTTGCTAAAGAACAATATTATAACCAGAAACTGTAATCAGAATTATTAAAAAATTTAAACAAATTATATATTTTGTTTAAAGTTTTCGTGTATTTTATTAATTTTTTTTTCATACTCACTGTGTAATTTAGGTATATAATAAATTCTTTTTTTTGGATTTATTGTTGATGATAAAATTTTTTCTAATTTACATTTTTTTGGTGGCAATAAGTATTTATTATAATTAACAAAATTATTCGAAGAATTTTGATAATTTTTTAATTTTTCTCTGGATTCTAAATAAGCTTTTTCATAAGCTTTATTAGTCGCTAAATAAGCACTATTTGATTTTTCGCTTAAACACATTTCAATAATTACTAATCCTAAAGGAATACGTCCTTCTGGTAATCCAATTTGACGAAAAGCATCAATTGCTGTTTTTACATGTACAATAATCATTGGATTGGCTAATCCAATATCTTCATAAGCGGTAATTAACATTCTTCTTAATAAAGCTTCATGATCGCCACTGGCTAATAATCTTGCAAAATAATGTAAAGCTGCATCAACATCGCTACCTCGAATAGATTTTTGTAACGCTGATTTTAAATTATGATGTTCATCATTATTTTTAAAATTTGTTAAATTAGCTGATGAAGAAATTTGTTTAATAATTTTTGTTGTAATTTGTTCTTTAGGATATAAATGTAAACATAGTTCTAACATATTTATGGCAATACGTAAATCTCCGTTAGAAAATTGACAAATTAATAATAAAGAATCTTTTAGAATGTTTAATGGTAATTTTTTATTAATAATCAACTTATTCAAGCCTTTTAACATTTCTTCGATCGTAATTCTTTCTAATTTAATGATATTGGCTCTTGAACGAACACTCGGATTAATTACAAAATATGGATTTTCAGTAGTACAAGCAAACATAATTAAATGACCGTTTTCTAAGTATTGTAATAAAATATCTTGACGATCTTTATTCATTCTATGAATTTCTTCTACAATAATAATAAATTTTTTAAAATTTAATGCTTTTTGAATAATTTTTTCTAACTTGGTTTTTTTATCAATTGTAGCATTAAAAATATCATATTCAATTTGTAAATCATTAGCTAATGCCTGGGCAAGGCTGCTTTTTCCAATACCTGGAACACCATAAAAAATTAAAGAACTAGCATAATTATTTTTTAACATTCTCGAAATAATACCGTTTTGATCATTAATAAGATGACTTTGTCCAATGATATCAGTTATTGTTGACGGGCGTAAAGCAAATGCTAATGGTTTTTTAAACATTTTTTTTCCTTTGTGTATTTGAATTTTAATTTAAATTTTTTTATAAATATATTTTATCAAATTTTAATATTAATATTGTAATTATCTGTCCTTTTACTTTTAATGTTGATAAGCGCTTTGGTTCTCGTTCCTTTGGCTAAATTATTTACTACTAGAATATCATCAACTACATCAGTACAACTCATTATAAAATCTTCTACTTTGCTAATAGCTGCACTAGCTGCTTCTAAAGTATCAGGGTTTTGTTCTAAAATATCACCTACAAGATTAACTAATTGCTCGCTTGCAATCCCTGAAGCACCAGTAATTAAAAAATTACCAAAACTTACGTCTTTCACTGCTTTTTTAGTTACTTTTTGGGCTATTTTTTTCATAATTTCTTTAATGGTGAATTTTTTGAGTTTTTTACTTCCCATTATCTTTTGCAACAGAGGATTAGTATTTTTAGCATGTTTTGCTTTTAAAATATCATGATGTTGTAAAAAATCAACTTCTGGCATCCTCCAAAAACAATACATATGAGAAGAACCATTGCCTAACCATCTTAAATCAACAAAATCATAATTTTTATCTCTTTCGTTTCGAGTGCCACCATCAAAATAAACAGCAATTAAATCATCATCGCTATCTTTGATATACCAATGAATCGAGCCATATTGAGTAGAGTTATAAGAAGGAGAGTTAGAAACAAAACCGTTAAAATTGGGATTGATATATTTTTGAATATAACTTAAAACATCATTGTTATTAGCATTTTGAGGTAAAGCCACGTGAATAATCTCAGTTTTTCTGATGATTCTTTCAGAAAATTCATTATCTCGAAGAGCAAAAACTTGATTTTTAAAAATTAACAAAAAGAAAAAAGATAACAATAAAATAACTTTTTGAGAAAAAACAATTTTTTTCCTAAACATAGAATAAACTTAAACCTCCTAAAAAATTATTTTTTTATTTGATAAAATATTTAATAAAAATGAATAAAATAAAACAAATATTTAAAAAAATAACTAGAATGAAAAATTTATTATCCTAAAAGATTTTTGTTACCTTCTTTCCTTTAATAATTTAATTATATATTTTTTATACAATTGGTTTTTGGTTGGGGTTGTTTTTTGATATCAACTCATATCTTTTGAATGTTATTTATTTTGAAACTAATAAATATATATAATCATATATTATTGTAACACTAAATAAAAAAAATGTTTAAATAAATTTTGGGTGAAGGGATTATGTGACTAAGAAAATCTAATAAAAAAAGACTTATAAACAATAAGTCTTTTAATCAGTGAAAATGTAAAAAGTTTTGATTTTAATGGAAATTCAAAACATTATTCAAATACTGCTTTTTTTCATTCTAAGTTTTTTATGTATAATAAGTCAAAAAAATAAATAAATATTTTATCTTATTTTTTTTTAATGAAATAATTTACAATACTTATAATAATATATAAAATTGATAAAAATATTGTCACAAAAGCTTCTAATAAAAACCAAACTAAAAGCCATTCACATTTTTTAGGTATTTTTTGTTCGATAAAACGATCTAGTTGATTTAAAGTATTAACCCAAACTAAACTATATAATATCAAGAAAAATAACGCCTCTAATAATCCTAAAAATAAAACAATTAATTTATTACTCCTTAAAAAAGAAGGCAAAAAAGATGTACCACAAAAAAAACTAATGATAAATAATTTTTTGAGCCAAACATGGAATCTCAAGTTAACTTTTATTTTATTAACTCTATATAAATAGCTTACTAAAAAAAGCACTATAAAACTTATCAAAAATGGTAATAAAACAAATAATACTAAAAAATACCTTAAAATAGTGTTTGATAAAGGCGATGATACAAATGTAGTTGTTAATAATTTATGTTCTGCAAGATAAAAACACGCAAAATATACTCCCCATACAACAGCCAAAAAGATAGAAAATAAAAAACAAATCCAACTAGCAAAAACATATACATCTACAAAACAATAAAATAAAAAACGTATGAAATACAATAAAACTATAATGATTAATGTTGAATACCAAAATGAAAATAATAATGTAATTTCACATTTGAAATTAATTAAAAAACAAATAGTAATAATCGCTGATAAGATGAGAATACCAATCAAACTATATAACCTATAAAAAACACCTTTATGAGATATAACGGCGTCTGATTTAGTTTTTTGCAAAATATTTTCTTTTAATTGGTTAATTTTATGAATGTTTTTTTGAATAAATTTATTTTGTCTTTGATCGTCATGATGGTTATTAATATAAGTTTTGAAATTTTGTTTATAAAACTTACTTGAAGGATTGATCATAAAATCCAAATATTTAGTTTTTGTAATGATATATAAAGCAAGACAACCAACAATAAAATTAATACCTAAATAATAATAATTCATTTTTTTAATTTACCACAATAAACGGTTAAGTTTTTTTGGGGTTCCATTTCTAGACCGTGTTTAGGTTGAATTAAATTTATAAGCATATGGCTAGAATCAGAAAAATTAACTCTCTTAATTAATCTATAAACACTATTATTGTTACTATCTTTCTTTAATTCATACAATTTTAATTCATTTTTGGAAGGAAAACGAAGCACAAACCCTAATGTTTTTTCATAACTATTATTTTTTATATCAAAAAGAATATTTTCTTTTTTAGATGCAAAAGACTCATATTTTTTTTCTGCCATATCAATTGCTTCAAACACCTCAGGAAAAACAATTTTCCCCCAGGTATTTCCAACAACTTTTTTAGTTCCTTTTTTTAAAGCGGTTTTGGCGATAGCATGGCCTACTTTTTGGTTTATTTTTTTCTTAATATAATTTTTATCATCAAAATTAGCTGTTTCTAAAAAATCTGTTAAATTACTGACAAAATCAATAACACTAGTAATGAAAGAAGGAGACATATCACAATCACAAAAAGTGATATCTACTTGTTTTATTTCATTCAATTGACTAGGATCAAAAAAGAAAAAAGCTTTCCCTTGATCATTTAAAGTATAATATCTAACAATATCATTAATCATGGCAACGCCATCATCTTTAAAAATCACAAATTTTATCACCACCGTATTCTTTGGCTATTTGATAACCTGTTTTAATTACTTTAAACAATTTAGCTGGAGGAAAAAAATTCAAACCGATGTTAATAGCAGTACTGGCTATTTGAGTTTTATTAGCATACTCTTGATAAGTTCTGCAAGGAACCATTTTCATTCCTGGAAAATCATAAAACATTCTTGCATTACTAGCAAAAACATGTCCATCTTCGTGTCGCCAAAATTTTGAATTATGTCTTTGACTATAATCTATTTCATAATCATTAGGATTAAAAGATAGTTGATTAGTCCCACCTCCACCATAAGTAATTAAAGCAAAAACAGGAATTAAAGAAATATTTAAAAAAGAAAAGATTAAGAAAATAAAAAATAAAACTTTTATTTTAAAATTTTTAAAAAAATTAAAAGACATAAAACCCCCTAAAAATTATTTTTTTATTTAATAAAATTAAAATATTGTATTTTTTTAAAATAGATAATAATTTATAAAAATTAATATCTCTTTGCAAAAAATTAAAAATAACTAGAATGGAAATTTATTATCCTAAAAGATTTTTATTACCTTCTTTACTTTACTTTAATAATTTAATTATATATTTTTTATACAATTGGTTTTTGGTTGACTTTTTTATATTAGCTCATATCTTTTTAATATCGTGTATTTTGAAAATAGTAAAAATATATAACTACACATAGTATAACACTAAATAAAAAAAATGTTTAATAAATTTCACAAAATGAAATTTTGGTGAAGTGATTATGCGTCTAAGAAAACAAAAAAACGTAATTAAATAGTATTTAAGGTTTTTAAAGTTTTTTGTTTGTTTAATGTTGAAGTTTATTTTTTTCTTAACACTAATAAAACCTAATAAAAAAAAGACTTATAAACAATAAATCTTTTAATCAGTGAAAATGTAAAAAGTTTTAGTTTTGACTTAATAAATTATAAAAATTTATCAATATTAAGAAATAAAAAAAATACCCAAAATGAATTAGGTATTTTTATTTTTAGGAAAGTTATTTGTTGGTTTGAAGTCGTTTCATTTGAATGATCTGATTTTTTTATTTTCTTTACAAAGCCAAGTCATTAAATTGATAAGTTGGGAAGTAAAAGCCCCAATAGCCAAGGATAAAGAAGCTATTTAGTAATCGTAGTAAATTCAAAGTTAATTTTGGAATAAATTAATGCACTGACCTACCTGGGCGAAGGTTAATGACCTTTACAAGGTGAAAATAGCTAGTAATTTCTTTCACATCAAACACAATAGAAGGGAAAGCAGGTTATCATCCCAACAAAACAGACTCACAAAGAGGAGAAAGGTCTAGAGAGGATGTAAAGAAAACTTAGAAACGAGAAATACAATAGATTAAACTGTTATCTGGGGGATGAAACAGAGTGATTCCATTAACCCTAAACCCTGAAGGTTTCAATAACAGACTGATGAAAATCAGCGGAGATTATGGAAAGCCGTGTGCTTGGAAACTTGCTCGCACGGTTTAACAAGGTTGATTGTAAATAACCAAAACATAATCATTCATCGCTATTATATAAAATCATCTACTTAATTTTAAGTTTTAAAGAATAATTTTAAAAGCAAAAGTTGTATTAAAAAAAAAGGAAACACCTCATATATATTAGTTACTTAATTGTAATAATTTATGATAAAGTCTTTTTTCTTCCAAAGTAAGTTTAGTTGGTGTTTTTAAATGAATAACTACATATTGATCGCCTTTACGATAAGAAGAATTAAGATAAGCAATTCCTTGGTTTTTCATACGCAGTTTATTACCTGATTGAATGCCTGCTGGTATTTTTAAATTGACTTCGCCGTAAATAGTAGGAATTAATTTATTAGAACCTAAAACAGCTTCTGGTAAAGTAATAAAAACCTCTAAAATAATATCTTGTCCTTTTCTAATAAATGATTCGTGAAGACGAATTTTAAAAGTAATATATAAATCACCTGCTTTGTTGCTGGAAGGAATAAAATTACCCTTACCATGAATTTGTAAAGACATCCCCTCTTCAATTCCTGCAGGAATCTTAAAGTTAACGGATTGTTTTATTTTTTGACGTTTCTTTCCGTGGCAAGCGTAACATTTATTTTTAATTTGTTGCCCTTTTCCGAGACACTGAGAACATGTTTGTTTAGAACGAATGTTTCCTAAAAAAGTCCTTTGTTCAGTTATAATTTGACCAAAACCATCACAATAACTACATTTAACAATATCACTAGATAATAAAGCTCCTTTACCATGACAAACTTGGCAATCAGCATCCACCATGATATCAATGTTTTTAGAAGTTCCTAAAACTGCATCCATAAAACTAATTGTCATTTCAACTTTTTTATCATAATTAGCTTTTTGAGTGCGTTTGTTGGTACCAAAAAAATCACCAAAAGAACTAAAAATGTTTTCTTCAAAACCTTCAAAACCAGAAAAACCTTGTTGTGTTTGTGAATTATGACCAAAACGATCATAATTAGCTTTTTTATTAGTATCACTTAAAACACTATAAGCTTCTTGAATTTCTTTAAACTTGGTTTCAGCGTTAGCTTCTTTTGAAACATCAGGATGATATTTTTTCGCAAGAGTAAGGTAGGCTTTTTTAATTTCTGTAGGTGTTGACTCTTTATTTAATCCTAAAATTTGATAATAATCTTTTTTTGTCATATTAGTTACTCCAGCCAATAATCAAAACAAAGGGGGTGATTTTACCCCTTTTTTTGATTATTTTGATAGTTTATTTTTCTTCAAAATCTGCATCCACTACTTCATCAACTCCATCTTTTTTGTTAGAAGAAGTTGTTTTTTCTGAAGTATCTGTTTTTTTGTCTTGTTGTTTTTGTTGAGTTTTTTGATAAGCTTTTATAGCAATACTTTGTGATTCTTTTGATAAACTAGCTGTTTTTTCTTTGATTAAGGCGATATCTTCTCCTTGTAAAGCAATTTCTAATTCTTTAATTTGTTGTTCGATTTTTTCTTTTTCTTCAGGAGTTACTTCGGTTTTTAAATCTTCTAAAGATTTTTTAGTTAGGAAAATCATGTTATCAGCTTCATTACGAGTATCAATGCTTTCTTTTTTAATTCGATCTGCTTCGGCGTTTTCTTCCGCTTCGCGAATCATTCTTTTAATTTCTTCTTCTTTTAAAGCTCCACTGCCTGAAATAGTAATGTTTTGTTCTTTTTGAGTTCCTAAATCTTTAGCTTTAACAGAGACAATACCGTTTGCATCAATGTCAAAAGTTACTTCAATTTGAGGAATACCGCGAGGAGCTGAGGGAATGTCTGTTAAACGGAATTGTCCTAAAGTTTTATTATCAGCTGCTAAAGGACGTTCTCCTTGTAAAACATGAATATCTACTGCTGATTGGTTATCTGCTGCAGTAGAAAAAATTTGCTTCTGAGAAGTTGGGATCGTCGTATTTCTTTCAATTAATTTAGTAAAAACATTTCCTAAAGTTTCTATCCCTAAAGAAAGTGGAGTGACATCTAATAGTAAAATATCTTTGACGTCTCCTGATAAAATACCTCCTTGAATAGCAGCACCAATGGCAACTACTTCATCTGGATTAATACTTTTGTTGGGGGTTTTTTTTAATTCATTTTTTACCAATTCTTGCACGGCAGGAATACGAGTAGAACCACCAACTAAAAGAATTTGATCGATTTTTTCAATAGTTAATTTAGCATCACTTAAAGCTTGTTTAACAGGGCCTAAACAACGATCAATTAAATCTTTAGTTAATTCATTAAATTTAGCACGTGTCATATTGTATTCTAAATGCAAAGGTCCAGCAGCACTCATAGTTAAGAAAGGTAAAGAAATTTGACTAGTGGTAACGCCGCTTAATTCTTTTTTAGTTTTTTCAGCAACATCTTTTAAACGTTGCATTGCCATTTTATCTTTCGATAGATCAACTCCATTATCTTTTTTGAATTCTTTGACTAAAAAATCAACAATCCTTAAGTCAAAATCATCACCACCTAAAGTGTTATCACCTGAAGTAGAAAGAACTTCAAAAGTTCCATCTGCTAAATTAAGGATTGAAACGTCAAAAGTTCCACCACCTAAATCAAAAACTAAAATAGTTTGTTCTTTGTTGCCTTTATCAACTCCATAAGCTAAAGCAGCAGCAGTTGGTTCATTGATAATCCGTTTCACATTCAAACCCGCTATTTTACCGGCATCTTTGGTGGCTTGTCTTTGGGAATCATTGAAATAAGCAGGTACTGTAATAACAGCTTCACTTACTTCTGCTCCTAAATATTCTTCGGCGGTTTTTTTAAGATTTGTTAAAATCATAGCACTAATTTCTTGAGGAGTATAATTTTTGCCATTTATCTTAACAGTATAATTAGTTTCTCCTATATGTCTTTTAATAGAACTAATAGTGTTGGGGTTAGTGATTACTTGTCGTTTAGCAATTTCTCCTACCATAATATCGTTGCCTTTAAAAGATACTACTGAAGGAGTTGTTCTTCCGCCTTCGGCATTAGGAATAACTTTTGCTTCCCCGCCTTCCATAATAGCAACACAAGAGTTAGTTGTTCCTAAATCAATTCCTATAATTTTATTAGTTTTTGCCATTTTTATCACTCCATTCATTTACTTGAACCATCGCTGGTCTTAAAATTTTTTCTTTATATAAATAACCTTTTTGTAAAACTTTTAAATTAGTTTTATTCGGTTTTTGAGGATCAGAAATTGTTTCTAAAGCGTGATGTAATGCTGGATCAAAAATGACATTTAACGCTTTAATTTCTTCCACCCCTTCTTCTTGTAAAATATTTTTAATTTGTTGTTGAATCATTTGAAAACCTGATAAATATTTTTTTAATAATTCATTATCAGTAGAAAATTCTAATACTTTTTCTAATTGTTCCAAAGGCAACAACAAATTTGAAATCAAATTACCAGAAGCATATTTTACTTCTTGTGCTTTTTGTTGATGTAGCCTTTTTTTAAAATTAATTAATTCGGCTTGTTTTTTTAAAAGTTCATCATCAAACTCTTTTTTTTGTTGTTCTGTTTGAAATTTTAATTTACTTATTTGTTTTTCTAACTTAAACACTGATTTTTCTGATTTCTTTTTTTCATCTTTTTGATTTTCTTGATTAAGTTGTTCTTGAGTTTCCAAAGGTTGATTTTTTTGTTCTAGATTATTTTCTTTGTTATTTTCGGAAACATTTATTTCTTCTTTTGTTTCTAAAAACATTTTTCTAAACCTCTTCTTTTAATATTTTTGAAAAATTTTATTCCTGGTTTAATTTTGATAAATGAATTGATAAGTATTCTAAAAGAGGAATAATTTTAGGATATTTCATCCAAGAAGGCCCTAAAATAGCAATTGTTCCTCTTTCATTTTCGTTAACAAAGAAAGGAATAGATAAAATCATACAATCTTTTACAGGGGTTAATTGCAATTCATCTGACAACTTAAAAGACAATCCTTCTTGATGGAGCATAATTTTTAACAATTCTTTGCGTTCTAAAAGATTCATAAATTTTTTAATTAATTCTAAATTGCTAAATTCTTTTTTTTCAGCCATCTTAGAAACTCCCGCAAAATACATATTTTCTGAAGCAAATCTGCTAAAAGCTTCAATAAATAAAGCAATTAATTGTTCTTGAAAAATAATATATTTCGCAATAGTTTGTTTAAAAAAATCACTTTGAATAGTTGAAACAGCTTCTGATAAATATTTTCCCACCAACAAATCACTAATAATTTTGACTACATCTTTTAAATAATAAATACTAATCTCTTTTGTTTGATCCAAAGAAATATTTTGATGTTGGACATTACCTTTGTCACTGATAATTAAAATTAAAGCCTGAGTGTAATTTAAAGGAATAAAATCAATTTTAGTGATTTTACTATGATTAAAAACATCAGCTCCAATCGCCATAGCTGTATAACTAGTTAGATTATTAAGTAATTCCAACGCTTCTTTAATCACTTTATCTTTATGAAAACTTTTTTTTTGAATCACTTTATCAATTAAGGGAAACAAACTAGCCACATCGTGATCTCTAGTTAATAAATGGGTTAAATAATAAGTATAACCTTTAAAAGAAGGGATTCTTCCGCTTGAAGTGTGGTTTTTTTTTAAAAAACCTTCTTTTTCTAGTTTTACCATATCATAACGAATAGTAGCACTACAAAACTGAAATTCAGGCAAATGAATTAACGATTTAGAACCTACTGGTTGTCCTTTTTGGGAATAGTTTTCAACTACAGCCTTTAAAATTAATTTTTTTCTATCTGAAAGCACAATCGACACCTCTTAGCACTCAAACTAACGACTGCCAATAATATTATATGATTTTTTTATCACATTGTCAACATCTTTTTTTTCTTAAATAAAATTAAATTTATTTTTTGGGTTATAATTTAACGATAGTGCGCTTAACTACAAAAAATAGACTACCCCAAAAAAAACTGAACTGGTTTAAAGCAACCTTTTACTACAAAAATTACGAAAGAAATTAAAGACGAAGTAAACAAAAAAGTCGAAAAAGTAACTTCTTGGTTCCGCAAATGGTTTTAAGGTAAATTAAAAAGTTAAATATGTTAAAATACTTTTATATTAAAAAGTCTTACAAAGGAATTAATAACCGTGATCAAAAATTAAAAAAATAATCAAATGGTTTTTCTTAATAATTATTTTTCTTGTGGTAATTCTTATTGGTTTTATTATCTTAACCGAAACAGGAGTGATTAAACTCCCTAAAGACCTTATACCTACCTTTCAAGAAACCAAATCAAACCTTATGAAAGAATGGGAAAAAATAGATAGTCGTGGCAAAATAATCCCTATGATTCACATCCATTATATCTTGGATGGCCTTTAATGGGGTTAGTTATTATCAACAACAACTCGCTAATAAAGACAATATTGGATCTTTTCCAATTAATGACCATCCAAGATCGTCTCCAATCCCAAAAAGAACCCTCTAATCTACCAATTTACGTCAAAAACCTCCACCCTTATGACCGTTGGAATGAAGATTGTGATACTTATAACCATAACACTTTAGACGGCTTCGGCGGCTCATCTTTTGATATGGAAGATGACAGTCATTTATATTCAAATATCAATTTCGAAAAACAACAATTCAATGGCCTAGATTATAACAAATTAATCCTTAAATACAAAGGCCCCCAAACACTTCTTACAAAGAAGACAAAGACTACTACCTTGGACGTGCTCGTTTGGTTAATGCAGACTTTAAAGATTCAACCAACTTTGCGCTGTTCCGTTTTTTTGGACATTTTTTTATTTAAAAATTACTCTTTAAGACTTAAAAATAAGTAGATAATTTCATATCTTTTCAAACAAACAAATTATTAAAATTACAAATAAAAAATGTCTAAACTTTTTTTAAATTTGCTAGTTTCAAAAGATATTTTTTTTAAATATTATATCATTTCACTAACTAGCTAGGGAAAAAAAGTGGAAAATCCCCCTAGAAAATAAAATTAAAATTATTTTTTTACGCAATTATGTTGTTTTTAAAAAAAGGTGCAAAAAGATAACCTTTTTCAAGATTGAATATTTAAATAAAAAATATTATCTAAAATTTAAGAAATATTGAGAGGGAGATAAATAATTTAATTTAGCTAAAAACCATTTAGTATTCCAAAATTTAGGAAATTGATTGATTATTTTTTTAACTTTTTCGGTTGATTTTTGAAATAAAAATGGATTTTGATATTGTAAAATGCTTTTCATTTGGCCGAAAAAATTTTCAATGACTGCGTTGTCCTTTGGATTGGCTTTACGCGACATACTAATTAAAAAACCTTTTTTCGTTAAAGTTTGTTGGATTTTTTGAGATTGATAAACTGTGCCCTGATCAGAGTGAATGATGCATGGATTTTTTAATTTAGGTAATTTTTTAATTGTATTTAAAATTAATTCTTTATTTTGATACTTTGAAGTATGCCAAGAAATAATTTGGTTGTTAAAAGAATCGATAATACAAGAAAAATATAAAAACCCTTGGGAAGTTTTAAAATAAGTGATGTCGGTAAATAGTTTTTGCATGGGATTAGTTGATATAAAGTCTTGATTGATTAGATTGTCTACTACTTTTAATTTAGGTTTTAAATTGTTTTTATAACTATATTTATTTTTTTTAATTCTTAAACGACAACAAATGCCATTTTCTTTCATAATTGAATAAACTTTTTTCTTGGTAATTATTTCATTAAAGGTTTGTTGATATAAATTAGTGATTTTCCGATGGCCGAAAAAATATTGATTATTTAAACATAAAGCATTAATTCTTTTTTGTTGTAAAAGGTTTTTTTCTTCTTTTTCTTTAATTTTATTTTCGACTTTCAACCAATAATAATAAGTACTTCTTTTGATTTTGATAGTTTTTAAAATTGTGGTTAAATTTAAACTATTTTTAAATTTTTTGACTAAATTAAAAACTGTTTTTTTATTAGTTTTTTGGGTTGTTTTCATTAGAGTTTGTAATAATTTATTTTTTTGTTTTAATATTTCTTTTGATTTTATATTTTTCATGATTGAAATATCGTTTTCCTTTTTTTTATATCATATACATAAATTATTATAGCTCTAATAATTGTATTTGTTTTTAAAAAAAAGGGGGGTACGCGCAATTTGGGGGGCTCTTTCTTTTTCGTCTTTTTTCTTTTATTATATATACTTATAAATTTTGTTAGCGCTTCAGCGCGTTTAGGGCTTTTGGTTGGTTTTGGATTTAAAAAATCTCTTTTAATAATTGGAAGGGGAAATGGGGAATTATTTTTATATCGAATAATAATAATGATGGGTAAAGGATATAACGATAATATCAAATATCGAGTATCATTATCATTATCGATATAATATATAAAATATCACCCCCCCTTTAATGTTTGGTTTTGGCAAGGAAATTTAACTATTCAAATGGTAACAAAGTGGTAACTGAGTGGTAACAAAGTGGTAACTGAGTGGTAACAAAGTGGTAACCAAAAGGTAATAAAGTGGTAATAATTATTTATTAATTTTTGTTTCTTTTTTATTTAAATTTGATAAATATCCAGATCTAAGCTTTTTAACACGATAGCCTTGTTTATTTTTGGTAATAAATAATTTTATATATTTTAAATCTTCTAACTGATAATAAATAACATTTAATCCTTTTTTATAGTTTGTGTTGATGGGGTTATTGTATTTATCTAGTTTTTTGGTATCTAATTTATATAATTTTAAAGTGTCTAGTTTGTCTACATTTATTTTGCCTATCAATTCTTTAATGTAGTCTTTTTGTTCGTTAAGATAATTAATTTGGAAGATAGGGAAATGCGTTTTAAGGGTATTATTTTGGCTTTTAAGGGGCGTTGTGGGGTTGGTGAGTGTTATATTATTATTATCGTTTTCAGGAGAACGATTTTTGATTATTTCTATTCTATACTTTTTGATTTCTTCTAAGATTTGAGGGTCTACAAAGAGGGTTTGGTTTTTTGGGCGGTAATTTGCTTGTTGATAGGAATTTTTCTTTTTAGAGTGAGAAACAATCGTAATATTTAATAAATCTTGTTTTAATGTTTGTAAAAAGTTTTTAATTTGAACTAAGTCGTTGGGGAGTGATTTTGTTTCCCAACCTCCGATTCTAATTTCTTGGTTTGTGTCGTTTTTCATTTTTTTCTCCTTTTAGATTGTTTTGTTGGCTATAAAAATAATAACCCCTAATTTGCGAAAATAAAACGCAAAATTTAGGGGTATATACGTGTTTATAAGGGTATGTTAATGTGGTTTATATGTGCGAGTGTAATATGTTGGTGAAAAAAAGTAATAATTTAATTAATTACTTCAACTTTGTATTCTCCAAAGAAATGAACGGCTAAATCGACTATGATTTTCTTTTTGGCCTCTTCATAAGTAATGTATGGAGCTAAAAAACATTTTTGATATGCTTCTTTTCCGTATTGACGTAATAAATCATCAACATCTTTACAAGTTTTGTCATAAGGGGGTAAAATGCGTCTAATGATAAGCTCCACAAAAATAGAACCAGTTGAGAGCAACAATTTTGTCGAAAAAAAATATGATTTTTTTCGAAAAACTGCACTGTTCCAAAACTTTAGACACTTTTTATTTTTTAAAAATTCTTTAAGACTAACTATTAAGTTAGTCTTTTTTTGTTTTAAAGACTAAAAAATAATTTCATATCTTTTCTAAAAACGTTTTTAGAAAGGATTAAAATGTTAAGACAAAAATTATTTAAAGATTTTTTAAAAAATAAAAAGAATTTAGAGGCCCGCAATCAATTAATTGAACTTCATTATCCGTTAGCAAAAAAATTATCAAACAAATTTAATTTCTATCCGCGAGTTTTGACTAAAGAGGATTTATACCAGGAAGGGATTTTAGGTTTAATCAAAGCCCTAAATAATTACCATGACTTAGGTTACGACTTTATCGCCTACGCTACTCCCACCATCAAATCGGAAATCCGCGAATTAATAAGAAAAAGCCATTCCCCTTCAATCCCCCAAAAAACCACCAAACCAAGAAATATCAGTTTTAACGAAAACCAACACTCACAACAAACAATTTACGACAAAATCCCCAATCCGCATCAATTATGGTTAAAACAAGTAAAACACGAATTATTAATAAAAAAATTAAAAACCAAACTAAGTAAAAATGAATTCAACGTTATTTGTTTGAGTTTTGGCGTTACTACAAAAAACATTAACGACACACATCAACCAACATATACAAATCAAGAAATAGCTACAAAATTAAATTTAACTTTAAAACAAATAGAAAAATTAAAAGAACACGCCATTCAAAAACTAACCCCAAATAATAAAAAAAATAAGGAGAAAATATAAAAAAATGTTAAACAAAGTTCAATTAATCGGCAATATCGCCCATAACTTAGAAAAACAATACATTAATAGTAGAGATTATATGCCACAAACAAAAGAGGTGCAAGGATACACAGCGATGGCACAAAGCTGCACAACGGAAGCGCAAAAATACACATCGGATGCGCAAGAATGCACAGCGGAGGCGCAAAAATACCCAGAGAATGCGCAAGAATACACAGCGGAGGCACAAAGATACACAACCTATGCGCAAGAATCCACAGCGTTGTCGCAAGAATGCACAGCGAAGGCACAAAATATAATAAATTCTTTACAATCAACTAATCAACCTAAAAATATATCAATTAATTTAACTACAAAAACTATTCCTGATTATTTAACTGGAGGAACAAAATCAGTTCCATATTGTGAAGTCACTTATGATTTACAAGAATTAAAAGACTTTATTAACAAATTAGACTTATCAAACAATTCTCACTTACAAAAAATAAGACAATTTGTAAATGATTATACACAACCAGTGAGTAAACCAATAGAAGAAGGTGATAACGACATGATGTAATTAAAAAGACTAGATTTAAAACCTAGTCTTTTTTAATATGTAAAAAACGCATTTAAAAGGCCTTTAATGGCCTTGTAGATGATAATTAATATAAAATCTAAATTAAAAAAATAAAAGCGATAATTATTTGTAATTTTAAATTAATACCAAAAAAAACTCCAAACTGTCAAAAAGAAAAATTAAATAACAAAACTTGACAAGAAAAGAGCAAGGAGTGACAAAAAAAACAAAGAAACTAAAAAAACTAAAACATTATTATAAATATGTAACAAATATTTTTTCTGATGATTGGTATATTGACGGACATACATGCGGGACTGTTTATTATAATTTTTTAGATACTACTCGACCTCCTCAAAAACCAAAAGAATTAGAATAATTTTTAACTACAATGCCCTAAATGGTTACTCGAAGAAGACAAAGACTTTTTCATGGATGAAGTTAATTGTCCTACAAACAAAAAAAGATGAAGATAATCATGTTATATGTAAAACCTACTACCTCCACTTCAATCCCAAAAAAGCTATATAACCCTTTATACAGAAAAACACAACCTTAAAACATAAAAACCCACAATACACTTAAAACACATTATTTTATCCCTTAATAACATTTTATATAATTATTTGAAGTCCGCCTCAAACAACATTGTTACAAACAATTTAAAGACCAATATTTTGAATAAACAAATATTAAGCAAAACAAATCATAACCAAGACTCTCTTTATGAGAGTCTTTTTTTTATATCCAAAATAAAATTAAAGGAGAATTAAAATGGATAAAAATAGAATAAAAATAGTTAACAAAAATTTTAAAAAATTTCATAATATTTTCGACCGTCTTATTTCAAAATATTATTATAGAAACACCAAAACATTACAAAAAATGGAAAATATGGCTTTAATTGATGTGTTTATTAATAGTTTAGAATTAATATACCTTCAAATTCCTAAAAAACAATTAATTTTCCATTTCAAAAATTGGGACGAAAGTTATTCCACGTTCAGTTTTGAAATTTACGATAATAATTTCATCATTCGTGGGAAAATGGCAGTTTTTTATTTAGAAGATAAAGAAGACATTATTCCCATAATTGAATTAAGCCAACAAGAAATTGGTTTTTTTACTGATTTTAATATACTTATTTTTTTAGATCGAACTGAAAAATTTTGGGACGCAAACTTGAATACAACCATTCAAGAATTAAACAAAGGAAAACAATTTTTGACTCAATCAATCGGAAGTGATGTTGTAATTTTAAAATATGACTCATCCCCCAATTTTAAAACATTAATTTATTCCTTGCATTTCCCTATTTTTAAAAACTAAAACAAACCCTAATTTAGACCTTCAAATTGAAGGTCTTTTTTTATGCCCAAATTAAGATTAAAAGGAGAAAAAATCATGAAATTAATCGTTTTCGAAGGACTTGACGGCAGTGGAAAAACAAGTCTAATAAAAAGCGTGGGCGCCAAAGATGCCTAAATATCGTGTTATCTAACCAATAACCAGTGCGATAAACACTGAAAGGAGATAGTCGGTCCGTTAAACGAAAGAATCATGGGTTACAGCAGACTATCAAAGCGGGTTGAGACGAAGTTAGTTAGTCAAGATGATACCGCCACCAAATTGTCCCATGGATAAGCCTGCAATGGCCTAAGAAGAAAAGCAGATGTAATTTGTTAACCTAGTACGCAAACTACCGAAACCGTATAGTCCAGAGTCTATCAATATATAACGCTTGTATTGGATAGTTTATCAACAAAAACAACCTGGAATCTCACCGACAGTCAGGAAAGACATTAAAACATAAGCGGTTACTTCACCTAAAGGACAAAGGTAGATATTTAGAGTAACTTGGAGAATCCTAAAAGCAAGTTATTTAATTAACAGGTCAAGGAATAAATGCTAAGACGCTCAAGGATAAAGAGACTTTTTAGTAGTCGGAGAAGTAAAACTTAGTTTGGAATAACTAAGATAATCGACCTCCCAAGAAGAAGGTTAACAACCCTCATAGGGCAAAAGAAGTCAGTAATTTATTATTTATTCAATGTAATCAAGAGGGGAGTTGATAAATTATGTCAACAACTGTATCACTAGAAACTAAGCTTTCGCGAACATTGAATAAGATTCAATATTGTTCCACAAACAACTATCCTTTAAAAAGGGAATTACAGCAAGGAATGAATAACTTTCATAATACGTTAACGGCGTTCAACAGAATCGCCGCAAACAAAGGTGCGGGTACACCAGGAATTGACAATAAAACCATTGACGGTATCAATTTAGGAAAACTAGAAAGATACCACAAGGAATATGTCAATAACTGTTACAATCCGAACCCTGTTAAAAGAATACTCATTCCCAAAGACAACGATAAGGTTAGACCTCTTGGAATACCTACCATAAAAGATAGGTTGATACAAAAAGGTCTCGAACAACTCTTAAATCCATACTTTGAAAAAATCTTTTCAGAATGGAGCTTTGGATTTAGAACCAAAAAATCTTGTCACGACGCAATAAAACGCGTCAGACAAAGATTTACGGGAATTGATTACATTATCAAAATTGACCTGAAAGGTTATTTTGATACTATCAACCATGAAATTCTTATGAGAACTTTAAATCAGTTCATCAAAAAGAACAAAACCCTTGCAACCATTCATAAATGGTTAAAAGCTGGATTTATGAAAGACGGTATCAAATATGAATCTTTATCTGGTTCTCCCCAAGGAGGAATTATTTCCCCTTTGTTGGCGAATGTATATTTACATTACATTGACCTTAAAATGGATGAACTAATTAAAGAAGGAACACCAATAAGGAAAGCAAACCCAGAATATGGAAAAGCATACCATCAAGGAATGCATCATAAACTGGGGATTGATAGACAAATTAACCTAAATCCAAAAACAAGAGTTGAATATATCCGATATGCCGATGATTTTATCATAGGAATTAAAGGAAAATATGACAAAGCTGAAACTATTAAAAACCAAGTGACTCAATGGCTAGAACAAGATTTAAAACTAACAATTAGTAAAAATAAATCAAAAATTGTAAAAGCCAACAAGGGCACAAGGTTTCTATCCTACATGATTAAGGTAAAACCAACCAGTAGCAAACTCACCAAGAAAACCCACAAAAAATCCCTAAACGGTCGGGTACAAATCCAAGTTCCCAAAGCAAAAGCCAAAGAATATGGATATGAATACAATTGGTTAAAAAGAGAAAAGATTAAGCATGATGAAACATTAGCAAGTAGGGACGAATTAGAAATAATACGCACTTATAAAACAATCGTATGTGGAATCATCCAATACTTTTGCTTAGCTAACAATCTAAATGCATTAACCCATCTAACCTATCTAGCTGAATATAGTTGTTTGAAAACCTTGGCAAGAAAACGGAAAACGTCACTTGCCAGAGTTCGAAAGAAATTTAGTAGAGGCTCAACTTGGGCCATCCCTTATATTAATAAAGGGAAAACCAAGTATGAATCATGGATTGTTTACTCTTGGGATAAAATCAAGAAAATGCGTAGCTATAAGGAAAATCCTGATATTACCATCAACTCATTTATATTCCAAGGCCGTACGAATCTAACCGACCGTCTTAAAGCGGAATGTTGTGAAAAGTGCGGCAAAACAACCCAACTCCACATTCATCATATTGGAACGGTCCGCAACGCGAATCGCAAAAGTATGGTGAATAAAAGTACAAAAGTGTTATGTATGGGTTGTCATCGTAAAATAACAAACCAACAAATGCATGACATCAGATTAAATAAAAAAAGTAAAAGAACAATAAGAATAAATAGCTAATCAGCCGCAAGGTGAAATTAGTTCTGGAAAGAGAGTAAATTATGGAAAGCCGTATGCTTGGAAACTTGCTCGTACGGTTTGGACGGGGGCGGATTGTAGTAGATATAATGGAAAAACAAATCCCATTATTGAGGCGCAATTCATCTATCCGTATTAAACGTGAATTAAAAAAACAAGGCAAAGAAGTGATTGTTATTCGCGGATTAGGAAGTTCTACAATCGGGAATTCTATACGTGAAACGTTTTTAACACACAACAAATTACACAATTTAACTAGATATTTTTTAAGTTTTGCCAACATGATTCAAACCCAAGAAGAACGCATCAAACCCCACTTAAAAACCCCTAAAATTATTTTAGTTGATCGTTGGTTAGGCTCTAATTTTGCATATCGTGTATATCCTAATCAAATTGATAAAAAATATTATCTTTTTAACAATTTAACTAAATTATTCATTAAACCTGATATCACCGTTTATCTAAAAATTCACCCCCAAATAGGTTTAAAACGTAAATTAAATCAAAACAACCACCAATTAGATGTTATTGAAACTAGTTCCTTAGCTTACTTTCATCAAGTAGAAAAGGGTTATCAGGAATTTTTAAAAAGAAAAAATCTAGGTCCTCAAATTGTTTTAAAAGCGATGGAAGCTAAAAATTCCAACTTCAACACAAAACAAATAATAAAAAAAATAGGAGAAATACCAAATGCCAATAGTCATTAAGAAAAAATGTCAAAACGGCAATTTATATATCCATTATAGTAACGGCAAAATCAAAACTATTAAAAAAGATGGAACTATTCAATGGCGTACTAAAAAAATAAAATTTTACCCCCCGAAAAAGACTCTTTAATTAGAGTCTTTTTTTATTATAGAAAGGGAATTAATCAAATGAAACAATCAACCGATTTGCATTTCAAAAATATTGATATTTTGAAACATCAATCTTTGTGTGTTAACATCACTAAACAAATAAGGGCGCCAAAGATGCCTAAATATCGTGTTATCTAACCAATAACCAGTGCGATAAACACTGAATGGATATGGTCGGTCCGTTAAACGAAAGAATAAGGGATTACAGCAGACCATAAAAGCGGATTGAGACGAAGTAGTTAGTTAAGAGGATACCGCCACCAAATTGTCCCATGGATAAGCCTGAAATGGTCTAAGAAGGAAAGCAGATGTAATCTTAGAACCTAATACGCAAACTACTGAAGCCGTATAGTCCAGAGTCTAACAAGATATATTATTTGTCTTGGTTAGTTTATCTAATTAACAGAAAGCCTGGAATCTCACCGACAGTCAGGAAAGACGTTAAAACATAAGCGGTTACTTCACCTAAAGGACAAAGGTAGATATTTAGAGTAACTTGGAGAATCCTAAAAGCTAGTTATTTAATTAACAAGTCAAGGAATAAATGCCGAGACGCTCAAGGATAAAGAAGCTATTTAATAGTCGTGGATAATTCAAAGTTAACATTGGAATATGCTAACATGATGACCCACCAGGGCGAAGGTTAATAACCTTTACAAGGCGAAAGTAGCTAGTAATTTACTATTTATTCACTGTAATCAAGGAAGGAGTTGATAAATATGTCAACATCTGTTTCAGATGAAACTAAGCTTTCGCGAACATTGAGTAAGATTCTATATTGTTCTACAAATAACTATCCTCTAAAAAGAGAATTACAGCAAGGAATGAATAATCTACATAACACATTAATTGCATTTAACAAAATTGCAACCAACAAAGGCGCGGGTACACCTGGAATTGATGGTAATTCAATTGACAGACTCGATCTTAAAAAATTAGAAAGATATCACAAGGAATACATCAATAACAAGTACAAGCCAAAGCCTGTTAAAAGAATATTCATTCCCAAAGACAACGATAAGGTTAGACCTCTTGGAATACCTACCATAAAAGATAGAATAGTCCAAAAAAGCCTTGAACAACTCTTAACTCCTTATTTTGAAAATCAATTCTTAGAATGGAGTTTTGGATTTAGAACCAAAAAGTCCTGTCTTGATGCAATCAAACGCGTCAAACAGAGATTTCAGGGAATTGATTATATCATCAAAATTGACCTTAAAGGTTATTTTGACACAATCAATCATGAAACTCTTATGAAAACCTTGAGGAAGTTTATACGCAAGAATAAAACTCTTTCAACCATTAATAAGTGGTTAAAAGCTGGGTTCATGAAAGATGGCATCAAGTACGAATCTTTATCTGGTTCTCCACAAGGAGGAATCATTTCCCCATTACTTGCCAATGTATATTTACATTACATTGACATCAAAATGGATGAACTAATTAAAGAAGGGACACCAATAAGGAAAACAAACCCAGGATATAGAAAAGCATACCATCAAGGAATGCATCATAAACTGGGGATTGATAGTCGAATTAACCTAAATCCAAAAACAAGAGTTGAATATATCCGATATGCCGATGATTTTATCATAGGAATTAAAGGAAAATATGACAAAGCTGAAACTATTAAAAACCAAGTGACTCAATGGCTAGAACAAGATTTAAAACTAACAGTTAGTAAAGATAAATCAAAGATTGTAAAAGCCAATAAGAGCACAAGGTTTCTATCCTACATGGTTAAGGTAAATTCAACCAGTAGTAAACTCACCAAAAAAACCCACAAAAAATCCCTAAACGGTCGGGTACAAATCCAAGTTCCCAAAGCAAAAGCCAAGGAATATGGATATGAGTACAATTGGTTAAAAAGAGGAAGGATTAAACATGACGAAACATTAGCAAGTAGGGACGAATTAGAAATAATACGCACTTATAAAACAATCGTACGCGGAATCATCCAATACTTTTGCTTAGCTAACAATCTAAATGCATTAACCCATCTAACCTATCTAGCGGAATATAGTTGTTTGAAAACCTTAGCAAGGAAACGCAAAATGACAATTGCCAAAGTGCGGAAGAAGGTTAATCGTGGTGCAACTTGGTCAATTCCGTATTTAAACAAAGGGAAAACCAAGTATGAGTCATGGACTGTTTACCCTTGGGATAAGATCAAGAAAATGCGTAATTATAAGGAAAATCCCGATATCACCATCAATCCTTATCTATTCCAAGGTCGTACGAATCTAACAGACCGCCTTAAAGCGGAAATATGTGAGAAATGCGGCAAAACAACCCAACTTCAAATCCATCACAGTGGTACGGTTCGCAATGGAAACCGCAAAAGCGTGATGAATAAGAGTACAAAAGTGTTATGCATAGATTGTCATAGAAATATTACGAACCAACAAATGCATGATATCAGATTAAATAACAAAAGTAAAAGAACAAAAAAGGATAAATAGCTAATCAGCCGTAAGGCGAAATTAGTTCTCGAAAGAGAGTAAATTATGGAAAGCCGTATGCTTGGAAACTTGCTCGTACGGTTTGGACGGGGGCTGATTGTAAATAAAACAGCAAACGCAAATCGCTGAATAAGACGCAATTAATCTATCCGTATTCCAACCATCTTTATTCAATAAACCATTTAACGAATACATGATAAAAACCCACAACCTCCTAAACGAATATCTAGATAAAAACCAACACAACTCCCAAAGTAAAAAAGTAATCCGCGGCAACATCAACGAATATTTCATTTTATTATATTTTCAAAACAAGGGAATCATCAATTTATACCCCCAGGCTTACTTGTTTTTCATCCCCGACATCAAATTCGATTTGGTTTTATTCACTAAAACCAAGCGCATAATCGCCTTCAATTTCAAAACATGTTTGCGAGATCGTTATAAACAAGCCATGGTAGAAGGGCAACAATTAAAAAAACTCGATACACGTTTTGAATTCTATTTATTAACTAATAACACTGTGGAAGCTCAAAGATTAAACAAGAAAATCAAACAAGGGAAAATCTTAGGAATTAACCAAGTGATCGATTGTTTTTTGCCCCAAGCTAACATCTTTTTACAAACATTACTGACTAACCAATTCCTCCCTTTTAGCGATATTAACATGATTAAAAATAAAAAATAAGGAGTTAATATAAAATGTTAACCAACGAACAACGCGCCTTGCAACAAGTCATATCTTATATCGAACAAGGCCAATGGGAAAAGTTAAAACTTTACTGCCAAATAATTAACCCCAAAAATCTACTCGACCCCACAAATACCAAAATCTTTAACGCCTTAAAATATTTATTTTTAGAAAAACAAACAACGCATCCCTTTGATAAAATAAAGTCTCAACCCGAGATAATTAAAGAATTAATCACCTATCTTCAAACCCATTTTCCCCAAGATAACTTTACTAAAGAATCACTATCTTTTTTAAGTAATGATGTTAATGAGGAAAACAACCTTGATTTCTTAGACAACCTAAAACACACCTATACCCAAGAAAAACTGTTCCAACAACTCTTAAAAATTATTAGTCCTTCTTTTGAAAATAAAGATCCTTATCACAAACATTTTTATTATCAAGAAATCTTTGATAAATTAAGAAAATTTATGGCTTTTATTCCTCACAAAAACGATAAAACACTCTTTAATTTAAACCAAATGGCCTCTTTGCATCCCGAATTTTTTGACACCGATAATCAAGCAAAACAAAAAATCCAAGAAGAATATTACCGCCTATCAGAAACTTTCAAAGGATTAAATCAAGCCACGAAAGGCTTTAAAAAAGGTCAAATTATCACCATTGGGGGCTATACTGGTTTAGGAAAAACCACTTTTGTCTACAACCTTTTAATAGACATTTCAAAAACCAAACATCAAGAAACAAACAAACATCCAAATATGTTGGTATTTTCTTATGAAATGACCTTAGAAGAAAATTTAAGTCGTTTATTAGCCCACATCACTAAAACTCCATTAGATGTTATTTTAGATAAAAGTTTTGAAGACTCAAACATCACACAACACACCTACACGGAAAGGATGAAGACCGCAAAACAATTATTCGCCAACATAAATTTATCATTCAGTTACGATAAAAGCAAAAACATTGATTATGTAATTGATTTAGTTTATCGCCTCCATTTAGAAAAAAAGGCTGAAATTATCGTTATCGACCATCTCCAAATAACCAAAACAACAAATCACTTAGAAAATGACCGTCTAGCAATTGACGAAATTATGACTAAATTAAAACAATTAGCCATTGAATTAAACATCGTGATTATCATTTTATCTCAATTTTCAAGAGATACATACAACAATTATCAAGGAAAATCACCTGAAATAACTGCTCTAAAAGGTTCAGGTGGCATCGAAACTAACTCCGATATTGTCTTAATGATGACTGAATTCCAACCTAAACTATCCAAAGACAAAGAAAAACCCATCAATATATATAATTCAACCTTAAACGAACTATATTTAGAATCAAAGGACAACGAAAATCAAAAAATCATCGAATTATCTATTAAAAAGAATCGAAGTGGTACCAAAAAGAACTTAGTTTATCACTTTGAGATGAATACACAAACCTTCCAAGAAATCGGTTATGTTTTACCTTATCCATTAGAAAGTTATTAAGGAGTTCATCAATGAATTTTCAAGAACAAATAAAACATATTCAAACCAACTTCCCTATGTCAGTTTTATTAAAAAAACTAAACATTATACCGCCAAACTTCAACACCAAATATCGTTTCCCTTGTCCCATCCATCAAGGCCAAAACCCCACTTGTTGTCATTTAACTTCAGATAACAAAATTCATTGTTGGAAATGTTGTAAAGATTACGATATTGTTGATGTTTATAAGGAAATAAGAGGAACTAGTTCTTTTGAAGAAGCTATTAAAAGAATTTTGAATTTCATGAAAACCGAAGAGTTCAAAAAATTAACCCAGAAACAAAATTCAATAATTAATACATCATCAATCCCCCTCAAATACCAATACCAACCTAAAAAAACCAACATCATCATCAACGAAAAAGAAGTTGAAGCCAAAAAAACACGATTATTAAAAGAAATATCACCTTTATTCAACCAAATTAGAGATTATTATAATTATTTATTAACCACTAATCGCAATAACGCATCTCACCCAGGAATAGAATATTTAACGCAAAAAAGAAAATTAACCCTACAAACCATCAATGAATTTAAACTTGGTTACGCCCCACTATCTAATAAACCCTTATCTTTTCGATTTGTAAATTATTGCAAAAAGAAAAACATTGATACAACAAAACTAGTTGAATATGGCTTTATTAAAGAAAAAATCAATCAAAAAGGCACTAAATACTATCACGATACTTTCCATGGTTCCATAATTATCCCTATCGAAAACGGTTATAATAAAACATTCCATTTTTATCAAAACAACTTTCACGAAGTTTCTTATTTCCAACCAAAATACAAATCCCTAAATAATTTCAGTCAAACACCCACTTTTCATTTCAGCTATCGTTTTTTTGAAGCTTTACCATATATTAAAAAAGTTAAAATAATCATCATCCACGAAGGTTTTTTTGATGTCATTAGTTGTTGGCAAAACAATATTAAAAACACGGTCGGTCTAATTTGCGTCACTCAATTACTTTCTCAATCTCAACTAGAAATTCTCAAAAAAGAAAATATCAAAGTAGTTATCGCTTTAGATAATGATGAAACAGGACAAAAACGCAGCGAAGCCTTAGGAGAACAACTTAAAGAAGCAAATATTTTATATGAAATTAGACGCATTTTACCCCCTTATGACAAAACTTGTAAAGATGTTGATGATTTATTACGTCAATACGGAAAAGAAGCATATCAAAAATGTTTTTTAGCTCCATACATTACTTATGAAGAGGCCAAAAAGAAAATCATAGTCGATTTAGCCGTTCATTTCTTTGGAGAATACAAAGTTGAAGTAATTAATTAAATTATTACTTTTTTTCACCAACATATTACACTCGCACATATAAACCACATTAACATACCCTTATAAACACGTATATACCCCTAAATTTTGCGTTTTATTTTCGCAAATTAGGGGTTATTATTTTTATAGCCAACAAAACAATCTAAAAGGAGAAAAAAATGAAAAACGACACAAACCAAGAAATTAGAATCGGAGGTTGGGAAACAAAATCACTCCCCAACGACTTAGTTCAAATTAAAAACTTTTTACAAACATTAAAACAAGATTTATTAAATATTACGATTGTTTCTCACTCTAAAAAGAAAAATTCCTATCAACAAGCAAATTACCGCCCAAAAAACCAAACCCTCTTTGTAGACCCTCAAATCTTAGAAGAAATCAAAAAGTATAGAATAGAAATAATCAAAAATCGTTCTCCTGAAAACGATAATAATAATATAACACTCACCAACCCCACAACGCCCCTTAAAAGCCAAAATAATACCCTTAAAACGCATTTCCCTATCTTCCAAATTAATTATCTTAACGAACAAAAAGACTACATTAAAGAATTGATAGGCAAAATAAATGTAGACAAACTAGACACTTTAAAATTATATAAATTAGATACCAAAAAACTAGATAAATACAATAACCCCATCAACACAAACTATAAAAAAGGATTAAATGTTATTTATTATCAGTTAGAAGATTTAAAATATATAAAATTATTTATTACCAAAAATAAACAAGGCTATCGTGTTAAAAAGCTTAGATCTGGATATTTATCAAATTTAAATAAAAAAGAAACAAAAATTAATAAATAATTATTACCACTTTATTACCTTTTGGTTACCACTTTGTTACCACTCAGTTACCACTTTGTTACCACTCAGTTACCACTTTGTTACCATTTGAATAGTTAAATTTCCTTGCCAAAACCAAACATTAAAGGGGGGGTGATATTTTATATATTATATCGATAATGATAATGATACTCGATATTTGATATTATCGTTATATCCTTTACCCATCATTATTATTATTCGATATAAAAATAATTCCCCATTTCCCCTTCCAATTATTAAAAGAGATTTTTTAAATCCAAAACCAACCAAAAGCCCTAAACGCGCTGAAGCGCTAACAAAATTTATAAGTATATATAATAAAAGAAAAAAGACGAAAAAGAAAGAGCCCCCCAAATTGCGCGTACCCCCCTTTTTTTTAAAAACAAATACAATTATTAGAGCTATAATAATTTATGTATATGATATAAAAAAAAGGAAAACGATATTTCAATCATGAAAAATATAAAATCAAAAGAAATATTAAAACAAAAAAATAAATTATTACAAACTCTAATGAAAACAACCCAAAAAACTAATAAAAAAACAGTTTTTAATTTAGTCAAAAAATTTAAAAATAGTTTAAATTTAACCACAATTTTAAAAACTATCAAAATCAAAAGAAGTACTTATTATTATTGGTTGAAAGTCGAAAATAAAATTAAAGAAAAAGAAGAAAAAAACCTTTTACAACAAAAAAGAATTAATGCTTTATGTTTAAATAATCAATATTTTTTCGGCCATCGGAAAATCACTAATTTATATCAACAAACCTTTAATGAAATAATTACCAAGAAAAAAGTTTATTCAATTATGAAAGAAAATGGCATTTGTTGTCGTTTAAGAATTAAAAAAAATAAATATAGTTATAAAAACAATTTAAAACCTAAATTAAAAGTAGTAGACAATCTAATCAATCAAGACTTTATATCAACTAATCCCATGCAAAAACTATTTACCGACATCACTTATTTTAAAACTTCCCAAGGGTTTTTATATTTTTCTTGTATTATCGATTCTTTTAACAACCAAATTATTTCTTGGCATACTTCAAAGTATCAAAATAAAGAATTAATTTTAAATACAATTAAAAAATTACCTAAATTAAAAAATCCATGCATCATTCACTCTGATCAGGGCACAGTTTATCAATCTCAAAAAATCCAACAAACTTTAACGAAAAAAGGTTTTTTAATTAGTATGTCGCGTAAAGCCAATCCAAGGGACAACGCAGTCATTGAAAACTTTTTTGGCCAAATGAAAAGCAAAAGCATTTTACAATATCAAAATCCATTTTTATTTCAAAAATCAACCGAAAAAGTTAAAAAAATAATCAATTATTTCCCTAAATTTTGGAATACTAAATGGTTTTTAGCTAAATTAAATTATTCATCTCCCTCTCAATATTCCTTAAATTTTAGATAATATTTTTTATTTAAATATTCAACCTTGAAAAAGGTTATCTTTTTGCACCTTTTTTTAAAAACAACATAATTGCGTAAAAAAATAATTTTAATTTCATTTTCTAGGGGGATTTTCCACTTTTTTTCCCTAGCTAGTTAGTGAAATGATATAATATTTAAAAAAAATATCTTTTGAAACTAGCAAATTTAAAAAAGTTTAGACACTTTTTATTTGTAATTTTAATAATTTGTTTGTTTGAAAAGATATGAAATTATCTACTTATTTTTAAGTCTTAAAGAGTAATTTTTAAATAAAAAAATGTCCAAAAAAACGGAACAGCGCATAAATATAATTGTTTTTTTAATTTAAAAATTAACTTTTTTTTCTCTTTTCTATTTTCTTCTTTTGTATTAAATTTTTCTGTATAAAGGGTTATATAGCCTTTTTTGGGGTTGAGTAGAGGTAGTAGATTTTACATATAACATGATTATCTTCATCTTTTTTTGTTTGTAGGACAATTAACTTCATCCATGAAAAAGTCTTTATCTTCTTCTAGGAGATATTTGGGGCTTTCGTAGTTGAGTTTGGGGTGATAAAATTTTTGTACATTATTTTTTTGAAAGAAATTGTTTCTTTTGAATCTGATTTTGAAAAAGGATTGAGATGCAACATATTTTCTTTATTTTGATTGATGAAACCTTCTGCTAAAATGATTTCATTTTTTTTGTTTTTGGAGTTATCCAAGTTAGATGGTTTTTCTCGCAAAATTAAATAAAAAAACAAAGCTAGAAACAAGCAAAAGAATAGCTAAAACAACAAATAAAAATTTTTTATTTTTTTTAATAAATACTTTTAAATTCATTTTTTTTCTTTTATCTTTTTTATTATATTTCAATAAATATAGCGAATATTTAAATTAACCATTTTACAAATTCAAAAATAATTTAAACTTCACCATTAATTATACACCAAAAAAACAAGTTTAACACTCAAAAAAATTAATTTACTAAGGTTTTTACTTGTTTTTTTGTTATATCTTTATTTTATCAAAATTAGTTAATTGAGGTAATCAAATATAAAAAGAAAAAGATTTTTAGATTTTCACTTAAAAAATAATTAAAAAGAGATTTTGCAAAAATAAATTTTATCTCAAATTATTTTTTGCAAAAAAACTATCTTTTAAAATAGTCTTTTTTTGTATTTTAAAAAATATAAAAAATATACTTTTTTAATTAAAATGGCAAATAGTTTTTATTTAGTGTTTTTATATTTTATTATTACTAGTTTAAACTAATGTTTTAATTTCTTCTCTGGTAATTGTTTCTTGTGCTAACAAAATATTAGCGATTTTATCCAGTAAATCTTTGTTTTCTTTGATAATGGTTTGTGCTTGTTTAAAAGAAGAATCAATAATTTTTTTCATAGCTTCGTGAATCTCTTTTTTATCAGTAAATTCAGAATCTTGCATTAATCCTACATCACTCATACCATATTTAGTTACCATCAGACGAGCATATTTAGTAGAATCTTTAAAATCTTGATAACAACCATCACTAATATTATCATTTCCAAAAATCATTTCTTCAGCTGCTCTACCACCTAAAGAACAAACAATAAAAGCTTGAAGGATTTTTTTTGATGAAAAAAACAATTCTTTTTCCTGCATAAACAAAACATATCCTCCTGCATTTCCACGTGGAACAATGGTAATTTTTTGGATCTTAGGGGCATCTTTTAGTTTCAAAGAAATTACAGCATGTCCTGCTTCGTGATACGCTGTTTCTCTTTTTTCTTCTTCGGTGTATTTTCTTGATTTTTTAGCAGGACCAAACCAAACACGGTCAATCGCTTCTTCTAATTCTATCATTGTAATTAAGTCTTTTGAATTCCGTACTGTTAAAATGGAAGCTTCATTTAAAACAGCTCCTAATTGAGCTCCACTCATACCTTGAGATTGTTTAGCTAATTGATGGAAGTTCACTTCAGGATCTATTTTTTTATTACGAGCGTGAATTTTTAAAATAGCTTCTCTAGCTTTCACATCTGGTAAGTCGACAATAATTTGGCGATCAAATCTGCCAGGACGTAATAAGGCAAAATCTAATATATCAGTTCTATTAGTAGCTGCAATGACAACCACACCTAAAGAGGGGTTAAAACCATCCATTTCAGTTAACAATTGGTTTAAAGTTTGATCTTTTTCAGAAGATCCCCCTGAAGAATTGTCTCCTCTTTTACCACCTAGAGAATCGATTTCATCAATAAATAAGATACAAGGAGCATTATTTATTGCTGCTTTAAATAAATTTCTAATTCTTGCAGCTCCAACTCCGACATACATTTCAACAAATTCAGAACCAGAAGCAAAATAAAAAGGTACTTGAGCTTCACCAGCAACAGCTTTAGCTAATAAAGTTTTTCCGGTTCCTGGAGGACCAGATAACAAAACCCCTTTAGGAATTTTAGCTCCTATATGCAAATATTTTTTCGGTTGTTTTAGAAAATCAACAAGTTCTTTTAATTCTTCTTTTTCTTCTACACTGCCAGCTACATCTTCAAAAGTAATAGTTTTTTGTTTATCTACATGTTCTAAAGTATTATTTTTTTGAGCCCCAGTTTTTCGCATTTGATAAAGATACATGATCCACCAAATCGAGGTTACAGAAGAAATTATTCCCAAAAAAGGACTTGCAACAAAAGAAAATGGTTTTATTACAAAAATTTCCTTATTATTTAAAGTGCTTATTAAATTTGCTTTTTCCTGGCCGATCTCTTTTTCTGAAAGTGCATGTGAAATAGTAGTAAAAAACAAAGTACTATTTACTGTAGTATAATAAACGTCCCCACCCTTAGTTGTAACAATAATTTTATTCATATGTTCTGTTCTCATAATGCTGCCTCCTAACTCAAAAATTTTAATAGATTCTAAAGCCTCAGGTCTATTAGATTCCTTAGAAGGGGCATCTTTTATTTTTTGGATTAATTCATTATGATTACAACGACCATCTTTGTCTTCCCATTGTTGTCTAAATTCAACAAAAAGAAAATATCCCAAAAAAAACACACAAGTTAAAATTAAAAAAAACATTGGTCTTTTTAATATTCTAGTAATTTTTTTTATTGACATATTAATTTCCTTCAAAATCTTTTTAATTTAGATTTTTTTTGATATTTTGTGTAAATAAAATAAATATAAATGATGACAAAAATACTCAAAGTTGTAATTGTTGCATATAATAAAGAACGTGAGATAGTATCAAAATTAGGATTAGCAAGATTTTGAAGTTTGATAACTTTTTTAATTTGTTCTTTTTCATATTTTTCTAAAGAATCTTTTAAATTGATTTGCGAAACATTTGTTTGTTGGTTAATAACAGCAATACGAGCTGCTTCTTGTGTAAAATATTTAATACTTGCTGGACTCATTTTTAATGTAAAACATTTGTCTGTTAATTCTGAAATGTAATCTTGTATTAAGCAATTAGATTCACAACGAATTTTTTTTAAATACATTTCCAATATTAAACAAGTGTTTGGTCTATCAGGTAAATCAATTAAAATCTTTTTTTCTAATCTACCAGGACGAGTCACTGCTGCATCTAAAATATCTTCTTTGTTGGTTATACCAATGACAACAATAGGTTTAGAGTTTGTTTGTAGTCCATCTAATTCCGCTAAAAATTGATCTATAAGGGAATTATGAGCTCTAACAGCTCCTCCGCTATCACCTTCAACAGAACCTCTTACAGATAAAATACTATCAATTTCATCAATAACAATAATAGCGGTTTTATATTGTGATCGTGCTTTTTGAAACATACTTCTTACTTTGGTTTCGCCAACTCCAGGAGAATCTGATATAAATTCAGGACCAACATATTCCTCATAGTGTACTTTATCGCCTAATTCTTCTTTTAACTGTTGAGTTAAATAAGTTTTACCAGTTCCTGGTGGTCCATGTAAAATATATCCTTTAGGTACTGCAGCACCCATATCTACATAATTTTGATAATTTTTAATATTTTCATAGATATGTTTAAATTCATTTTTAACTTCATCGCCAATTATCACATTCGCTAAAAAAGGTCTTTTGCTAAAATTTACTTGTACTTCGCCAGTCCCTTGAGAAGAACTAACTGTGGCATTTGTTTCAATTATGTTATTAATAGTTGCTTTTTGTGGTTCAAACAAACAATTTTTTTCTTTAATAGCATCTTTGATGCCTTTATCATGAACTAATATATTTCCTAAGTTTGTAACTTGTATTATGTCTGATAATCGTTGTTGGATTGCGAAGGTAACTTGCACTTCTCCGCTAAATTGCCCAGAAGTAATTTTTGCTTTTGATGCATTATTAATGATTTCTACGGATAATTGTTCTTGGTTAATTGTTCTATTAGGATTTTTTGAAACGATAGCTTGTTTAATATATCCTTCAGTTTTGTATTGTAACTCACCTAAATCTGTAGTTTGTAATATAGTTGATAAATTGTTGTTATTTTGGGCGTTAACATTATCAACATTGAAACAAAAAAGAAAAAAGATAAAAATCATTATGAAAGATAATAAATTTTTTTTCAAGAAAAAAATCTTTTTGTTGTTATTCATTAATTAAATTTGCCTTTCTGTTTAATTATTTGTTACAAAAAACATGTGTAATGTCATCAATTATTTTCTTTTAGTTCTTCTATTTTTTTTCATATAATAATAGGAACCACCACTTCCAGCACTCAAAACAACAACAATTCCTAAAAGTAACCATAACCATGCAAATGATTCTTTTTTTGGTTCTGTTGTTGGTGTTCTTGTTGATGGGGAATTTTTGCTTGTGGAATTACTTATTGCTGTATCTTGTGTTACTGAGGATGTAAAACTTTGATTATCTGTATTTGTTGTATTGATTTCTGATGAAGTTGTTTGTGAAGATTGAGTCAAGATATAGGGGACTTCAATAACTCCACTATAATTTGAATCTGAAACAATTACAAAGTTTTCATTTTCTGGAAATTCTACTTTTAATGTGGTATTTTCTTGTAATTGAGGATTATTACATTTAATGGCTGCTAAAGCTTCATCATTATTTTTATTATTGATTGTAATTGTTATTTTATTGATTAATAAATTATTTATTGATAAAGTATTTTGTTGCTCTACGACAGGTTTGGGCAAAACAACATAATCATTTGGTAGACCTGTTTTAGGATCGAATGTGAAGATCTGATCAATTGTTTTGCCGTCGGTTTTGAATGTGGTTTGTTTGGTTAGATTTCCTGTTTGTGGGTCGTATTCATTAGTAAATTCAACTTTGTTTTCATCATTTTGGAACTTAGTGTGTTTAATTTTTTTGCCATTTTGAGGATTAATTTTTATAATAATTAAAGGATTTACACCATCGGGTTTATATTTAGTTGCCTTGCAATTATTTGTTTGAGGGTCGAATTCTTGGATGTATTCAATTGTTTTGCCGTTGTCGTCATTATAGTAGGTTTCTTTGATAAGTTCCTCTGTTTCAGGATCGAATTCTTGGATGTATGCAATTGTTGTGCCGTCGGATTGGAATTTAGTTGCTTTGATAAGTTTCTTTGTTTCAGGATCGAATTCTTGGATGTATGCAATTGTTTTGCCGTCGGATTGGAAAAAAGTTTCTTTGATTTTATTGTTATCATTATTATAACCAATATCATAAGTTTGGTCTATATTATAATTGATATCCCCATTATCATCAAAACATCTTGAAGTTAATTGTTTCCCTTGGTTGTTGTAAATTTTAGGTTGCTTATTTAAAAAATTACAACGTTGTTGTAAACTTTCAGAAGTATTTGTAAATTCATTTTCTTGAGGTATTCCTTGGGTTATTTTACCAATTTCTTGAGTATGCTCTTCATCACTATAAAATTGTAATTCTGGATTTTTAAATAAAGCATCTACTGGTTTTTGTTGGCCTGAATCTTCGGAACTCGCAAACACTATATTTACATTTAAAAATAAACAAAATATAAAAATAAAATTAATTATTAAAAAAGAATGTTTTTTTATTAAATTCATTTGCAATCATTAAACCTTTCATTTTAATGCATAAAATTTAAATATAACAATTATTATTTTTGAACCTTTTTTCTTTTATAATTTTAATAAACTATAGCAATAGCAATTTTCAAAAACACAACTACTATTAATTATAATTATACACCAAAAAAAAAAAAAAACAAGTTTAACACTCAGAAAAATTAATTTACTAAGATTTTAACTTGGTTTTTTTACTAATTTTTCATTTTTTTAAAAATTGTTTTTTTATTTTTTTTAACTATAAAAATTTGCCTTCATAAGAATTGTACTTTTTAAAGTTAAAAACTTTATCAAAAAAAATTAGCTAAAATAAAAAAATGTTTTTACAAAAGCAAAAAAAGACCCACTTCTAAAGTGGGTCTTTTACTAATAAAAACAATAAATAAATTTTTATTAGTTTATCATTTGGTTTGCATTTCTTATATGATTTGTTTTTGTTTTTGAATTTTATCAATAATATTTCGATTAGTAACGTTTAAATCAATCTTACCGAAAGAAGTGTTTATGATATCTTCTAATGATAAATTTTTTTCTTTCAATAAAAAAATAAGAGCGTGAAAAAAACAATAACCATCTCCTCTAGTGTCTTTAGGTGTTTGGATAAAAAAATGAAAATTGTTATTTTTCATCCTTAAATCAATAGGGTTATCATCGCAAGAAAAAGAAGATAACAAATGTTTATCATTGATTATTAAATTGAGTTTATGTTTTAATTGTTGTCCTAAAAAATCAAGAGTTCCTTGAATTAAAGAAGTGCTTGCAGTTTGCAAAGAACAATTTAAAACATTGTTTTCAAAAACATCTTTATCTCCTTGTAAAATAAGTAAATAATGTTGTTTAAATCGATCATCTTCTAATCCGTTTACAAATTGATTTAAACCTAAATATGCTAATTTATGGGTTAATTGATCTGATATTTTATTCAAACAAGTTACAGGTTTTTTAATTTTTTGATTTTTATTAACTATTTTTAACAAAAGGTTGACAAAACAAAAAAGAAACAAAATAAAACAAATAAATATTATAATACTTTTTTTAATTATTTTTTTCATTGTTAATTTTTAATATAACTTACTTATTTTTTCTTAATGTTAAGAAAGTTATAATTTTTTAGTTAAGAAAAAAATATTTTTTTAATACGCCTTTAAATTTTCTAATATAAGATAATTATAACACAATAGTATTAATCAACAACATAAAACAAAAGAAGAAACTAAATAATTTAGTTTTTTTGTTAAAATGATGTTTTTTTAGTAATTTGTTCATTTAAACAAATAATAAAATCTTCGATATTTATTTCAGTTTGAGTTGTTTTACCATATTTTCTAAAAGTAAGCACATTTTTAGTAATTTCGTTATCACCAATAACTACTTGATAAGGGATTTTTAATTTTTGAGCTTCTCGAATTTTATAACCTAAAGTTGTTTCTTTTGAATTAATTTCTATCCTAAAACCTTTAGATAATAAAATATCTTTTATTTTTTGAGTATATTCTAAATGCAAAGAAGAAGAGGAAACAGGAATTAAAAGTATTTGCAAAGGAGCAAGCCACAAAGGAAAAATACCTTTATTTTCTTCGATTAAATGAGATAAAAAGCGTTCCAAAGTCGAAACAACAGCACGATGAATCACAACTGGACGACAATGTTTATTATTAGCATCAATAAAAGTTAAATCAAATTTTTGCGGTAATAAAAAATCTAATTGAATGGTTGATAAAGTTTCTTCATTACCTAAAGCAGTAAACACTTGAACATCTATTTTAGGGCCATAAAAAGCAGCTTCGCCGATTGCTTCTTTAAAAGGTAAATTAAGTTCTTCAATTGTATTTTTTAAAATTTTTTCTGCATGTTGCCACATATGATCATCTGGAAAATATTTTTCTTTATCTTGAGGATCGCGATAACTTAAACGAAACTCATATTTTTTAATTTTAAAATCATGATAAACTTCTAAAATTAAATTAATTATTTTTTTTATTTCTTCTTTAATTTGATCGGTTCTTGCAAAAATATGAGCATCATTAAGAGTCATTTCTCTTACTCTTTGCAAACCTGCAACAGCACCTGACTTTTCAAAACGATGCATCATCCCTAATTCAGCGATTCTTAATGGTAATTCTTTATAACTACGAGGGGTTTTTTTATAAATCATCATATGATGTGGACAATTCATCGGTCTTAAAACCAATTGTTCCCCGCTTGCTAATTGCATCACAGGAAACATGTTTTGTGAATAATGTTCTAAATGACCGGAAATACGATAAAGTTCTGTATTAGCCATAATTGGAGTATAGACATGATGATATTGATGCATTACTTCTTTATCAACAATATACCTTTCAACAATACGTCTCAAAGTAGCTCCTTTAGGTAACCAAAAAGGTAAACCTACACCTACTTCTTTAGAAAACATAAATAATTCTAATTCTTTATTAAGTTTTTTATGATCGCGTTCTTTTCTTTCTTTTAACAACTGCAAATAATTAATTAAGCCTTCTTTTTTAAAAAAAGAAGTGCCATAAATACGTGTTAAGGTTTTATTTTTTGCATTTCCTTGAAAATATGATCCAGATATTTTTAAAAGTTTAAAATATTTCATTAGGGAGGTTTTTAAAAGGTGTCCGCCATGGCAAAGATCAATAAATTCCCCTTGTTGACAAATAGTAATGACTTCTTCTTTGTGTTTTTCTAATAAAATCAATTTGTAAGGGTTATTTGCAAAAAGCTGTTTCGCTTTATCATACGTTACTTTTTCCATTGTGATTAAGTGATTTTCTAAAGCAATTTCGTGCATTTTTTTTTCAATTATTATCAAATCTTTTTCTGTAACAGAATGACTTTGAAAATCAATATCATAATAAAATCCTTCTCTAATAGCAGGACCAATTGTTAAAAGAACTTGAGGATAAAGTCTTTGAATTGCGTGAGCCATCAGATGGGTTGTACTATGGTTTAAAACATCTAATGATTTCGGATTTTCTTCGGTCAAAATTTCTAATGTTCCATCCTGCATTAAAGAATAATTAAGTTCAACTAGTTTTTGATTAAAAAGAGCTGCAACTGGTTTTTTAAAAGTAGTTTTTAACAAAGTTTTCCAAATTTCCAAAGGAGTTACTTTCGCAGGAAATGAATGTATTTGATTATTTAAAAGATTAATTTTAATCATAAAATAACCCTTTCTTTGAATTTATTGCTATTTAGATGATTTTTTATACCCAAAAAATATTATAAATTATTTTATACATAGATAATTAAAGTTTTTGCAAATAAACAAATATGTCTTTTTCTAAAGATTTAATAAATGGGGTAATTTCTCGATAAGAAGGCAAAAACAAACTACATGCACGAAGGTGTCCTTTAAAACCATATTTTTTAACAACATTATAAATTTCAGGTCCATTAGAACAAAGACGAACTTTAATTTCTTGATTAGGCATTTCTAAAAAAAGAATATAAAAATAGTAATTTTCTAAATGGGACAACAAATGAACAGCTGAAAAAGCCTCTTCTAAAGTTAAACCAAATTTTTGAATAATCTTTTGAGAAACATGCACATAAACAAAATTTTTTGCAACAACAATATTTTGATAGACATAGCCTTTATATTGTAAAACATTTATTTTGGATTTTTTAATTTTTTTTTCAACCCAAGTAATATCGATGCCATACTTTAATAATTCCGATGCAATTCGAAAAGTATGACTACTAACTCGATGAAAACTAAAATTAAAACTATCAGTTAATATTCCTGCATAAATAGCTAAAGCGCCTGGATAAGTTAATTTTAAATTTAATTTTTCTTTAAGAAGATAAATCATTTCTGAACAAGAACAAAAAGAATCATCAACCCATTCATAATGACCATACTTTTCTATTAAAATATGATGGTCGATTCGAATAATAAATTTACCTAATTTAAATCTTTGATCACTAATGCTTTTTAGTTCACCAGAATCAACTACAAAAACTAAAGCATTCTCATAAAGATTATCAGTTATTTCATCCATTGATCCTAAAAAAGATAAATTAAAGTGTCTTTCTCCTACTGTATAAATTTTTTTTTCAGGAAAAGTAGTTTGCAACATATTTTTTAAACCAAATTGAGATCCATAAGAATCAGCATCTGAATTAATATGTCCATGAATAATAATAGTATCAAAAGCATTAATTTTTTCTTGAATTAATTTCATCTTTTTTCTCTCTTTAATTTTAAAAATTATATTTAATATATTTAATACAAAAAAATAGCTAAAAAATTATATACCATCAATAAAAATAAGATAAAATAGTTATAAAAAAATTAAAAAAACAGGAAGGGTTTAATGTTTTTATTTTCCTAAACAAAATCTAGCAAATAACTCCTTAATTAAATTATTTTCTTGGTTATCACCGATAATTTCTCCTAAAGCTTGATAAGCTTTTGTTAGATCAATTGAATAAATATCAATTGGCATCGATTGCGCAATAGCGTTTTGTAGTTCCTTTAAAGCTTGATGTGCTATTTGAATTTGATTAATGTGCCTAACATTAGAAAAATAATTAAAATCTTTTGGTTGAATAAGCTCTAATTGAAATTTTTGTAAAATAGCTTTTTGTAATGTCAACAAACCGGTTTTTTTTAAACTTGAAACCGAAATGAAATCTTTTAAAAACACAGTTGAAAACATTTTTTGAGATTTAAATTGATCACTATTTAAATCTGCTTTATTGCCTACAATAATGCGAGTTTTTAAATTAGTTAATTGCAATAATTGTTGATCTTCATCTTGTAAAGTATTGCTTTGATCCAAAACTAATAAAATTAATTCTGCTTGTAACAAAAGTTTTTTAGTTCTTGAAATACCTATTTTTTCGATGGGATTTTTTGTTTGATGTATCCCTGCAGTATCAATTAAATGAAGAGTAATCCCTTGACAATTAAAATAAGCATCAACAAAATCTCTTGTAGTTCCTGCGATATCAGAAACAATCGCTTTTGGTTCATTTAACAAAGCATTTAATAAACTTGATTTGCCCACATTAGGACGTCCAATAATTAAAGTTTTAATGCCATCTTTAAGATATCTACTTTTTTGAGAATGGGATAAAATATCTTCTAATTGTTCCATCAAACTAGTCACTTGAGGAACAATAATGTTTTGTGTTATTAACAAAGTATCATCATATTCAGGATAATCAATATTAACTTCAATTTGAGCAATAAGATGCAAAATTTTTTCTCGCAAGTCAATGACTAATTGAGAAGTTTGTTTATGCAATCCCAGATTAGCTATTTTAACAGCGTTTTGATTAGTGGCGTAAATTAAATCCATAATAGAATCAGCTTGCACTAAATCAATTTTGCCATTAAGATAAGCTCTTTGACTAAATTCACCAGGATGAGCCAATCTAATATCTAAAGTTAAAATTCGTTCTAACACCATTTGAGTAATTAAAATGCCACCATGAGTGCTAATTTCAATCACATTTTCACCGGTAAAAGATTGAGGAGCTTTAAAAACCGAAACTAAAACTTCATCTAAAACTGTTTTGTCTTGGTTTAAAATAAAACCATGATAAATGGTGTGAGTTAAAGCTTCTAACAAATTTTTACCTCGAAAAATTTTATTAATTTCTGTAATCGCTTGAGTGCCGCTGACTCTAATTACACTAATCCCCCCTGTTGCTAGGGGGGTTGAGATAGCAGCAATAGTATTGAAAAGCATTTTTTTCTAATGTTTAACCTTTCTTACGCTTAATTATTTCAATCAAAAACTTAAAAACTTTTTTATTTTAATAAAAATCACTTTTATTTTTGTTTTTTTCAAAAACCATAATAGATTCTTGAATCTTTTCAATAAAAAGTTGTATTTGTTCTTTAGAATTTAAAATAGCACCACAAGCTCTTAGGTGACCACCACCTTGAAATTGTTTAGCAATATGATTAATTTCAGGACCACGAGAACGAACACTAACTTTAAAAGTTTTATCTTCTTTTTCCATAAAAAAAGCCCATACTGGATGACCTTCTAAATGACCTAAAATATTAACTAAACTAGCAGCAATGTCAATATTTAAATGAAATTTTTGCAAGATTTCTTGAGGGACGACAAGATAAACAAAGCCTTTAGAAGTGATAGCGTTTTGAAAAATATAAGCTTTATAATGAAACAAAGTTAAATTTTCTTTATTAAGGTGATAAAAAATTTTAGAAACATCTAAATCAAATGCAAGCAAAGAAGAAGCTATTTTTAAAGTGTGTTGATTAACTCTATCAAAACAAAAATTACCAGTGTCAGTAACAATACCTACATACAACGCCAAAGCCCCTCTATTAGTTAACTTCATCTTAAAATTTTGTTTCAAATCAAAAATCATTTGAGAACAAGAGGAATAACTAGGGTCAACCCATTGATAATCACCATATTGATCAGTTAATAAATGATGGTCAATTCTAATAATTTTTTGAGCTAATTTAAATCTAGTATCACTAATTCTTTTTTCTTGGCCACAATCAACTACAATAGCTAAAACATTTTGAAATAAATCATCTCCAATTTGATCCATCGAACCTACAAAAGATAAATAAGGGTTGTTTTCCCCCACTACATAAACTTTTTTATGAGGAAAAGTAACTTTAATAATATCTTTTAAACCTAACTGAGACCCATAACAATCGCCATCTGGTTTAATATGACCATAAATAACGATGTTATCAAAAATTTTAATTTGTTCATAAATAATTTGCATACTTTTCCTTTCTTTATTTAATTTTTTTAAGCAAGAGCTTTTTTTTGGGCTGTTTCAAACAATGCATTAATTTTATTTGCTAGGTCTTTATCATCTTTATCTAACAAAAAACAATCAACTAATAATTGATTTACAACTAATCTTGCAATATAAGATTTTTGAAAAACAGGAGAAAAGAAATAAATTGGTTCTTTTTGTTCTTCTCTTTGTTTTTCATCTTCTTTTCTTTCTTTGTTTAAAAATAATAAAAATTTTGCTTTTAAAAGAGATTTGAGTTCTTCTTTAGATAAAACATCTAATCTTTCTTTTTCTAATATAATTTTTTTATATTCTTCTATTTCTTTTTTAAATTCATCAGTATTTACATAATCTGGTCTTGTAGGAAATTGACTACTTTCTTGTTTAAATAAAATGCTATTTGCTTTTTTGGAAGTTAAATATTTTAAAAATAACCAAGAAGCAAGAACTTCATCTTTGTTTTGTTTATAAAATAAATTAACATTAGCTCCTTGTTGCAAGGTCTTTTTTTTGTCTTTATCAGATTTAGGAAAAGATGTGACACCCACTTGAAAGTTAGCTTTACTTAAATAATCCACCGCATTAGAAGAATTAATATTCATTAAAATATTTTCTTTAAAAAACAAAGGAATAGTGTGATTTTCACCAGATAATTTACGAGTAATTAAATATTTTTTATCATAAAAATGTGTTTTAAAATATTTAACCATTTCTTTAGCTTCATCATTATCAAAATCAACCCCTAATTGATCGCTTTGGGTCGGGGTATTTGTGTATTGAATATTTTTTTGAGCGGAAGTAACGATAAATAAGTTAGATTCGGATTCATAAGAAATAGGAATTTTTTGAGGATCTAATTGTTTAATAACATAACATAAATTTTCTAATTGTTCCCATGTAATATCATCTCTTAATTTACCTAAAAAATTTTTATCATAATCAAAAAAATAATTTTTAATTTCATCTTTAAGGGAGGAGTTTTTAATTCTTTCTTTTAATTTTTTAAAATAAGTTTGATTATAAAACATTAATTCAATATTTTTGGTGAAAGGCAAAGAATACCATTTTTGCTCTTCTTTTCCTAATTTAATTTGTGATTCTTCTTCATAGCTAGCATAAAATATTTTTTGTTCTTTTTGTTCTTTCAATTGTATTTCTTTATTTTCATGCAAAATAAAATCATCAAGAGGAACTAATTTACCTGATTCATAATAATCAACTAAAAAATCAGGATAAGAAACAATTAAATGAGGTTCGTTGTTAGCTGGTAAAGCAACATTTATGTTTTTAGTAAGAGTACCCCAATTACCTTTAAATTCTTCTTTAACTGTGATATTTGGATATTCTTCATTAAATTTTTGAATAAGTTCTTTTAAAATTTCTGGGTTTTTCCATGATTCTAGATTGTGCCAAAAGACAATAGTAAGTTTTTTTTGTTTAAAGTTTTCCCATTTATTTTTATCTTTATACTTTTTAAGTGTTGTTTTTAATTCTTCGTAATGATTTTTTCTTAAATCATTAACTTTGGTTTTAGGAAATAAAATTATAATGTTTAAAAATAGGAAAGCAAAAAGAAAAAAAACAATAATTTTTAAGTTATCCTTTAATACCACTGTGTAACTTACTTTCTAAAATATATTTCTTACAAAAAATAAATAATAAAACTAAAGGAATCGTAATTAAAACAGTAGCTGCCATTTGTTGATTGATTAAAGCTGGTTTTGTTTCAGAATTAAAAAAATCTCTCATTATTACTGTTAATAATTTACCACCAACAAGTTTAGGCCATAAATAAGCATTCCAAGCGGCCACAGCTCTAAAAATAATAATATTAATTAAATTATCTTTTAAAAGGGGAACTAAAATTTTATATAAAAAATTAAAATCACTACTACCATCAATTTTAGCAGATAAATATAATTCTTTAGGTATTTTTTTGATATTTTGTATTAATAAAAAAATATGAAAAAAATTAATTAAAAAAGGTAATACCATAGCAAAATAAACACCACCAGGCAATTGAGAACCATTGCCAGAATCAACCAAACCCAAACGAGCCACAGTTTGATAATTCGTTAAAAACATACTTTCAGTAGTAATCATAGTAGTAACTAAAAAAAGGCCAAAAACAATTTTTTTAGTTTTAAATTTCAAAATACTTAAAGCAAAAGCAGTAATCACAGAAACAAAAAGTCCTAAAATAGTAGAAAAAAAAACCACTAAAATAGTTATTAAAAAAGAGTGAAAAAAAACACCATTCTTATGTGATAAAACATCTACAAAATGTTTAATTGTAAAATTTTTAGGATACCAACTAACATTTAGACTGTCATTTTGAAAAGAAACATTTAACATCCAATAAAAAGGCAAAGCTAAAATAATCGCAATTAAAAATAAAAAAAAATATTTAACAAAAATGAAAAAAAAACATGGTATTTTTTTTTTCAAAATCAATAAATCTAATTGAAGTTTATTCATTTCATTTATTACCTTAAATATTTATTCTCGATTGATTTTTTTTTTAATAAAAAAGAAATTAAAAAGAGTGAAAAAAATAGAAATCAAAAATAAAATAATAGTAGCGGCCGCTCCTTTGGAATAAGAATCAAGAACAGGATTAGATATTTGATGATAAATATAACCAACAATGGTGTTAACTTTCAATTCGTTAGTGCCATAAATACCAACAACAGATTCATACTCTTTAAAAACTTGAATCATAGTTATAATAATTTGATAAAAAACAATTGGAGAAAGCAAAGGAAGAGTAATTTTTCTAAAAATAGTCATTTTAGAGGCACCATCAACCCTAGCAGCATCAAAATAATTTTTACCAATATTTTGTAAACTAACACTAAAAATTAAAATTTGAAAAGGTAAAGATCTCCAAACAACATAAATAACTAAAACAAACATTTTGCTAAAATAAGAAGCAGCGGGATTAATCCAATCTCGCGAAGAATTAAAAAATTGATTAATTAAACCTTCTGAACTATCTTTAAAAGCAAAAATATTATGATAAAAAAGGACTGCAAAAACCATCCCCATAATAACAGAATTAGCTAAATAAGGAAGAAAAAAAACAGTTTGAAAAAATTTTTTCAAAAAACGATTATAAACATTATTTAAACCTAAAGCTATCATCAAAGAAATAAAAATAGAAAGAGGGACTGCGGTTAAAACCAATAAAAAAGTGTTTAAAAGAGCTTTTAAAAAATCTTGATCAACAAAAATATTTCGATAATTTTTAAAATTAAAATAGTAAGAAAAAACATCAGCAAACTTATTATAACCGGAGTCTAAAGAAATTAAAAATGTTTTATTTAAAGTATAAAAATTAAAAATAATTGCAATAATTAAAGCTGGAAACAAATAATACCAATGTTTATATTTCCAATGGTTTTGAGAAATTTTTTTCAAAAATGACACCTAAAAAATCCTATTTTCTGTTTTTTGATCAAAAAGAAAACATTTTTCTTGTTTGATTTGAAATTTAATTTTTTGCTTAGAAATAAAACCTTGAGGAAAAATAATATTTTTACTTTTTTCATCAAAAGCAAGTCGGAAAGTATTATTGACAGCTTGAGGGTGACGAGCTAATAACATTAAATCTCTACCAACACTTTCTAAAAAAAGAGTTTCAATTTCTAAATTTCCATCCTCTGCAAACCAATATCCTTCAGGTCTAATAGCGACATAAATTTTTTGTTTTAAAGTGTTTAAAGATTTATTATTAGAAAAATCAAATAGCAAAGATTTGCCAATATAAACTTTTCCGCAAATAATTTCACCATCAAAAATAGAAATCAAAGGATTACCTAAAAATTTTGCAACAAATAAATTACAAGGATTAGAATAAACTTCTTGAGGTGCGCCTTTTTGTTGTATTTCTCCTTGTTTCATCAAACAAATTTCATCACTAATTGTCATAGCTTCTTCTTGATCATGGGTAACAAAAACGGCAGTAATAGCTGTTTTTCTTTGAATACGTCGAATCTCTTCACGAGTTTTTAAACGAAGTCCTGCATCTAAATTAGATAAAGGTTCATCCAACAGTAAAACTCGTGGTTTTTTAACCAAAGCGCGAGCGATAGCAACACGTTGTTGTTGCCCACCAGATAATTCATGTGGTTTTTTTTCTAAATGCTCTCCAATGCCAACTAATTTAGCAATTTCTTCGACTTTAATTAAAATTTCTTGTGAAGGTATTTTTAAATTTTCCAGAGGAAAGGCAATATTTTGTTGAACTGTCATATGTGGATATAAAGCATAATTTTGAAACACCAAACCAATCCCTCTTTTTTCTATAGGAACATCGGTTACATCTTTATCTCCAAAAAAAATTTTTCCAGAAGAAATAGAATGAAGTCCTGCAATCATATAAAGAGTAGTTGATTTGCCACAACCAGAAGGCCCTAAAAGACTAATTAATTTCCCTTTAGGAATATCAATATCAATTTTATTAACAGCATAAGTTTTTTTTGAAGTTTTTTTATCAACAAAAATTTTAGAAACTTGCTTTAATTTTATACCCATTTTTTATTCCTTTTGTTTTTTTATATATGTGTTATTTTGATGTTTAAATAATTAATTTTAAAAAAAATTGATAAAAAAACAAAAAAAATTAGCAATGATTAAAAAGTTAAATTATGATAAGTTCTTGGAAAAGCAATTACATCTCTAATGTTATCTAAACCTGTTAAAAAAATCATTAACCTTTCAAAACCTAATCCAAAACCAGAATGAATACAACTACCAAACCGACGTAAATCTAAATACCATTCTAAATCTTTTTGTGGTATTTTCATTTGTTTCATTTTTTCGATTAAAGCTGATAAATTTTCTTCTCTTTGAGAACCACCAATAAGTTCTCCAACACGTGGAACTAAAAGATCCATCGCTGCTACTGTTTTTTGATCAGGGTTATTTTTCATATAAAAAGCTTTAATTTCTTTAGGCCAATCAATTACAAAAACTGGTTTTTTAAAATATTTTTCAGTTAAAAATTTTTCATGTTCTGTTGCTAAATCAGAGCCATAAAAAATTTTATTTTCAAAAACAATGTCACTTTTTTCTAAAATTTCAATAGCTTTTTGATATTTAATTACTAAGAATTCTTTTTCTTGAATAATATCAGTTAATTCCTTAACTAAACCTTTTCTAATTGTTTGATCCAAAAAATCAATATCTTTTTTATTTTCCTCGAGACATTTAGCAATAACATATTGTAACATTTCTTGAGCAATTTTTAAATTTTGTTTTAAATCATAAAAAGCCATTTCTGGCTCTAACATCCAAAATTCAGCAGCATGTCTAGGAGTATTAGATTTTTCAGCTCTAAAAGTAGGTCCAAAAGTATAAACTTTATTTAAAGATAACGCCATTGCTTCAGCTTCTAACTGCCCCGTCACTGTTAAAAAAACTTTTTTACCAAAAAAATCTTTTTTATAATCTAATTGTGATGTTTTTTCTTTAAATGAATTTTCTAAATTAAGAGAAGTAAGTTGAAATAATTCTCCCGCTCCTTCGCCATCGTTAGTAGTAATGATAGGAGTATTAACGTGAAAAAAACCTTTTTTATTAAAAAAACTATGTAGGGCTAAAAAAGCAGCACTTCGAATACGAAAAACCGCCCCAAAAAGCTTTGTACGAATTCTTAGATGAGTAACTGTTCTTAAAAATGATTGAGAATGTTTTTTTGGTTGAATTGGATAAGAAAAATCACTTGAACCCAATAAAATAACATTTTGAGCTAAAATTTCAATTTTTTTTTCTTTATTTTCTATTTCTTTTAAAAAACCTTCAACTTTCAAAGAAGCTCCGATTTGCAAAGTATTTTTTATTTTTTCTAAATCAATATCTTTACAAACAATTTGTAGGTTTTCTAAAAAAGTACCATCATTTAATTCTATAAAAATTAAATTTTTTTGAAAACGACAATTTCTAACCCAACCATCAATAATAAGTCTTTTTTGTAAATAAAAATCTGTTTTTTGAAAAATATTTTTAATAGAAACTTTCATTTAGTTTAATCCTTTATTTAAATTTTTTGATTTTAAATGAAAAAGGAACGAACAAAAAACAATAATCCTTATTTTTGAGTTAAAATTAAATAATATTATTAAAAAATTAAAAATCAAGTTAAATCAAAAAAATAATAAACCTAATATTTTTTAATAAAAAAAATATTAAAAAATGTTAAAAGTATAAAAAATTATTCTTTTAAAAAATAATTACAAGCATATTTTATCATTTTTAAATTAATTTTTTAAAGATATTTTAAAAAAATAAAAAATAAAAATTAATAAAGGGGGGGGTTTTAAAATTAGGAAAAATTAAATTTAATTGTTCTTAAACAGTTCAAAAAAGTTCTTAAATTAAATTTTATAATCTTTTTTATTTTATAAAGACTTAATTTTTAATAAAAAAATAAAAATTTTTTTTGTTCCTTTATATGTTACTTTTTTTTAAAAAAACAACGTTTTTTTAAAGTTAGGAAAGGGTTGTTTTTTTGTTCCTAAAAACAATTATTTTTTATGTTATGATTTTATTGAATAATTAAATTTTTTTTGAAAAAATTAAAAAATTAATTATAATAAAAATTAAAAAAATGTTCTTAAATAAGAAAAAATGTTCTTAAAATGTTCTTAAATTTTAATAAAAATATTAACAAAAACAAGACAATTTTATAATTAAGTAAAAAATATCGTCTCTA